>NZ_NUQE01000034.1 GCF_002582035.1 Bacillus pseudomycoides
TTACTTCTGATTGATATCCAACTACTGGTTGTTCTTTCACTTCATACTTATACTCTTTACCGTCCGCATCATATGCAGCTAAATCTTTAAATTCATACTTCCAACCGCTTGCTTCGCTTACTTCTTTCGTATCAATCACTTGACCATTTTGGAGTAAGTCTACTTTGATCATTGTTGGACGATCTTTCGCATTGTTATCATTCCACGTCTTCGTTCCTGTAACAGATGTAGTTTTCACTTTATTCGAAATCGGTAACTCAATTCCGTTTACAGCATCTGATTTTACTTCAAATGCTACTTTTGCCTGCGGATCAAAATCAATATAGTTTGGAGCCGAAACCTCTTGTACATAATATTTACCTGGTGGTAAATTATTGATTTCGATTATACCTTGTCCATCTGTTATATGTACATCTCCAACTTGTTCACCTGACTCCTTATACAACTTAAATGAAACATTCGGTATTACTTTTTCTTCATTTCCTTCAAGATGCTTAACAATTTTTAGCGTTCCTTTAGGAATCTTGTTACCTTCAGCACCACCGTTAGATGTTACATTTTTGACTTCAGCACTATTCGACTCAGAAACCGGATCTTTGTATAGAATTTGGTAATCAATCTTATAATCATTCTTAAAAGATTCTTGTTTCTTTCCGCTTTCCGTTATAGCAGCTGTATAACCAATCGTAAATGCCGTAGCATGTCCTTTATCCTTATAAATCACAACTTTAAATGAGTTATCACCAGTAAACGTAATCGTTCCATAACCTTTAGATACAAATTCTTGCAGTGATATGGATGAACGGCCTAGATAATTATCAAGAATTATATAGAAACTATCTTTATTAAGTACTTGACCTTCTTGCAAACTATCAGACAAGACAATATCACTACCTAAGTATTCTTTGTTTGAATTTATAATCAAACCCCAACGTACTTCATCAGTTTTGTCTGGTTGAATATCACCTACTTTGTAGGAAAACGGTCCCTTCCCATTTGTACCACTTCCACTGCTTGGACCGGTAATCGTTACAGTTTGTTTCTCTAAATCTGTACCTAAATTTGTTTCAACCTCTTTCGTTTGATCCGTTTCTACATTAGTAGCTTGAATATTAAAAGTAAAATAACCTTTAATATTTTGATGTGTATCCACCTTGTCATTAAATGTACATACCACAGTACCTGAATTTACTTTACAAGTACCATAATCATCTAATTGAATCGTTCCATTAAACCCTTTTAATTCTGGAGGCATTGTTAATGTCAGTGTGTCTCCAGGCTTCAGCTTAATTCCACTTTTTTCACTGAAGTTTACAGTTATTTTAGTCTGTTCTCCGTACTGTAGATTTGTTTTATCAATCTTAAAACTATCCACAAGTCCTGTTGTATTTAACTCTTGTGCATTTGCTATTATAGGCATTAAACTCTGACCTATAGTAAACATAAAAATCATTATAATTGAAAAAATCGAAGTTACTCTTTTTAAAGATAGACCCATGTCATCCTCCTATAAAATATATTTGGATGGCTTTTGGTACAATTACACTATGACAACAACTTAATAGTTGCTGTTTTTTCTCTTTCGACTGTTATAAGATTAGAAACTTGAAAATTAATTTCTATATACGTTCCATCCACTCTTCAAGAGTCGTTAGTTTCGTTAAGATAACAATAAATCCATTAATTAATATATTGAAATAATAAATGGATGATGATAATATAAAAACTGTGAAGTTTATATTCTTTCATCGCTTCTGCCAAATCACGAACACTTAAGTTGTACCGTATGTACCATCTCTCTTTGAGCATAAATGTTTGACTAATAATGTTTTTAATTAAACGCTATTGATTTGTTCATACTACTTTCTATCATTTTTAGATTCATAACATTAGTATGTCCAAATTTGATAGCACATTTTTAACACTTCAAAACTTTCTTCACCAAACCCTTTTGACTCCCTCCTTAAAGGCTACCTCATGCTCTTCCCTAAATTTTACAACTCAGTTGATAATAAAAATAGGTTTCGTAATTTTTGTAACCAGTTTTGTAATTAAAAAAACTAGTTACAAAACTGGCTAAATAACCACTTTGAGAGACACTCCCACTATTTCACAATTCCTCCCATATAAGCAGAAATATCAACATTTAATGCTCGTGCTAAACGCATACCATACTCTCGATCTGCACGGAAGAAGTTACAAATCGCAAGCAATTTCGTTTGCTCATGTACATCTTTTAAATCATTTGCTAGGTTCACAATTAAGTTATCTTGTTCTTCTTGAGAGAATGAACGGTAACGCTCTCCAGCTTGTTGGAAATCATTTGGTTTCTCAATTTTTTCACGAGTTACATAACCTGTAAGTTTCATAGTTGAATCTCGATACGCCGGATCTTCAATTGGATTTTCAGCATGACGACTTGGTTCATAATTGATTGTGGATGGTTGTTGGTTTACTTGCATGAAACCATCACGTTGTTGGTTATGCACAGCTGCATATGGACAGTTTACAGGTATTTGTAAGTAATTTGCGCCTAAGCGATAACGTTGTGTATCCGGATAAGAGAATAAACGTCCTTGTAATAATTTATCCTCAGATGGTTCAATACCAGGCACAGTTGCGCTTGGTGAAAATGCCGCTTGCTCTACTTCTGCAAAGAAATTTTGCGGATTACGATTTAACGTCATTGTACCTACTTCCATTAATGGAAAACGATCTTCTGGCCATACTTTTGTTGGATCTAGTGGATCAAACTCTAAGGAATCCATTTCATCTAGTTTCATAACTTGTACATGAAGATCCCATTTCGGATAATTCCCACGCTCAATCGCATCAAATAAATCACGAGTTGCATGGTTAAAGTCTTTTCCTTGCACTTGTTCTGCTTCTTTCACATCAAAGTTACGTACACCTTGTTGTGGCTTCCAATGATATTTTACGTATACAATCTCTCCATCTGCGTTCACCCATTTAAATGAATGGACACCAAACCCTTCCATCTGACGATAATTTGCAGGTGTACCGTAATCAGAGAATACCCATGTTAACATATGAGTTGATTCTGGTGATAACGTCATGAAATCCCAGTAACGATCTGGTGTTTGAATATTTGTATTAGGTGCTGGTTTTAAAGAATGAACCATATCAGGGAATTTGATTGCATCACGAATGAAAAATACAGGTAAATGGTTACCAACAAGATCATAGTTTCCTTCCTCAGTATAAAACTTCACCGCGAAACCTCTTGGATCACGAGCTGTTTCTGGAGAACCTTGACCATGAATAACAGTTGAGAAGCGAACAAATACAGGTGTTTCTGTTTCCTCTTTCTGCAAAAATGCTGCTTTTGTATATTCTTTCATACTATTTTTTGTTACGAAAACACCACGAGCACCAGCACCACGTGCATGAACAACGCGCTCAGGAATACGTTCACGATCAAAATGAGCTAATTTTTCTACTAAATGATAATCTTCTAATAATACTGGTCCACGACGACCTGCTGTACGAGAATTTTGGTTATCTCCTACAGGAGTACCTTGGTTTGTTGTTAAGCGGTTATTTAAATTCATTACGGGAGCCTCCTTTTATTTATAACAATTTCTTATTTAAAATGATTATAAACTAATTATTATTAAAATGTACTTTTTTGTCAATCATTAATTTAAAATTTTTTCACTTTTTAAGTGTATTTCTGAAAGAAGTCCCCGCCTATCTTCTTTAGGTTCCTCAAAATTTTAAGATGAGGGTGAATAGTGGGTGCTTGGAATTACAAAAAAATGTTCATTTTTAATCAAAAAAGCTGTCCCAAAAAGCCGTTATTCAACGACCTTTTGGGACAGCCTCATATATACAACCGTATTTTATTTTCATCAATACAACGCAATTTACTTACCGGTCTCCCTACCTGCTGATACACCATTTCATTTTCTAAAACTTCGATTTCAATTAAAAACATGACATACTTTCGAATAGACACCCTTGAAATTCCAACTAATTGTGCCATTTCATCTGTTGTAAACGCTTTTCCATGAAGCGATTCTATCTGTTTCCAAATTAACTGCAATGTTTGTTTTGTTAATCCTTTTGGAAGCTCTTTACTTACAGAAGTTTCTACTTTTTCTTTTTGTAAAATCAATGCATCTAGTTCAGATTGGTTAATATTTTGTTGCTCCTTCATGAATCTAAATTTCTCACGGTATGCAGATAACGCTTCCTTAAACCGTTCAAATGTAAATGGTTTAATTAAATAATCGACAACTCCATATTGCAGTGCTTTTTTAATACTTGCCATATCCTGTACCGCTGAAATCATCATAACATCAGTTTCTTTTTCTTTATTGCGAATATGCAATAGTAATTCAAACCCTGTATCACCAGGCATAAAAATATCAAGCAGTATAAAATCTATATGAGATTCCTCTAATATTTGTACTGCTTCGTTTACAGATTTAGCTATATGAACAAGTTCAAATCCTTCTACTTGTTCTAAATAATGCTTATTTAGCATCGCCACCATCGGATCATCTTCTACAATTAAAACTTTGATCATTTTCCTATCTCATCCCTACTTTTATATGGTATTTCAATTGTAATTGTCGTTCCCTTTCCTAATACGGAGTCGATATATATATTCCCTTTTATGCGCTCTATACTTTCATTTACAAGATATAAACCATACCCTCGATTTTCACCTTTTGTGGAATACCCTTTGACAAATATTTTATCCACTTCTTCTTTCGGAATTCCATTTCCTGTATCGGCAACTTTAATAATCAATTTATCATGATATTGAACGGAAATCTGTACTTGCTTATATTCACAACTCGCCACCGCATCTAGTGCATTATCAATTAAATTTCCTCCAATTGTAATGAGTTCATGAATCAATCTCTCATCATCTAGCTCTGGTAAATACGAGTCCTTACTTATAATCAGTTCTATCCCCTTTTCTCTCGCATAGCTAAGCTTTCCAAGCATAAACCCTGCAAACACGGGATTTTTTATTTTCTTCATCACACCGCCAATTTCATATTGATGCTCTGATACCATGCTACTAACATATGACTCTAATTCTTCATAATGTTTCATATGTGTTAGTCCTAATACAACGTGCATCTTATTCATAAATTCATGAGATTGTGCCCTTAAAGCCTCCGCATATAGTCGAATACCCGTTAACTGCTCTGCTAATTTTCGCATTTCCGTTTTATCACGAAATGTTGCAATTGCACCAACAATTTCGCCCTTTACGTATAGCGGAACTCGATTCGTAACAATTGTAATCCCATGTAGACTTTGTTCCTCATCGAACTGCGCTACTCCCGTTTGTAATACTTCTTTTATCCTTGTATTCGGCATATACTGCTCAATGTCTTTACCAATACACTCTTCTTTGATTCCGCTTTTCTCAATTAACCGTTTCGCTTCGTTATTAATTAAAGTAATCTTGGCATCTTTATCAATCGCAATAATTCCTTCTTTAACAGATTGTAGCATCGTATTCCGCTCTTCTAAAATTTTTGAGATTTCACTAGGTTCGAGGCCAAATAAAATTTTCTTAATATGTCTAGCTAATAAAATAGCACCTATAACACCAACTAAAATTCCAACAAAAACACCAATGTAAATAATATGTCTACTCTCCTTAACCCTTTCTTCCACATTATTAGCTGAAATTCCAACAGCAACAACCCCCAGTTGTTCTTTCGTTTCAGAAAAAATTGGTACAAATACTCGCATAGATTTACCTAATGTTCCTTGTGCTGTTGATACACGTTCTTTTCCTTTCAAGGCTATACCTTCATCGCCTCCAACAAAATGTTGGCCGATCTTCTTAGGATCTGGATGAGATTTTCGTATCCCATTCATATCCATGACTACAATGAATTGAACGTCTGTATTTTTTAAAAGTCTATTCGTATACGCTTGAATTTCAGATTCATCTTTTTTTCCCGCTAAAGCATCGATTACGATCGGCGAATTTGCCACAATACGTGCAATCACTTTTGCTTTTTCCACTTGGCTTTCTTCTGTCGTACGCTCGACATGATGAGTAATTAAAATATCTGTTACAAGCAAAGACAATATGACAACCGTACATACTAGCAATGTAATTGTTGTCCGTAAACCTAACAAGTTTTTTCTTTTCCTCATCTCTCTATTTTCTCCCTTATTTCTTCTATACGACATGCAAAATCTATATTTACTTATTCTCTTTCATGAAAACCACACTTTTTATAAGTAAAATCATCTACATTACTTTACTAGTTCCAATATAAATATACTATAGTTCTGAAAGGTCCATACAGATTTCTAGATTTTGGTGCAAAAATAGAAAAAAGAGTATAAAGTGAAACTTCCATCCGTGGGGGGGGTTCTTCATCCCCCACGGATGGTTAGTTGAACCAATCGGGCTTTTACGGGATAAAATTTGCCGAAAAGCCGCTTGACATCCAACTGAATTATTTTTAAAATAGTGTAAAATTACACTACAGGAGATTTGACACTATGAAGCAAAAAAACATGTATCGATTATCTCTCATGCAATTACTTGTTTTCGTACTTAACCTATTTATCTTCTCCTCAACCATGCGATTTTTACCTTGGTTTATTGAAGATGCTGTAGGTTGGTTTGGGGTCCTTATTACTGCTCCCTTATTATTAATTATTGCTGTAATTATGATATATCTTCAGGAAAGTAAAGGGTATGTGATATCAGGAACGAGAAAAATCATTCCTTTTATTGCATCAATTTTTTCAATCTGTATCGTGTTATTAAATATTACAGACTTATCTGTTATAACAGCTCTTATATTTAACTTAGGAATGATTATTATAACTGTTATATTTTTGTTACAAGATTTCTTTACACTTAATAAAAATTAAGATTTTGAGTATAGATTCAAAGGAATGCGAATTAGAAAACTTTATTTCCCAAGATTATACTAGTGGTGATTTTAAACGAACAAAAAAGATATCCATGCGTGGCAATAGATACCTATTTAATTTAACAAGCCAAGAAAACAACAAATTATAAAGTGAAATCTCCATTCAAAGTTTCACTTTATTGTTCTATAGAATAGTTTGGCATCGTTGTGATTTGCGCCACTCCTGATTGAATAGCTGCCTTTGCTACCGCAGCTGCTACACTTGGTACGACTCTTTTATCTAATGGATTTAGAATGACGTAATTTGCATTTCGTTCTTCATCCGTAATAATGTTAGCAATTCCATACGCCGCAGCTAATTTCATTTCCTCTGTAACATCTGTTGCACGGACATCTAATGCACCGCGGAATATACCTGGAAATGCTAATACATTGTTCACTTGGTTTGGATAATCAGAGCGTCCTGTTCCAACAACAGCTGCTCCAGCCTCTAGTGCCTCTTCTGGGAATATTTCCGGCACAGGATTCGCCATTGCAAACACAATTGGATTTTCATTCATTGTTTTTACGAGTTCCTTTGTTAGTACGTTAGGAGCAGATACACCGATAAAAATGTCTGCACCGTCAATCGCTTCTTTTAATGTTCCACGCACAAGTTCACGATTTGTTTCTTTCGCAATCTCAATTTGTGCAGGATTCATCCATGACTCTCCTTCACAAACAACGCCTTCTAAACTTACTAATGTCATATGCTGTGCGCCTGCTTTTAATAATAATTTACCAATTGCAATCCCTGCAGAACCAGCTCCATTAATGACAATCTTCACTTCATTCATCGTTTTATTTACAACTTTTAACGCATTAATAACCGCAGCTAACACAACAATTGCTGTTCCGTGCTGATCATCATGAAACACCGGAATATTCGTTTCTTCTTTTAAACGTCTTTCAATTTCAAAACAGCGCGGTGCTGCGATATCTTCTAAATTAATTCCTGCAAATGTAGGTTCTAAATTTTTAACAATGGTTACGATTTCATCTACATCAGTCGTTCCAAGACAAAGCGGAAATGCATCTACATTCGCAAACTTTTTAAATAAAATACTTTTTCCTTCCATAACAGGCATAGCTGCCTTCGGTCCAATATTACCTAATCCAAGTACTGCCGTTCCATCCGAAATAACAGCAACCATATTACCTCGTGCTGTATAATCGTAAGCTGTTTCTTCATCCGCCGCGATCGCCTTACAAGATTCCGCTACACCCGGTGTATACGTCAAACTTAAATCATCAGCTGAATTCACTTCTACTTTACTTGTAATTTCAATTTTTCCTACTAATTCTTTATGAAGTAATAACGAACGTTCCTTAATCTGACTCTCTAACATAGAAATAATCTCCTCCTAATTTGACAAGCTAGCTACGTCCTTACATAGCTAGCTTGTCTGCATACATTACGAAAACATTTTTAATAAAATTGATGCTGTCACAACCATAGCAGCTCCGCCTAAACGCGTTGAAATTTGCGCAAACGGCATTAATTCCATACGGTTTGAAGCTGATAAAATCGCAACATCTCCAGTTCCTCCTAATCCGCTATGACATCCTGTTACAATCGCAGATTCAACTGGGTACATTTTCATAACTTTCCCAACAAGAAAACCAGACGCTATCATTGTTACTACTACTGATGCACACACAACAACATATCCAAATGAAAGAACAGCTGCTACATCTTTTAATGGAATGTATAGCAATCCTAAACCAACCATTAATGGCCACGTGAAGCTTGTCGAAATAAATTTATATAAGTGATATGCACCTTGCTCCATTTTTGCTGGCATTAATTTAAAGTATTTTACAAATGCTGCTGAAAAGATCATAATGATTGCCCCTGGAATCCCAATAAATTTAGAAGCAAATCCACCGAAAATAAAGAACGTACATGCAATTAATAAACCTGCTCCCATTAATGAGAAGTCAATTGGTTTTTCTGTATTTTGTTCTTTTAATAATTCATCTTGATCACCTGTTTTCACCAGCATACCATTACCGCTAAGCTCTGGTTTTTTCTCACCTAATCGCTTCAGGTATCCAGCGCCTACAATCGCAAACATATTTCCGATAACCGCTGCTGGAATAAGCTGCGATACAAATGTTGCTGATGATTGATGTAAAATTTCACTGTAAGCTAAGGAAAGTGGTAAAATACCTTCTCCGATACCACCGCTCACAATTGGTACAATGATAAAGAAGAATGTTCTCTTCATTTCAAATCCAAATAATGATCCAACTAATAATCCCACTGCAATCGAAGCAATTGTTCCTACAACTAACGGAATAAACATGCGAACAAATCCTTGTACTAACACTTTACGGTGCATTCCTAAAACACTGCCGACTACTAAACAAGAAATATATAAATATAAGAAGTTCGATTTTTTCATTAACATATCCACAGCATTCATTGAAGCCGGGTTCATCCAATTAAAGAACACGAGTAATGAAGGAATAAATAATGAAAGAATTGCTGGTCCACCAATGTTCTTTAAAATTGGAATTCTCATCCCGATATCGCCTAAGAAAATTCCCATAATCATAATAACTGCAAATCCACCAATCATATCCGCAGGCAACTTATTATATACAGATGCTCCGTAAATAACAGCTGCTAACACGATATATAAAGGCAACGGTATAACACCGATTTTTATATTCATGATTTTTGAAACGAGTGATTCCTGTTTTGTTTCTACTTCACCTACAGGTGACACCGTTTCCATTTTGTTTTGAATCCCCATAGAGGCACCCCCTTATGTTCTTGTTTATAATATTAAAACGCTTTCAACAGTAAAAATAGATTTTGTAAGTTATGTAATTGATTTTGTAATTAAAAAAAGGAGATTGGCAAAAAAACGCTATTCTTTTTATATTTCTACAAAAAGAATAGCGTTTTTTCTACATAAATACGGACTGCTTTTTTATATTATTTTACACCTAACATTTCTTTTGCTTTTACAGGTAATTCATTCTTTGTTACCTCTTCGTAGCTTTGAATTTTATGCGTTTTGTCAGGATATTCACCATTTACATACACTCGAAGAAATGCATGTAATTTCAGGTTTTTATTTGCGAAGAATTTAACGGTTACTTCCTTCCCTTTCTCATCATATGCTTTCAATGTGTACCAATACGAAGTGTGCTTTTCTCCATCATCACCTTGCCAAGGTTCTTCTTTTCCGTTCTCTGTGATTTGAACATAATATTCTTTCGTTCCCCATTTTTTAATATTTAATGAATCATTTTTTTCAGCAACAGCTAGAACTACCATTGAAGATACAGAAAATAATAGCATAAACAAAGTAATCCCTATTACATATTTTTTCAAATCAATCACACCTTTTCTGTCCATTTACAATATATTCTCTGTTTGTATCATAAAAGTTTTGCGTGTGATTTGTTATCGATTTACGTGACAGCAAGATTACATTTCTGTAATGATTGACTTGTCCCATCGCAGCATATTTTTTCTGTTAAAATAAAGTTAAAATCTCAAAATCCGAACTGTTTTCTGCGTTGCATTTAATTCGATAGTTGCTCCAATTGGCATTGTTACAATAGGGTGTGTATGACAGCAATCAAAATCCGCTAAGATTGGGATGCCAGTGTCCCCGATTACTTCGAGTAAAATGTCATATGGTGTTAACCCTGTTCCTTGATCGTCAAACTGTTCATGCTTTCCTAAGATAATGCCACTAACCTTGTCGAATACACCATTTATTTTTAAGAAACTAAAATGCTTTTCAACGATTGCTGCTGTTTTTTTACAGTCTTCAATCATTAGAATATCTCCCTTATGAATAACAGGCATATAAGGACTTCCCCATATACTTAACATTGTCATTAAATTTCCAGCTATTAGCCGCCCTGTTGCTATACCGTCTTTTACACAAATCCATTCATTCGGATAACTTTTTTTGGAGTGATTTTGTGTCTGCCAATTTAATTGCTCATCTGTCCAAAAAGGATATAGTGGATACTCATATGGAAGTGCTTTACTTTTTATTAGCACATCTTCAAAAGATGAAAATGTGTCATTCACATACGGAGGAAATTCTCCCAATGACGAAATCAAGGATGGCCCATAAAATGTTTGAATACCTGTTTTAGCATAAATCCCCAATAAAATTGCTGTAACATCTGAATATCCAACAAAAATTTTAGGGTGTTTTTTTATTGCCTCGTAATCTAAATAAGGAAGTAAAGAATTCGAATTGCTTCCTCCAACGGACGACATAATACACTTAATTTGGGGATTTCGAATGAGTTGATTCAACTCTTGAACACGGTCCTTTATACTTCCCGATCGATACCCATCATGTTTTCCAGTAAGACTTCCATCAACGATACGAAACCCTTTACTTTCCATAAACTGTTTGGAGCGTTCGAATCTATTAGGCGATGTATATGTACCTGGCAATGATGGTGAAAAAATTCCTATTTGATCTCCTTTTTTTAACTGAAACAATCCTTTTCACTCCTCTGCGTTACATGTGATATCCACTTATTTGATATGACCTAATAATAGCTTAGCTGGTTTTGATGTAAAGTGAAACTTCCATCAGTGGAGGTCTTACTACCCACGAATAGCAGGAGTGTAGCGAATATCTAGATATATGAAGTTCTTATAAACAGCCTTATGCTAATTTGCACAAATGTCGAATTTTAAAGAAAATTGTCTATTTTTCGTTGATTTATTTTATTTTTAGTGATAAACTCATAATCATAAAGAAAGAGTAGAAAAAAACACCCTATAAGCGTTATATTTTTCTGAAAATTGAGTTTTTGAACCATTTCACTTCCATTGGCATTCTTGTGCTTCTCTAACTCTTTCTTTTTTGTTTCCAAGAAGCTGTCACAAAGCCTAGATCTTTGGGGCGGCTTCTTCACTTTCTCCCACTACCTATAGGTAGTAAAAACTTTCCATCAGTGGTAGATGCAGCTCCCCTCCCACTGATGGAATTTTCACTTTATACAACTTCCCTCAAAAAGAAAAAACCTGCGCATTATTGCGTAGGTTCTGTACGATATTTTGCTTCAACGCGGTAAATACGATTTCCCTTGCTTGAGAATTTTTCTTCGTATTCCGTCATAATGTTACCTTCAAAATCGCTGTTGTGAAGATCTAAACTAATATACGGCAACAGCATGCCATATTCCGCCATACTTGTAAGAGAGTATTCAAACAATGCTTGGTTATCCGTTTTGAAGTGAATTTCTCCACCCTTTACAAGTACTGTTTCATAGTTGCGTAAAAACGTTTTATACGTTAAACGGCGTTTTTCATGACGATTCTTTGGCCATGGATCAGAGAAGTTTAAATATACGCGATCAATTTCATTCTCCGCGAAGAATACTGTTAAATCTTCTGCATCTTTATTAATTAATTTTAAATTTGGTACTGCTTCTTCAATTAGTTTATCAAGTGCATCTACAATTACACTTGTAAATTTCTCAATTCCAATATAGTTTACATTAGGGTTTGCTTTTGCCATTTCGTACATGAAGCGGCCACGGCCTGTTCCAACTTCAATATGGATTGGATTATCATTTCCAAATAACTCTTTCCATTTCCCATTCTGTTCTTCCGGATTTCCAATTACAAACTGCGAATATTCTTTCGTTCGGTCCATTGCATATGGTTTATGTCTTAAGCGCATAGGTTTCTCCCTCTCTGTATTTCAAGATGTGTATATCAAATAAAAAACCAAGTACGTACGAGCACTCGGTCCGTTTCTTTCAAGTATAAGATTTACTATTTTGATGGAAACTACAAAGTGTATTCATCAGCGATTCGTTACGCTCGTTTCATTGTTACGATAACAACTGAAAAGGATGTGTCAAAAATGCCACTTAATCATGAACATCAAATGGCAATCTTAAAAGACATCTTAGTCAATCATCAAATTGATTGCTGTGGAACGGTTTCTGAGTGTGAACAATTAGAACGTCTTATTCAATCATTACTCGCAAATGATGGTGTGAGCAATGAGGTGAAAACGATGTTAAATGCTGTATATTACTATAGTCAATCGGGTAAATATTCTTCTGATTTAGACGGCCATATTTCTGGTCATCAAGAACAACTGTCACAATGGATTACAGGAATGGATAGTTTTTCTTAAATTATTCTGAAGCGAGTAGCTGCATTAAATATTGAAGCCAATATTCTGCTTCTACTTGCTTACTTTTTGCTGTGTACCATTGTACGGAAATCATACATTGCAGCATAACATACCATTTCATACGGCTTAGTAAAGAATCAGTCAGTTCTAATCCGTAATTCTCAAGCCACTCAGACCATTCATCCCTTGGAATGTACCAATGGAGTAGCATCCCAATATCAAGAGCTGGGTCTGCAATAACTGCTCCGTCCCAATCAATCAAGAACAATTCATTATCATCTGTTAATAACCAATTGTTATGATTTACATCGCAATGACAAACAGCAAGATTATCAAATTCTACATTCTGGAGGGACTTTTGTAAATACTGAAGTCCTTTTTGAATGATTTCATTTTGCTTTACATCCTCTTGCAAGGTGAGAAGCACTTCTTCTAATATATCTTGTGCTTGCAGGGGCTGTTTCCCAAGCTTTTGAAGCATATGCACTAGCGCTTCAGAAGAATGAATTTTTTTCAGCAATGCTGCAACTCGCTTAGATTTCATATCTTCTGGCTCTAGCCTTTGTCCTGGTAGCCACTTTTGTGCCGAAATGACATCACCATTCGTTAATCGCCTTGTCCAAAGTAGCTTCGGAACAATCCCTTCTGCTGACAATACCGCAAGAAAGGGCGATGAATTGCGCTTTAAAAATAATTTATGTTGTTCATTGTGCGCAATGTAGGCATCTCCTGTCGCCCCTCCGGCTGGTATAACTTTCCATTCTTCTCCTAACAATTGTTCCAACCATTCCATGTTCATTACCCGTTAACAATTCCTTATCTTTTATAGTTACGAAAAGAAACACCGCAACATATTTCAAAACATGTTGAGGGTTTCCCTCCATTCTGTTTCACTGTATGAAAATGAAAGAAAAGAGAAACAAACAAGCTGTTCACTCTTTTACTTTATTTTACAAAAGTAATACTATACTGGCAACTTATATGAATAGCCACCTTTGTCAATTCTACATTTATTATATTCGCATCGTCAAGGGTCGATTCGTCACATTTTCGCCAATATATAGGTACTAATCGGAGCAATTACAAATGTATCTCCATCAAATGAAGAAATTGGACTCTCTGCTGCCTTTATATCATTTGCAAGTACATGCCATACACCGCTATTTGGCAATGAAACCGTTTGTTCTTCTATTCCGTTATGAAAGAACACGACAATTTCTTTCCACGTCCCAAACTGCTGCACATCCTGTAAATGATACGCGATAACAGAAGGAACCGTATTTAAGAAGGACATATACCGCTTAATCAACGCAGAAGATGCCAAACGAAATGCTCCGTGTGATTTTCGAATCCGAATCATTCCTTTTATATAGGAAACATTTTCTTCTTCTCGCTCTTTTTGATCCCAGTCCATCTGATTGATGCAATCCGGGGCATTATAACTGTTTTCATTTCCTTGTTTTGTACGGTAAAATTCTTGACCGGCATGTAAGAACGGAATACCTTGTGCTAATAATGACATTGTCGTCGCAAGGCGGTGACGACGTTTTTGCAACTTTTCCTCTTCTTTACCGCTGCCTGCAATCTTATCCCACATTGTCATGTTATCGTGACATTCTACATAATTAATGCTTTGTACAGGTTCTTGAAATAAACTAGACGATTTTAAATAAGGGATACTTCCTGTAAGTAAATATTGGATATGCTCTTTATTTGCTGTTTCCCCAAGAGCATAGCCTCTTTTTTGCACGTCAAATGTGCTTCCCTTAATTCCATCTCGAAATTGATCATTAAACTGAGCAATACATGGTATTTTGATTGCATTTTGCAGTGTTGCTTTCTTATCAGCAGCAAGCGGTGTTTGTAAATCCCACCCCTCACCTAGTAATATTACATGTTCTTTCACTGCATTGGTTTTTTCACGAATTTCATTCATCGTATCGACATCTAAAATACCCATTAAGTCGAAACGAAATCCGTCCACATTGTATTCTGTTAACCAATATAATATCGAATCAACAATGAATTTACGTACCATATTACGCTCTGATGCAATGTCATTTCCAACACCCGTCCCATTTGACGGCATCCCATTCTCATCATGCCGAAAATAATATCCTGGTACAAGCTTTTCAAAAGAAGATGTTTCTCTTTCATACACATGATTATAAACAACATCTATAATAACGCGTAGGCCATTTCGATGAAGTGCTTGAATCATTTGTTTACATTCAACAATTCGGTTGTAAGGATCAATCGGATTTGTTGCATAGCTGCCATTTGGAACGTTGTAATATAACGGATTATATCCCCAATTATACGTTTTGAACGGCTGCTCCTCATCTACTCCGGCATAATGATGAATAGGCAATAGTTCGATATGTGTAACTCCTAATTCCTTTATATAAGAAAGAGCTGTTAACGTCCCACCTTTTCCTACTGTTCCTTCTTCCGCTAAACCGAGGTACTTTCCTTTATTCCTTGCACCGCTATTAGGATGAATTGTGAAATCACGAATGTGTGCCTCATAAATAATGGCATCTGTCATAGAAGACATTGGCGGTAATGGTTGATGGTCTTGTACATATGTTTTCGCAAGATTTATGACGATTCCATATGTGCCGTTTAAAGAAACTGATTTTGCATACGGATCAACGGCTTCTCGCCAAATGAGATTAACACAGACAAGAAATGTATATTGCGCACCATCCCAGTCACCAGGCAACTCATAACACCAAACACCTTTTTCCTGTCCGTTCATTTCATAATCTGTATACACATCAGCACTTTCATAAATACGAACTTTTGCTTTAGTAGCTGTTGGCGCCCACACCTTAAACTTCGTTTGATCCTTTAAATAAGAAGCTCCTAAATCATTTCCCTCGTACATATATAACTCATCAAACTTCTCTGTTCGAATAACAGCACCCATCTGCAAATCTGTTTCTACGCCGCGCTCATCATATATGATATAACACTGATTCAGTGTAATTGGTTCACTCACTTTACATTCATATTTTATTGCATGTGGAAGAGAGGTGATACGGTCGATTGAGAGCTCCCATTCATTTGCATCTTGTTTTAAATGAAAAATGCTACTCGTTCCGTACGCATGCGGAAGTAAAATTGTAATTTTATCCATTTCATCTAAATATGCTTCGAACGTACGCTGTATGTTTAACATATGTACTCACATCCTCCCAAGAGACATTCCATTTTCTATAGTATATTCAAAAAAACAGAAAACGTTTTCAAGCCTGTGCCTTATGTAAAGATATTTCATAGGTTACCTCGTACTTCGGCGCCTGATCTACATGAGTTTCGTATAATGTTACTGTTTCGACTTCAAAAGTACGCGGCGGTATTGATGGAAGCTGATTTTTATCAAAATTTTCTTCACTTCTCCATTTACGAGCTACAGTAATATGAGGATGATACGGACGTGTTTCTAATTGAAAACCATTTTGTTCGCATATCATATACACTTGTTTTTGTAAGTCGAACAAAGCCCTTTCTTCTTCCACTCCCACCCAAAATACACGCGGCTGTTCTTTTATGCCAAATGTATGAAATCCTTGCAATGTAAGTGAAAAACGTGACATTTTAGCTAGCTGCTGTAAGTCTTGTTTCAGCTTTTTAAGCTGCGCTTCCTCAGCACTTCCTAAAAACGAGAGTGTAATATGATAGTCCTCTTTATGCACCCAAGAACGAAACGAGGCGCTTTCTTCTATTGTTTCTTTCCACTCCGCCAGCACATTCTTTATCTCATTTGGTAATTTCACTGCAATAAAATAATGTCTCGCCATCTTTTCTAACTCCTTTGCCTGTTGTTAAACTGTCTAACAAAATACATCCAAGCAGGACGTTTCACTATTATTAGTGTGAAACGTCTTCTTATTCTCCATACATACAAAAGAAGCCGCTCTCCTTACAGAGAGCGGTTCATGTATTGTTGCTACTACTTCGCTAATTCATAAATAGCGTGTGCATAAATAGCTGTCGCTTTTAGTAAATCTTCAATTTCAATATACTCATCTTTTTGATGCGCTAGTTCTTCTTTTCCTGGGAATAGAGGACCGAACGCAACACCAGCTTCCAATGAACGTGCATATGTACCGCCGCCAATTGCTAATAACTCTGCTTTGTCGCCTGTTTGTTCCTCGTATACACGCTGAAGTGTACGAATCAACACATGATCTTTATCTACATGATGCGGACGAGAGTCTGATACATTTGTTATAGCAAAGTTTTTTGCACTCACATAATTCGTTAATATTTGCAGCGTTTCTTCTAAGTTTGTTGTAACTGGATAACGAATATTTAATCCTAGTTTACCGCCTTCTTCTTTCGTATAAGAAAGAAGACCAACGTTTACTGTTAATGGCCCTGTAATCTCATCTGCATAAGCAATGCCAGCTTTTTTCCCAAGCGTATCATTTGTGAATGTTTCCGCTGCTAGGCTAACAAATGCTGCACCTTGCTCATCTAAAGAGATTGTCGTTAAGAAATTCGCAAGTGTTAATCCTGCATTTTCTCCTTGTTCAGGTGTAGAGCCATGTGCAGAAATACCTTTTACTTGCAGTGTAACTGTATTTCCTTCTACAATTGCTTTTCCATTTTTCTTTGCTTCTTCTACATATTGTTCATACTGACTTGCAAGTTCTGCTGCTTTTTCGCTCGTTACAACAGCTTCTGCAAAATCAGGAACCATATTTAAACGGCGACCAGATGAAAATGATACTAATACATTCTCTCCTGCTGCATGTTCTTTTTTATTTTGAACAACATATAAATCACAAATTCCTTTTTCAGCATTAATAATCGGGAAATCTGCATCTGGTGCAAATCCCATCGTTGGCATTTCTTCATGTTTGAAGTAATGATCCACGCATTTCCAATTACTTTCTTCATCTGTTCCTAAAATCATTCGAACACGTTTAGAAAGCGGCAACCCTAATTCTTTTACAATTTTCATTGCATAGTAAGCTGCCATTGTTGGCCCTTTATCATCAATTGCACCGCGTGCAAAAATTTTACCTTCGCGAATATCCGCACTATATGCAGGAGTTGTCCAGCCGTCTCCTTCTGGTACAACATCAACATGACATAAAATACCAAGAAGTTCTTCTCCTTGTCCCATCTCTAAATGCCCTGCATATCCTTCTAAATTTTTAGAAAGAAATCCGTCAGCTTCTCCCTTATCTAGCATGAAAGATAATGCCTTTGCTACACCTTCACCAAACGGTGCGCCTTCTTTTGCCGTCTCTTCTTCCCATACACTTTTAATTTGTAAAAATTGCTGTACGTCTTGAATAAGAGCATCTTTTCGTTTCTCTACTTCTTGCATCCAATTTATGTTTGCCATACCTTCACCTTCTTCTCTATTCTCTCTTTCATCATAGCAAACGATTTCTTATTATGCCAGCAAGGAAACGGGTAATACCGAACAATTTAAATATTTCAGATAATAAAAATTAGTTTTTTCATATTTTTTTCGAAATTTTTTGCAGGAATTTGACGTTTTCCGTAGAAATTTATACGATAGTTGATGAAGAGAAACAGAATATCAACAACTTTCTTTCTACAAACTCTACTACATGTTAAAATTTTGTAAAATTTGAGCAAGTTAGAGCATGATTTTTTTCATATGGAGTACAATGGAAGTAAGGACCTTCTTTCCTGAATGGGTCAAAAAACTTGTAGAGGAGTGGTTTTTTGATAAAACCTACAACTACTCGTATGCTAACACGCATTAAATCTATCTATATGTACATTAATGAGAAAGGCACCGTAACGACGCAAGACCTTGTAGATGAGTTCGGGATCACACCGCGAACGATACAGCGCGATCTGAATGTGTTGCAATTTAATGAACTCGTGTATAGCCCTTGCCGCGGCAAGTGGACAACAACAGGAAAGAAAGTGAGAATGACCTCGTGACAAATATAACTTGATTTACAAATATATATCCCCTTTCTATACAGAGAAAGGGGATTCTTTTTCGTTATTGGAATCGGTCTCAGGTTAATATATTAACCTTCTGTTTGAGAATGATATGACTTCAGCATTTCTACTTCTTCATCTGTTAACTCACGATATTGGCCAAGTTCTAATTCTTCATCTAACACTAAAGGTCCCATCTCTGTACGCTTTAAGTACACAACCTTTTTTCCAACTGCTTCAAACATGCGCTTTACTTGATGAAATTTACCTTCTGTAATGACAAGTTCAATTTCAGACTCATCATCGCTTTTTAAAATTGTAAGCTCTCCTGGCTTCGTTTCGTATCCGTCATCTAAAATAACACCTTTTTTGAACGCTGCAATATCCTCTTCAGTCACTTTTCCCGCTACTCTTGCAAAGTATTTCTTCGGCACGTGCTTTTTCGGAGAAAGCAATTGATGCGCTAGCTTTCCATCATTCGTTAATAAAAGAAAACCTTCTGTATCAATATCAAGTCTTCCTACTGGAAATGGATCAAAAATCGCATCTTCTAGTTCTAATAGATCAACAACCGTTTCATGATTATCATCCTCTGTTGCAGAAATAACGCCTTGAGGTTTATGCATCATTAAATACACAAATTCTTTATACTCTACTACTTCACCATGAATCATAACCTCTTCTTCTTCCACATTCACATGATATTTCGCATCTTTCACCGGTACGCCATCTATTTTTACAACGCCTTCTTTTAATAACTTTTTCACTTCTTTGCGGCTACCATAGCCCATGTTTGCTAATAATTTATCTAATCTCATCGTTTCACACCTTCTTGTTATACTCAGAAAAAGAGAGGCGTACGATTACGCCCCTTTAGCTTTCACTTTAATTTTCAATCTACTACCAAGTTTACGCTGAATCTTCTCTAAAAATTCACCGCCAAGTACTCGCTCGATTACGCCTGTACGAAATCCTAAATATCCATATACAGCCGCTCCTCCTATTGCGCAAATGCCTACTGTAACCAATGCCGCAAAACGGCTTGTCTCATATGGAAGCATAAAAGAAAGAATCCATAATAATAGTTTTACAACAATCACCATCGCAACTGTTAACACTGCAATTTGGAACGTTCGTTTATATACAAGTTCAAATGAGAATTGGGCATACTTTCGAATTTGTTTATTTGTATACCAAATGGATGCGAAGAACCCTACACCTGTTGCTACGACCGCACCTATTGTTCCAAAATAACGAATGAACACCACGTTGCATAAGAATTTTAAAATAATTCCCATGCCAAGTGCAATGATTGCATGCTTTTGTTGATTAATTCCTTGCAAAATGGCCGCTGTTACTGTAAATAGCGCAAATAATAAGGCGACTGGTGCATACCACATTAATATTTTTCCGCCGAGCGGATCGGCTTCATAAAAGGCGGTATAAATTGGATACGCTAAAGTGGAAATTCCAATGACAGCTGGTAATGTTAAAAACATATTCACTTGAAACGTTTGTGTAATTTGCTGGTTTAAATAACGGAACTGCCTTTCTGTAAACGACTTTGTAATCGCTGGTACAAGCGTTAAACTGAACGCCGTTGCAAGCGATACTGGAATCATAATTAACTTATGTGTCCACATCGTAAAAATACCGAAAGCACGCTCTGCAATATCACCTTGTCCAATTGCTTGCATAATTGAGTTAAATGTTAACGCGTCAATTTGCTGATAAAGCGGAATCGCTAATCCAACTACAACGTAAGGAATCGCATAAGCAAACAGCTCTTTAAATAGATCAAATGTACGAACTGTTGATTCTGGTACGGTTTGATTGATGATGTATTGATCTAAATGATGCTTTCTCTTCATCCAATACCAAATGAGCACTGCTAATGCCCCGACGGCGGAAACAAACGCCGCAAACGTCGCCACACCAACTGCGGTTGCGACCGAACCCTTCAATACTTTTATTACGATAAAACTACCTGCAAGTAAAAATACAATACGAATAATTTGTTCAATAATTTGCGACACTGTTGTAGGTCCCATTGATTGGTGCCCTTGGAAGTAGCCACGAATTAAACTCGCTGCTGGTACAACAATAAGCGCAAAGCTGACCAGGCGAATAATCATTGTTACATCTTCTAAGCTGCTATGTACACTCTGTTTCCCTAGCATTGCCTCAGCAAATAACGGCGCTGACATATACAATACTAAAAAGGAAAGAATTCCGCTCACAATCATCATAATCATACCTGAGCGAAACATTCTTCGGCTCGTTTTATAATCTCCAAGCGCATTATACTTCGAAACAAACTTCGATACTGCAAGCGGCACTCCTGCCGTTGCAATACTTAAAAAGATTGTATATGGAATATATCCATATGTATACAGCGTCCCGCCTTCTGTACCAACTAACGCATGAAACGGAAAGACATAAATCATACCGAGGAACTTTACTAAAAATGTTCCAAGCGTCACAATAAGCGTTCCGCGTAAAAATTTTGAATCGGACATAAAAAATCCTCCTCCATCATTCAAAACGCTGAACTCAACTTCTGTATTGTACCATAATTTTTCATGTAAACAGTACCTTCCCTCATTTTTCTTTTCTATGAAAACGTGATATTCTTGAATGCAGCAAAATAAGAAAATGAGGTCGATTTATATGCATTATGATGTAATTGTCATCGGAGGAGGACCTTCCGGATTAATGGCAGCAATCGGAGCTGCAGAAGAAGGTGCACGCGTCTTACTTCTTGATAAAGGCGATAAGTTGGGAAGAAAGCTTGCGATTTCTGGTGGAGGACGCTGCAACGTGACAAACCGTCTCCCGCTTGATGAAATTGTAAAACATATCCCTGGAAATGGGCGTTTCTTATATAGCGCGTTTTCTATTTTTAATAATGAAGATATTATTCAGTTTTTCGAAAAGCTCGGCGTGAAATTAAAAGAAGAAGATCACGGTCGCATGTTCCCAGTATCGAATAAAGCACAGTCAGTAGTCGATGCTTTGTTAACACGCTTAAAGGAACTGCGCGTTACGATTCGTACCAATCTTCCTGTCAAAACAGTAGAGTATGAAAATGGGCAACCAAAAGCAGTTATTCTGCAAAACGGAGAAGTTCTTGAAACAAATCATGTTGTAATCGCTGTTGGGGGTAAATCTGTACCGCACACAGGCTCAACTGGTGATGGCTATGCTTGGGCTGAAAAAGCTGGTCATACAATTACAGAACTATTCCCAACTGAGGTACCGATCCTTTCTAATGAACCATTTATTCGTGACCGTACATTACAAGGCATAGCACTACGTGATGTAGAGCTAAGCGTGTTAAATCCAAAAGGAAAAGCTGTTATCTCTCACAAAATGGATATGCTCTTTACTCACTTCGGTGTGTCTGGACCAGCTGCTCTTCGCTGCAGTCAGTTTGTTGTGAAAACGATGAAAAAATTCAAAACAAACACAGTAACAATGAGCATTGATGCGTTGCCGGATGAGAACAGTGAACAACTCTTCCAGCGCATGATGAAACAAATAAAAGAAGAACCGAAAAAAGGATTAAAAAATGTACTGAAAGGTTATGTACCTGAACGTTATTTCTTATTCCTATTAGAAAAAAATGAAATTGACGGCAGTCAGCAATGCGGACAAATTTCTCACGAAAAAATTCGAGCTCTTGCTGCAGATTTCAAAGGATTTACCTTTACCGTAAATGGAACGCAGCCCCTTGAAAAAGCATTTGTAACAGGCGGCGGTGTTTCTGTAAAAGAAATTAATCCGAAAGAAATGTCATCAAAACTCATGAACGGCTTATATTTCTGCGGAGAAGTTCTTGATATTCACGGCTATACAGGCGGATATAATATTACTTCTGCACTTGTTACAGGCCGAATTGCTGGAATGACTGCGGGGCAAAATGCTAACATGTAATAGTAAAAAATGTCGGATATTGTAAAATAACCGATATATCAGTATAAAGAAACAAAGGGGAAAACAGATGAGAAAAAAAGTAATGATATCTTTAATGTTAATGACGTTTCTTTCCGCTGTTGAAGGAACAATCGTTAGCACAGCAGTACCTCGCATTACAAGCGAACTGTCAGGTGTAGAACTTGTAAGCTGGGTATATGCGATTTATATGTTAGCAACCGCTGTATCAACACCGATCTACGGAAAGCTAGCAGACTTGTTTGGCCGTAAAAAAGTACTATTAATTGGTGCAACCATCTTTTTAATCGGCTCTACATTATGCGGCCTTGCAACGTCAATGGGACAATTAATTCTTTTCCGTGCTCTGCAAGGGTTAGGTGCAGGAGCTGTCATGCCAATTACAATGACAATTATTGGTGACTTATACAGCGAAGCAAAAGACAGAGCAAAAGCACAAGGATGGATGAGTGCTGTTTGGGGTGTATCCGGTGTTATTGGACCGTTAGTTGGCGGTTTTTTAGTAGATTCACTATCTTGGCGTTATATCTTTTTCTTAAACATTCCATTTGGCATTATTGCCTGTGTGATGATTATGATTTCTTATAAAGAATCCATCACGCCAGCAAAACAGCATATCGATTATCCGGGTGCTGTTATCTTCTCACTTAGTACAATTGCCTTACTTTATGCACTATTAACAGGAAGTCAGCATCAAAACTGGGGAGATATCACCATTATTGGCCTGCTGCTATTTGCGGTTGTCGCATTCATCATTTTCTTACTCGTAGAAAAAAAATCACCAGAACCATTAATTCCATTAGATCTTTTCTCAAATCGGACGGTATCTATTGTTAACGCATTAACGTTAATTGCTGGTGGTATGATTATTAGTATTACAATGTATCTTCCAATCTGGACCCAAGGCGTATTAGGAAAAAATGCAACAGAAGCTGGTTTGATTCTTATGCCAATTCCAGTCCTTTGGACAGTTGGGGCCATGCTATCTGGTAACTTAGTTGGCCGATTACAAACAAAACAAATTATTTTACTTGGCGGCAGCATTTTATCAGTTGCTACATTCCTATTGTTCACATTGTCTACTCACTCGCATCCAGCTCTCATCTACATCGCAATGGGTATGTTCGGCTTAGGAATGGGACTTGTGACACCAATCTATATGGTCACAATTCAAGCTTCTGTTCCTGCAAATAAACGTGGAACAGCGGTCGGTTTAAATACATTTATTAACACATTTAGCCAAACGCTAGGATCAGCTGTATTTGGAACGATCTTCAATACAATGATTCACAGTGCCGGCGAAGGAAATGTAAACTTAGTAACGCCAGAACACGGAAGTGCCGTATCAGGATCACAAGAAGTATTAGCTTCTAGTATTCATATGATCTTTAGTGGAACGTTTATATTAGCTGTTATGAGTTTACTCATTGCATGGTTCTTCTTAAAGCAAAATCAAGAGGGTGCAGCAGCCCCCCAGCACAAGGCTGTAAATAAGTAAAATCCATATTAGAAAGGCTGGCGTTTTGCCAGCCTTTTTATTTATTTCCAGAACCTATTCCTGTCGTGTATTGTTGAACAGTCTTTATATCGTATGTAATGGTCGATATATTCTAAAAAGCGCCGATATATGAGAAAGTTCCGCCGTTATATCGATGTTATCATACAAAAAAGACGACTTCTCGTCGTCTTTTTGTATTTAAGAGCGATATACAACCATCGCCGAAAAACAATAGATTTGACTCTCTTCATCATTATTTGAAACTGATACTTGGTATTTAATATCTACAATTTGTTCTTCATCCATCTTCTTCAAAAAGGCATTTATAGACTCTTCTAAATCCTTTTCATGACTTTCATCAAAGATCTTTACTCGAATCACATTAACACCATCCTAAGTCACAACCTTCTACTGCTGGACTATTATCTCGGCGCGTATCAATGATGCGATAAAACTTTCCATCTTCATATAAATAGCCATCTTCTAATACGTAATGCTTCTCTTCAGTATAGACATAAAATTTACCAATCATAAATTTATTAGAGTATAATTCCAAATAATCTGTCTTAAATTTCGCTACTACCTTGTCTGTAATATCGATTTTAATTGTGCGGCTCATCTCCCACCCCTCCTTTCGAAAAAGAACGGATTTGGTTTATTGTATTAAGAATTTTTTATTTTATGAATGAAATTTAAGGGGATATGCTAAGGAGAAAGGAAGAAACTTGATGTAAACCTATAAACTATAAACAAAATAATCGTTCTCAATTTTTAATAACAATTAAAATTTATAAATTTTGTAATATATAGAATCCCTACTCCGTTAATGAGCTCACGGCTTTAATCGCGGGAGCGCAGCCCCTCTGTATTCATGAGTACAATTCTCCATCCATCAGGGTCTTCTATTGTAATTCCTTTTTCTTCCCAATAAGGATTTTCCGGCTCAACTTCATAATATCCCATTGTATTTAGTCTATAATTTATTTTTTCGATTTCAATTTTATCAGGAAAATAAAATACAAGTAGGTTATCTTTTGTTGGAGCAGGACATGGACTTCCATTAATATGCCTTGTAAACTCTAAATGATATTCTACACCAGGTAATCCAAACATTACCCCATCATAGGCTTCATGATTGTGAAACTCGCCTATGCGTTTTAACCCCAATCCTTCTTCGTAAAACTTAATTACTTCTTCAAGTTTGTCTGTCGGTCTTGCTATTCTAAACTGAACCCATTTTTTCATATGAATTCCTCCCTCTATGAATTCAAGAGTACTTTCATCTACAACTATAAAATAGCTATATGCTTCTTAAAATCCCCCATTAGAGTTAGAACGCAGTACGACAAAAGGAGTATAAAGTGAAACTTCCATCAGTGGGGGTTTTACTGCCCGTTAGTGCGGGATAAAACAATCTTTAAGAAATTCGTCTTCTTTTCAAAACAATATACACACTCAACAGCAACATATATCCAAAACTAGTAATCATAATAATAACTGGTATAGGGTAAAATTTAGCTGCATATACAAAAAAATAGATTTGCAAAATTTGTAAACTTATCGGAATATTTCCAGTCAAATGAATCCCAAATTAAATTACTTCCTTCATACCAAATGATAATAGCTGAAACGATGAAGAATATAAGAGCTATCCCGAATTGAACCATGTATCTTATTTTCACAGAACTCTCCTCTTTCTATGTATTGAAACGATAAGTGTTGTGACAATGTAAATAACAGCATCTGTAGTTTTGTAAAAAAGTTTGATAAAAAGGGCGAAACTAATTATTATTAGACAGCAAATAAAAAGAATCCATAAAAAAAAGATCAAACAAAATAGATTCTACAGTTTTGAATACAGATGGAATTTTTATAAAAAAGTTAGATCAACCTTTACTTGTAATTCTGTTAATTTCTTTAGCAATTGAAGCCTTTTTTCCCCTTCCTTTTTTGTAATTTGTTAATTGAATATGAAAGTAGTTAATATACTCAATTATAGCAAATGCATAAATGAATAATGTTAGGAAAAATACAGAAAATGACATCCGTTCCATCATAGTTATGTCAATAAGAAATATGATAGGTGCTATACATATGAGTATAAGATTTATTTTTTTTAGTATGCTAAGTAACTTGTGAAAATTAGGAAGGAGAGGTCTTTTTGTTTTTAATCGTTTCCACTTTACAAACCAGTAAAAACTCCCTTGTAGTAAGACGAAATTTAATATAAAGAATACATATATTAGAGCATAACTACCGTTAGGGTTTAAAGGATAAAAAAAGTACAGAAAAATAAAGGTAATCACTGCGAAGAGTTCCCCTGTAAATAAATACACAAGTCTCTTTTTAAAACTCTTATTCATTCCGTAAATCCTCCCTATCCCATCGAACCTTGTTATAAATTCCTAACCCTTATTTTAAAAGCTACACAACATCTTTTTAGACAAAAATATTCCGAGGGGTTAAACAGTACAACTTTTTTATAAATGATTAATCTATATTTCAAATCCACTCCAATATGAAAATACATAATATCCCACATATTCATACCCTATCAAGCTAACATCGATGATTTGAAATTTCATAAAAAAGAGCTTACAGTAATATAAGCTCTTTTTTTGGTATTTAATTCTCTTAGGCTGATAGCAATACGGTGCTATCTCATAATTTTAAGATAGCAGTCCGAGATCTCTTCTATTATTGCCTAGATTGTGATTTAGCGCTTGTAAGATGAGCATCAAACATATCAATTATTTCAAGGAATCTATCAGCTTCACGGAAAACATGGTCTGCTAATAGTGGATGAATGATACTCTTTATTTTACATTGCTCAATTAAATCACGTGCCGTTTTCTTAAAATCCCGAAGAGATGTGACTGAAACACGATTTTGATCCAGGAATTGATCTAAAAGAGGAACTGTTTGAGATTGTGGTTTCATAGATTCTAAGTCAATTGCTTGATACATCAATTGATCAAAATCATTGCTGAAATTCCGAGCCATATCTACAAGCTTTCTTTCCGATGGATCAAGAAGATGACCAATAAATTTAGCATGGTCTGCCATAATCCTTAAAAAGAAAACATTTTCTTTAATAATAGCATCAGGAAGAGCATCCAATTTACCCTCATTTAATTCAATTAAACGATTTCTAAAATAATTAGCTTCTCTACTTGTATGATCAACTAACAGTGGAAAATTATTTTGCCCTGGCAATTTACATGTGAGAATTAATCCTAGAATTTTTCGTTTAAATCCGAAAATATTAGTTGCAGCTTGTTGTACTTCTGAATTAAATCTTTTTATTTGCTCAGGATCTGTTTGATTTGTATAGGAATGTGCAATTTGCTCGATGTGTTCAAACAATCGGTAAAATTGATTAGCCTCTTGGATTAGTTGAGTATCCTCACATCTAAACCCCAATCGAAGAAATAAAGAATGCTCTTTCATGATTCTAGACCAAAAACGAATTTCATTTAATGATCGTTCAACAAACATTCCAGATGTAACACCCGTATCAGGATGTATCCTATTCATTTTCAATCCCTCCAGTAAATATTATTCTAGCTCCATTCTTATGAATAGATATATATAAATACCATCAATAAAAGTTCAGTCTGGCTATGAAAACTCCCGCCACTTATCTCCTTCGGATCTTGAAGCGAGGGTTTCTCGTGTATCACCTTCAAGAGATGCTTAACACGAGTGGAGTTGACACAGCTGCCTGATGGCACAACCCCTCTATTCCATCGGCAAACGCCTTTGGAACTGCTTTTTTTAAGATGTTATAGGAACCGTTCACATCTGCGTTCAGTAGTTTGTTCTTTTTCGTACGATACAAGCCACGTTTGATCCGTTTTCCACTGAACTCAGGAATGTCTTCCTCACCGTAAGTGGGGATTGCATCATTGTCTAGAAAGGATGCCTTGCTTGTATATGACTCTTCTACGACTTGTACCATAATGCCCTGTCGCTTCGCCTTGTAGTTGATCATTTCAATCAGTAGATTATGTGGGATATGACAGAAGGATTGATTCTGTTGTTTCCCCATCTCACTGTTTTGCTTCCATGATATATTTTTCCCAATCACAATCATAGAGATTTCCTGTTGAATCGCTATCTGAACAATGTGGTAACTCATTTTGTGGAAGATATCTTTTACTTTGAAAAACCGTTTTTCGTGAAGTCTCTCTAAACGCTTTGACGTGTGTGGTCCTTCTTTTGGTTCTTTTCCATGACGAAGAATACCAAGTAAATGAGCCTTTTGTTTGTTGTAATATTGATTAATGCTTTTAATCACATTGCCCTTTACCAATACAGGAATGGCCCCTGTATTCGTTGTGATAGTTGCAATGTTATTGATCCCTAAATCAATACTCATATAGCGATTGTTGTCTACATACTCAGGTGATGGTTCGGATTGTTCTGTTACAATTTCCACCTTGAATTTCCCATAAGCAGGAGAAACACGTACCTCTTTCAGATTTTCGATATGCCCAAACAATTTACCGATATTTAATTTTATGCTTGTTTTTGGAAAACGAATGTACTTCTCTTGGAGTTTACATACTTGATTGGTGAATACAACTTCTGTCATAGAAAATTTAATATATTTTGGAATGCGAGGTTTGCCAGTAAAAGTGGAGGGATGTTTCTTGTATGCCTTGATAGATGCAAAAAATGATTTCCAGTTTTGATATAGCTTCTTCATAACTGCTTGATTCGTTTGCGCTGGCAAATTCATATAATCTTGTTGTTTCATTGTTTTAAACAAACAATCTAGAAAGCTATAGGATAGAAACGATTTCTCTCTTGTTGGGAATGTAAACAAGTTACATTTTATGTCTTTCTGTTCTTTCACAGGTTTTTCTTTTTGTTTTTGCACGCGTTTTTGGTATGCATGCAGTTGATTTTCATTCATGATTTCAATATGTGCTTGTAATGTATGAAGTACTTCTTGTTGAAGTGGCTGTAATGACTTATCAGTACGTAAGGCCGTATACACTTGGCGAATATAGAAGTTTGTTGTATTGTAGAGATTTTTTGCGTTTTGACACATTTCTAGGAAGTAAGAGTATAACTTATGACCTTTCTTGATCCAAATTTGATAGGTTGCATATTCTTTTTCTTTTGTCATCATGTTCACCTCCTTCTTTCCTTCATGATACTACAAAACAGTCAAAAGGAACATACATTCGCCATGCTACGAAAATATTTTTACAAATGCGATGGCAATTCATCTCCACCTTAAACTGGGCTATACCCTACACGTTTTGAAGATGGAGTTTTCTTGCCAATTTTCCGATAAAAATAATCTTATTTTTTTCTATTCATCACAACATAAATAATAATTCTAATTTATTTACCAAACAGACGACTCCAAAGTGATTTCTTCTGTTTTGAAGCTGCTATTAGGCGCTTGCGTTTTAATTATTAAAAACAAACACAAGACAAAAAAACTACTATTTAACAGCAAGAGGTTTTTTCGTATTAACTTTATCCCGCTCTAACAAGCAGTAAGCAAAGATGGGAATTACGAGAAGAGGAACTGCTTGTAAGAACCCAATTGGTTCAACTAACCATTCGGAGAAAAAGCATCTCAGGACGGAAGTTTCACTTTATCCCGCTCTAACAAGCAGTAAGCAAAGATGGGAATTGTGAGAAGAGGAACTGCTTATAAGAACCCGATTGGTTCAACTAACCATTCAGAGAAAAAGCATCTCCGAACGGAAGTTTCACTTTATCCCGCTCTAACAAGCAGTAAGCAAAGATGGGAATTGCGAGAAGAGGAACTGCTTGTAAGAACCCGATTGGTTCAACTAACCATTCGGAGAAAAAGCATCTCCGAACGGAAGTTTCACTTTATTTATCACCCGGTGCAGGCTCATCTACGCCCTTAATGCGATGTTTATGTCCATTGTCTTCCGTCGTATAAAAATCGTAATAGTGAACATGCATCCCATTTCCAACTGGAATTGCTGGTCCTGAGTACGCCTTGTAATAGTGTGTATGTCCATCTTCGAACAAAACATATCCTTCTGTATAATGTATATGCCCTCCCTCTTGTGTCTTAATAGGCGGAGATGTTACATCTAGACATTGATGTACATGCCCTCCCTCAACAGATGTATAATCCACTGACCCATGGTTATGATGTGGTACAAACCCAGAAACAAAATCATTTTTTCCTACTCTGCTCATTCTATCCATTCTCTCTATTCCCCTTATGCATAAAGATAAACTCTATAAACTAGTATGCTTATACTATCGAGATAATTCCTCTCACATTTATCCTGCTGCTTTTTGGAAAAAAAAGCCCGATTGGTGAGAGCTTTCCATGAACAATCTCTCCTAAAAAATTAAAAAAGGTGTCTCCAAAATCGCGACTTGGAAACACCCTCTTCTACTCTTTATCTATGATTTAGCATTGCAAGTAACTTTTCCTGACTATACATCCACACTGTAAGAATTAAACAAGCAAGCGCTACTTCTGATAACGCCATAAATCCAATTACAAGATTTGAAGTTCGTAATCATAACTAAAAATTCAGTTTTTTCATCAGTCTCTCCTCCAACTTTGTTCAACATTTCACAATCCCTATTGCTTCCCTCCTGCCTAATCACGATAGAGCGTGATTAGGCAGGAAAGAATCAGCCTCCACTTACCGGTGGAATCAATGCGACAACATCACCATCTTGAATGATATCATCTTCATTCGCATATTCTTCATTAATTGCTACCATTGTGTGCTGTGAAAGGGATACATTGTAGTCTTTCGTCACAAGTTCCTTCAATTCTGATACGGCAAGATTTTGTACATCGATTTGTAATTGATGCGCTCCAGCTTCCTCTTGTAAATGAGCAAATAATAATACTGTAATCATTCTGCATTCTCCTTTCCTGGTTCTCCCTTTGGATATAGCGTTTTCTCTAATTGATCGCCAATCCATTTCTCACCGTCTTCCCAAAACTCTTTCTTCCAAATTGGAACAATTTGTTTAATACGCTCCATAATGTACTCATTTGCCTCGTATGCCGCTTTTCGATGCGGCGTTGATACCGCAACAACTACGGCAATATCAGAAATTTGCAGTGTGCCGATGCGATGCGTAATCGCCACATGTGTTCCTGGCCATTTTTCTTTCGTTTCCTCACCAATTTTGGCAAGCATCTTTTCAGCCATCGAACGATATGCAGCATATTCTAAGTAAAGTGTACGGCGCCCTTTCGTAAACTCGCGCACTGTACCAGTGAATGTCGTCACAGCGCCGCATTCACGGCGAATGACTTTCTTTGTCACTTCTTCAATGAAAATGGGTGTATCTACTACTTCAAAATACGTATTTGTCATTTTGCATCCCTCATTCTTTGTACGAACCAATCTATATACTCTTCATCTTCTGTTATATGAAAAACTTTATAATTTTCATGCCATGTTGTCGGTGCCTCATTCCATGTAATAACGGCGATCACATTTTCTACACTTTCTAATAAAGAGGCATCTTCCTCTGACCTAAGTAAAACAACTTTCGGGTATGGTTCTTTTTTATATCCTTCAACGATAATGACTTCTGCTTCAAAACATGTATACAAACGAATGATTTTTTCTAAAGACCAGTGGCTCGTAGCAGATAAAGACAATAACCCGTCCCCCTCTACTGCACTGACAATCGCTCCAGCTTGACGATGGCGTTCGCTATCTTTTTGCAGCGGCAGCTCTGGATATCCTCCGTGCCCATGATGCTTAATCGTCCCTACTCGCACACCTTCATTCGTTAACGCCTTAACCAGTTTCTCTGTAACTGTCGTCTTCCCGCTATTTTGATACCCTACGATTTGTAAGACTGGAACGGTTCTTTCCATGGCCACTCACTTCCTTGCTCTGCTTCTAATAAAAGGACAGTAACAGTCATCCCCTCTTCAAAGCCGCGCGTACCACCTGGTAAGACGATAAAAGCATTCGCATCAGCGAGTGAAGACACAGCACTTGATTTATCAAGCCCAACTGGCACTGCTTGCAGTTGTCCGTTTACTATTTCTACTTTCCCTCTAACAAAACGTGTAAATGGATTGGCTTTCGGAAACCCCTTCATTAAAATGGCATCACCGCGGTACATATGAGGCTGCTTCCTATGTAGAAATGTCTGAACAATAGGACGTACAAACAATTCAAATCCAACATAGCAAGCAGACGGATTACCTGATAATCCAAATAATAAATTTCCGTTTACTTCCGCTACCGTCGTTACACTTCCCGGCCGCATCGCTACTTTATTGAACAGTACATGAGCCCCAAGCTTCTCATAAATAGCCGGTAAATAATCATAATCTCCAACTGACACGCCGCCTGTTGTAATGAGAATATCGACTTCTTCCATTGTCTTTTTTACCATCTCATAGCAAGTATCAAAGTCATCCGCGAATTGTCCATAATACCGGACAGTGCCGCCCGCTCGCATAATTTGCGCAGCAATCATATAAGAGTTACTGTTACGAATTTTTCCCGGTTCAAGCGGCTCATGAACCTCTAACAGTTCACTTCCCGTTGTTACAATTCCAATAACGGGTCTTCTAACAACAGCCACTGTATCATATCCAAACGTAGCAAGAAGCGCTGCCACTCCCGGATTAATCATCGTTCCTTTTTCAACAAGCACATGATGTTGCTTTACATCTTCACCTTTAAATGAAATATTATCGCCTGATTGAAACGGACGCTTCAGCTTCATATATGTTTTCTCATCTTTTTGAAACCCTTCTGTAAGCTCAAGCATAACAACCGCATCACAACCAGTTGGAATCGCTGCACCTGTCATAATCCGCACTGCTTGAAATGCCTTCACTTCTTCTGTAAAAACAGAACCTGCACCAATTTCTCCAACAACTTCAAATTCAATTGGATGCTCCTGACTTGCTTTTTTTGTATCTTCTGCACGAATTGCAAAACCGTCGTATGGAGATCGATCAAAATGAGGAACGTCATGATCCGCTACTACATCTTCCCCAAGAATTCTTCCATAACTTTCTGTAAGCGGTACTCGCTCTATTTCTCCATGTTTTGCATATTTCATCACATGTGCTACTGCATCACCAACTGCAATTGGTATTCGTTTTTCTAACATCATTTTCACCCCACGTTTGCAAAATATCACATCTTTATTACAATTTTTGTTGTACAATGCTAATCATAATAGCAATTACTTCAAGGAGGAATTCCATGTCTTCATTTACTCATTTTAACGAACAAGGACGCGCAAAAATGGTCGATATTAGTGATAAAAAAATTACGGTGCGAACAGCTATCGCTCGTTCTAGCATCATCGTGACGAAAGAAATTTATGATAAAATTACCCGCAATGAAATTGGGAAAGGCGATGTCCTAGCCGTTGCACAAATCGCTGGTATTATGGCAGCAAAGCGCACTTCTGATATTATTCCAATGTGTCATCCGCTGCTTCTAAAAGGTGTCGATATTTCCTTTGACTGGAATATTGCAGATGAACAATATCGTTTACTTATTGAAGTAAAAGTGAAAACAGAGGGCAGCACCGGCGTTGAAATGGAAGCTTTAACTGCCGCTTCCGCTACTGCTCTTACCGTATATGACATGTGCAAAGCTGTCGATAAAGGCATGATTATCGGTGAAACATACCTGCTTGAAAAAACAGGCGGCAAAAGCGGCGATTATACAAGAAATCAGTCTTAAACTCCTTCATCGAATCCAAGGGGACATCCCCTTGGATTCACCCTATATAACGAGCGTATAATCGCCTTGCCACTTGTATATCATTTGTGCCATGAACAAAGGCTCGCCCATCTTGGAATAAAACAAAGCGATATTCATCAACATGAAATGATAATAAGTACGGTGTCCTCTGTACAGATAAGCTTCTTTGTAAGCGCTTTTCTAGTTCTTCTAGGTTAAGAAGCTGCTTTACGCCTGGGCGAATCTGAACTGTATTTCGGCCGCACAGCACTTCTGTTTTCATTTGTGCCTCAAATGTTAAGCTTGGGTATGTACGCAATTTACCGCAAGACAGGCAATTCTCTTTTTTCTGCCTGTTTACTTTAAATGCCATATACTGATTGTTCCAAATATCGAATGATACCATCGTTTCTCGCAATGCTTCAAAGTCTCCAACTAGTATTTTTAAAGCTTCTGCAACTTGATAAGCAACAACCATTTGTACGGCTGGTTGAATAATCCCCGCTGTATCACACGTTGCTCCGCTCGTTGGATGCTCCATTAAACATCGAAAACATGGTGTTTTCCCTGGAATAATCGTATACGTTACACCATAACTACCTACACAACCACCGTATATCCACGGAACGTTATACTTCTGTGAAATATCATTAATAAGAAGACGCGTATCGAAATTATCTGTTGCATCAATTATTACATCCACGTTCGTAACAAGCTGTTCCATTTCTTGCACTGTTACATCCGTTACAACTGGCTCGATATCCACTTCAGAGTTAATTCGCCTTAAATGCTGCGCCGCTGCAACTGCTTTCGGTACATAACGATTCGCATCTTCTTCTGTATATAACTGCTGCCTTTGTAAATTGCTCCACTCAACATAATCACGATCTGCAATCGTTAACTTACCAATTCCCGCCCGGACAAGCGCCTCGGCATTTGCCGCACCAAGTGCACCAGCACCAATAATTAATACATGCTTTTCACCTAGATTCCGCTGTCCAGTTTCACCAATCTCTGAAAATAGTATTTGCCGTGAGTACCGCTCTTGCATCTTGACCCCTTCTCTCTTACCCGCCAATGTATGACATTTCAATTTTCGGGCGGTTATTCGCACTTTCTTCCGTTCGTTCATCTGAATAACGATCACTGCGCTTCGTCCACACACCTTGCACGACTTGGAATAATTCCTCTTCGTCTATACCCCTGCGTAGAAGCGTTCGTAAATTCGTTCCTGTTGTTGCAAATAAACATGTGTAAAACTTACCTTCTGCTGATATGCGCGCTCTCGTACAAGAAGAGCAAAATGATTCAGAAACAGATGTGATAAAGCCGACTTCTGCCTCAGTTCCAACATACCGATAACGCTTTGCCACTTCACCAAAATAATGCGGATTTACTGGCTCAATTGGATACACACGTCCAATCATATTAATTAATTCTTTTTTCGTAATCACTTGTTTAAAGTTCCAGCCATTCGTACTCCCAACATCCATAAATTCGATAAAGCGAAGAGGGATGCACTGCTCTTTACAGTAAGCAGCCATCTTCAAGATTTGGTTATCGTTCATTCCTTTTTTCACAACCATATTGATTTTCACTTCTAATCCGGCTGCTCTTGCTGCTTCAATTCCTCGTAATATAGGCTTCGTGCTTACATTACGGCCGTTAATGCTTCGAAATACATCATCATCTAGTGCATCTAAACTGACGTTTACTCGTTGTAAACCAGCTTCTTTTAAAGCTTTCGCTTGCTTCGTTAAATGAATACCGTTCGTCGTTAGCCCAATATCTGTTAGCCCTTCTAATTTCACAAGCCGTTCAATGAGCTGTGGTAAATCTTTACGAAGTAACGGTTCGCCGCCAGTTAATCGAATTTTCTTCACACCCATGCGAACAAAAATTTTAGCTAACCTCTCAATCTCATCAAACGTAAGCAAAAATTCATCTTTTAAAAATGCATAATCTGGGCCAAACACTTCAGCCGGCATACAATATGTGCACCGAAAATTACAACGATCAATGACAGAAATACGTAAATCTTGAAGTGGACGCTGCCATGCATCTAAAACTTTCTCAGTCATCTTCACCCCTCCTTCTTGTTGCATGTATATCTGCTTTTATTCTTATTATAATATATTTTTAAACTGGGGTGTTTTTGCTCTTGTACTGTCTCTTTTTTTAACTGCTTTTCATTTTCTTTCATCACTCTCAATAACATGAATCTAAGTCCGCATTGATTCTTACTCTTGTCCAAGTAAAGGTCTCAATAAAGCGAAATTTCGAGCTGTGGAGGTTTTCTTTATTCTCCACCTATCTTCTTTGTTTTTTCAAAATCTTGAGGTAGGGGTCTTACTGCCCAAAAATAGTGGGATAAAAAAATAGCACTATCTCATTTTCCATGATTAAGTGCTATCTCATCTTTTATTTTCACTTCATTACGTTGTAATGCCTTCTTCCCCAAAGTCATATAGCACAATTGAATATTTACAATGACTGCTTTTCTTCCACTACTGCACAATCTGTACGCTCCACATTCGGAGCTCCCTGTACAGTACTTGTCATCCCACTACTATTCTGAGCTCCCGGTAAAATACTTGTCATCCCATTGCTATTCGTAGTCCCCTGTGAAGCACATGTCATCCCACTGCTATTCTGAGCTGTCTGTGAAACATTAGTCATCCCATTGCAATTCTGAGCTCCCTGTGAAGCATTTGTCATCTCACTGTTATTCTGGGCTCCCGGTAAAGTACCTGCCATCCCGCTACTAGTTGCAGCATTTACCAAGGTGCTACCTCGTGTAATAGTTGTTGTAATTGTGTCTCCAGGTTTCAGACAAACTTCAGCTGTATTTCCGATAACGACTACAACATCCATACATGTTGGTCCTGTTGATCCGGTAAATGTTTTCGTTGCAACAAACGAAGTATCCCGCAAATTATCTCCTGTGAAAATATTCCCGGAATTATTTACAATAACAAACTCCTTAATACAAACCCCCATTTTTATACAACCTTTCTATTACACTCCTGCCGTTGAACTTATTTCTGCCGGAGTAAATTCAGTATTACCTCGTGGTGCGCTAAGTGGCGTTAACTTCCCATTTAACAATCTAGCACTGCTTGATCCACCAGCTCCACTAAATATCTTCGCCACAATAAACGGAGAAAGATCATAACAATTCCCCATATTAATTGGTCCTGTATTATTTATAATTTTAATTTTTCGAATAAGCGGATTCACCCGTAAGCCACCTTCCTTAGCAATATCTCGTTCTTTCTACACTGTATGCAAAAGAAAAAAACTTGAAACGGACGCGTTTCAAGTTTTAAAAAGAATTATTTTTAGCAAGGATCCCCCCGCTGATGATTAGTTGAACTTTATTTAGTTTCACCTTCATACTGCATCATGCCGCCAACCATGTTTACTGTTTTATAACCTAGTTCATTTAAATAATGACAAACATTTTCGCTGCGCATGCCAGAGCGGCAAATGAAAATATACTCATTTTCTTTATCAAAGAAGTCCACTTTATGCGGAATATCACCCATTTTAATATGAACTGCTTCTGGGATTTTCCCGTATTCTACTTCTTCATCTTCACGCACATCTACTAAAAATAACGTTTCCCCTTTTTCTAAACGCTCTTGTACTTCTTGTGGCATAATTGTTTTAATTTCAGACATGGAACTGCCTCCTTCTTTCGATTCATTCTCAATTTTAGCATGCAATAGCTAGAAAACAAGCTATGTGCCCAAGTCTCATTAGAGAATATTTGAAGTTCGCTGATTTATGAATTGATGTACTTTGCTAGCAAATAAATGCGTCTCTAGCACACCTGCCATATGTCCATATATACTTTCAATCTCGTACACTTCTGCAAATTTTCTATTCTTCCTCAATAACTCAACCATTTCATAATTATAACAGGAAGGCTGTAGTATATCTTGCTTACAAGGAATCATAAGAACGCTCGCTTCTACTTGTCGAAGCGCTTCTTCCAATGAAGAAAAGCCGCGGGCAATGTCATGTAATAACGTTGCCTTTGCTGTATACATCCATGAATTTGCATCGACAAATGCAATATTCTGTAATGTTACTTCATGAATTTCTTCTTCAAATGAAGTTAAAGTAAAGAAATCTTGATAAGGTGCAGATTCTGCATAGCTCCGTGAAAATGTTGTCTCATAATAATGCGCATCAAATGCGTTTATAAACATCATTTTCGCAGCCATATGCAGTCCTTTCACCGGCTGCTTCTCTCCGTAATTTCCATTATTCCAAGCTGGATCTAATTGAATGGCATCTATTGCATTTTGCAAAACATTAACAGCCGTCACAATTGGATTTTGCGGATTTGTAATGACGCCAATCACTCGCTCCATCATATGCGGATAATGAACCGCCCATTGCTGAGCAATCATCCCGCCAGCAGATGGCCCAATGACAGTATGCAACCTCCCAATCCCCATATGCCGTATTAATTCGTATTGAATACGGGCCATATCAAGAAATGTAAAGACTGGAAAAGTCATCCCATACTCTGCACCTGTTTCTGGATTTATCGTCTTTGGCCCTGTTGTCACAACATAAGGATTTTTTACTTGAACGTTACACAAATTATCCGTGCAAATAACAAAATATTTATTTGTATCGATTGCTTTTCCTGGTCCAATTAACTCATCCCACCATCCAGGAAGAGGATCTTGCTCTGTATACTGCCCTGCCGCATGGCTCGTTGCACTAAAATAATGACATACTAAAATCGCATTGGATTTCTCACGGTTTAATGTACCATATGTCTCATAACCAATTTGAATTGGGATTGACGCACCGTTTTCAAATGTGAATTTCTTTAATTTAAACTCTTGCTTTTCTACGTATAACACTATTTCGCCCTCCTCACGTAACACTTTCCTCATTTTTATCCCGCTATTCGTGGGCAGTAAGATTCAGAGAAAATCGAGGCGATAACTGCCCGTAAAAGCCCGATTGGTGAGAGCTTTCCATCAGTGAGGGATGAACCCGTCCCCCACTGATGGAAGTTTCACTTTACTCATACAAACAAAGCGTGATACTGAAGACAAATCAAAAGAAGAAAATAGCATTTCTTTCATACTCTATCGAAAAGACCGTTGCAAATATATCCTTTATTACGAGAATATATATACACCATAATCAATTATATTTATTCGGACGATTGTGCATAATTTCCTTCTACCTTAGCACAGTCATCTTTTTACTTTTTTCAAATACAGATATGTGCATAATATATAAAAATTCCCACAGACTAAAGTTATCTTATTTGAACAAAGAGGGAATACATATGCTTTTTAAATGGTTTCGTAGAAAAAAGAACAATACAGATGCAACAAAGAAGAAACAAATGAAAGGCACGCAACAAACGGAGCAACAGCCGAAACAACAACAAGTTCAAGCAAACAAGCAACAAACGGAACAACAACAAGCTCAAGCAAACAAGCAACAAACGAAACAGCAACAAGCTCAAGCAACTAAGCAACAAACGGAACAACAACAAGCTCAAGCAAACAAGCAACAAACGGAACAGCAACAAGCTCAAGCAACTAAGCAACAAACGGAACAACAACAAGCTCAAGCAACTAAGCAACAAACGGAACAGCAACAAGCTCAAGCAACTAAGCAACAAACGGAACAACAAGCTCAAGCAAACAAGCAACAAGCAAAACAACAATATTCCAAGCAAAGTAAAAACAGCATTTTCGATTTTAGTAAGCCAGAACATGAAACAGTTCATTCACTACAAGAACTTCTGCAAAAATTACAAGAATCAAGCGATTTTGTTCGCTATCATACTTCTGAAGACCAAGCTAAGCCTTATTGGATTTCGTATTTTCGTACATCAATGGATGGTATGAGATTACAAAATTATTTAATGCCTGCTTTATTACATCATACTGCGCCAACACTAGAAGAAGTAAAAGCAATGGTTCCAATAAGCGGCCTTACCATTACAAGTGATGTAAAAAAAATTGAAGAAATGGTCTTAAAAGGGCATGCCATTATTCAACTGCAGGAGCATGATACTGAATGCCTACTTGCAAACATCGCAATTGAGAAATACAGATTACCGAGTATACCATTAAACGAATCAGCAGTTATTGGGCCACAAGAAGGATTTGTAGAGGATATCGATACAAACATTAATCTTGTTCGTAAGCGTTTACCAGTCCTGGAATTAAAAACAAAAGAATTGTTGATCGGGGAATTTTCAAAAACAAAAGTCGTTATGATGTATTTGAGTAATTTAGCAGAAGAAGAAAACATCACATATTTAGAAGATATCCTGAGCAAAATTCAATATGAGCAAATTAATGATAGCTATTATATTCCCCATTTAATGGGCGATAAATCTATTTTTCCAACTTTTATTAATACAGAACGTGCTGATCGTGTAAGCAGCGGGCTCATTGACGGAAAAATTGCTCTATTTGTCGATGGTTCACCAAATGTTTTATTAGCACCTGTATCTCTACTAGACTTCTTCATCTCGCCTGAGGATTACAGTGTGTCATGGGTTTATGCAACATTTTCCCGCTTATTACGTTTTTTAGCAGTTACGTTTTCAATTTGTGCAACGCCTCTATATGTAGCGGTGCTCAGTTATCATTACGAATTGATTCCAAGTGATTTGCTGGAGACATTAATTTTATCGCGGGCACAAGTGCCATTCCCGCCTTTAATAGAGGCTATTTTTCTAGAGTTAGCCATTGACCTTCTCCGTGAAGCAGGGGCACGTTTACCAATGAAAGTTGGACAAACACTCGGTATTGTAGGCGGTATCGTTATTGGGCAAGCATCTGTACAAGCGGGATTAACAAGTAATATTTTGTTGATCATCGTCGCCTTATCTGCACTAGCATCATTTATTACACCGATTTATAAAATGGGTAATGCCATTCGTTTACTTCGTTTTCCATTTCTAATACTTGCAGAGTTGTGGGGATTATTAGGAATTTCGCTAGGATTTATCTTTCTTTTAACGCGACTTTTTCAATTATCCTCCCTTCGAAAACCGTATGGGCTTTTTTATCCATTTCGGAAACAGTCAATAAAAGACTCATTCATACGAATGCCCTTATCTAAAATAGATACACGCAATGTTCAAGCAAGACCGCAACATGTCGGTCGTTATGTAAAAGAAGTGTTTCAAAAACGTATGACAGATTTTGATGAGTAAGAAACGAGGAGAGCATATGAGTACGGTTAAAACAAACTACAAAGTATCTCCCATTTTTGTTTTTTTCTTAATCCATAGTGCACAATTCGGTGTTGGTGTTCTTGGATTTGCACGCATTATTGCAAAAGCTGCTGGATATGATGCATGGATGGGTGTGATTATTGCGGGTGTTATAAATCACATTCTTATGTGGATGATGTACGGTTTATTAGAAAGTGTAAATGGAAACCTGATTACATTGCATCAAAATATATTTGGAAAATGGATAGGAAATACATTCAATCTAATCTTTATTATATATTTCTTTCTAGGCAGCGTATCCGTTATCCGTACGTACGTAGAAATTGTTCAAGTTTGGATGTTCCCAACGGCAGCTACATGGAAATTAACAATCTTTTTATGCATACTTAGTTATTACATTATCTCATCTGGCTTTCGAGTTATGACTGGTATTTGCGTTGTTTCTGTTGTCGCTACATGCGGATATATCATGATGCTATTTTTAGCAATGAAATACAGTAACTTTGCAAACCTATTACCTATATTCACTCATTCTTTTGGAGATATTTTAAAAGCAACTAAAGAATCGATTTATACAATGATTGGTTTCGAACTTATTTTGATGATATATCCGTTTATCAAAACCCCGGAGAAATCTCATAAATTTGCACAATATGGTATTTTATTTTCTAACTTTTTATATTTACTAAGTACAATTCTTGCTTTTGCGTTCTTTAGCGAAAAACAATTATTAAAAACAATTTGGTCACAGCTATCCATCACACAAGTCATTCGTCTTCCTTTCATTGAGCGTCTAGAATATCTTGCTATCTCCGGCTATGCACTCATTGTAATTACAAGTGTTCTCCTACCCTTATGGGGTGCAACAAGAGGATTACATGAACTATTTCGCGTAAAACAAAAATACATATTAATTTCCTTATTATTCATAACTGTCATTATTTCACAATCCATAACAGAACGGCATGATATTAATAATTTTATTAGTCAAGTCTCAAAAGCAAGTTTTTGGCTTGTTTACGTGTACATCCCGGTTTTATTTCTTATAATGTGGGTGAAAAAGAAATGGAAAACATCAAAAAGCAAGTAGTATTCCTTTTTAGTTTGTGCTTATTTTTTACAACAGCATGTGTGCCCAAAAACATCGTTGATGATCTTAGCCTCATTCAAGGTGCTGTTTTTGATGTCGCCTCAGATACAGACTCAAATAAAAAAAGAGTAAAAGTGACTTACGTTTGTCCTATTCAAAGAAAAGGGAATAAAGTACAAGTACTTCAAGGATATGGGAATACAGTCAAACAAATTAAAGTAACAACTTCTTTAGAATCTGGACAACCTCTTGCCAGCGGACAAATGCGCGTTAATCTTTTCACAGAAAAACTAGCTAAAAAAGGACTCTCTAGTATACTTGATACGCTTATTCGCGATGTAACTATCGGTAACTTATTATATGTTGGCATCCTTGAAGGTGGTGGAAATGGAGAAGGGGAAAAACTGCTCTTAGGCAAATATAACACATCTGCTAACGTAGCAATCTACATGAAAAAAATGTTAGAACAAAATATGAAAACAGGGGTATTACCAACAGATAATTTAAACCTTCAGGCTGCTCGATATTATCGCGATGGGCAAGATACGTATATGCCTATATTAAAAAAGAAAAAGAACAGCATTAAAATTACGAGTATGGCTCTTTTCAAAAAAGATAAGTATGTAGGCAAAATAGAAGAAAAAGATATGTTCCTTTTTAAATCGCTGCTCGAGAAAAGTCAGATGGATTCACATGAATTTAAAACAAAATTAGGATATACGATAATTAATAATATTCGTTCTTCTCCTTCTTATCGTGTATATATAAAAAACGGCAAGCCTTCCTTTTTCATTCATGTAAAAATGGCAGCTCGCATTCAAGAGGTTTCGAAGCATGCCAACCTAGAAAACAAAAAAAATGTAGAAAAAATACGAAAAGACATTGAAAAGGACTTAAATAAAGATGGAGTAAAATTAATTAAAAAATTCCAATCTCTTGATACAGACCCGCTCGCTTTAGGTGCCCGATTTAAACAACACTACAGACCTTTTAAATTAAAAGAATGGAAAAAAATGTACAAAGATGTTCCTGTGAAAGTAAAGTATACAGTTGATATTACAAATTCAGGCGTTATTGAGTAAAATATTTGATTCTCTTTCCTAAAATTCAATTAGAGAGAGGATCTTTTTTGTAAAGTGAAACTTCTATCAGTAGGGTCCTACTGCCCGCAAATAGCGGGATAAAAACAGAATTTAAGCTTCTCTAAACTAAATCATGTTACAATGAAAATCGGCATAAAGTGAAACTTCCATCAGTGGGAAGCTTGGTCTCCCCCATACATAACTTTAAAATGGAAGATTACTGCCCACAAATAGCGGGAAAGCATGAGAAGGGATGAAACAACATGACAAACGAAAAAGGTTTAGATAAAGGATATGAGCTTGTTGCGAAAATGCATGAAGTATTCGGACATCCTGTTACAGATGTACCAACAAAATTAACGGCAGAGCGCGCAAAAATCCGTGCGAGCTTTATGCAGGAAGAACTAGAAGAGTTCTTAGAAGCAAATACAGTAGAAGATCAATATGATGCATTAATTGATTTAATTTACTTTGCATTTGGAACGTTTGCCGAGATGGGTGTACGTCCTGATAAAGGTTTTGAAATCGTGAACAATGCAAACATGGCAAAATTATTCCCAGACGGTAAACCACGCTTCCGCGAGGGTGACGGCAAGATTTTAAAACCTGAAGGATGGGAAGCACCAGAACCACAACTTCGTGCAGAAATTGAGCGTCAGCGTCAAGAAGCACTTGAAAAAGTAGGAAAATAAAAAGTGAGGAGCTATCCCTATAGATAGCTCCTCTTTTTATCCCACTATTCATGGGAAGTTTTACTTTATTTCTTCTTCGGTGCTGTTTTTTGACTTTGTTTTCCTTTAGAGAAATTAGATGAATCGTCAAAGTTCGGTTGTTTTTGTCCAGCGTTATTGCTTCTTCCTTTACCCATATGTATACACCCCCTTTCTCTTTATCATTCCCAAATAAAAAATCTCCTTGCATAGAAGGAGATTTTCTTTAAGGCACTAACGCCCTATTCTATAGTTGTTTAATCTTACATGCCTTGATATGGCGTGGCAGAAGGATGGCCGTGATGATAACCATGATGAGGATAATAACCATGATGAGGATAATAACCAACATGTTGATAACCATGTTGATGATAGTGATGATATGGATGATGTGGATGATACCCCATATGATGATAGCCATAAGGATATCCTCCATGTGGATATCCTGCTTGTGTTGTAGGATATCCTACTTGTGTTGTAGGAAATCCACCCATACCGGATGGACTAATCATTTGTCGTTGTTCATTATAATTCATTTCGTTCACCTCTTCCTCACAATTTAATGTGTCGATGTTATCATATTGCAAAAAGAGAAATAGGTGTTTGTCTGTTCTAAAATTGAGCTCTCCCATCCCGTTTAAAACATAAAGTGAAACTTCCATCAGTGGGGATTTTATGGACAGTTAATGCGTGAAAAAAAGAGCACCTAAAAAGGTGCTCTTTTCCATTAATTCGCTACGATATTCACAAGTTTTCCAGGAACAACAATTACTTTACGAACTGTTTTCCCTTCAATCTGTTCTTTAATTGCCTCAAGTGCAAGTTGTTCCATTTCTTCTTTTGATGCGTCTTTTTTCATTGTTAGCTTCGCACGTACTTTACCCATGACTTGAACAACGATTTCAACTTCATCTTCTACAAGTTTAGACTCATCAAATGTTGGCCAGCTTACATATGTGATTGTTTCGTTATGTCCAAGCTTGTTCCAAAGCTCTTCCGTTAAGTGCGGCGCGACTGGTGCTAACATTTTCACGAAACCTTCTACATATTCTTTCGGAAGTGTTTCCGCTTTATATGCATCGTTAATGAACATCATCATTTGAGAAATCGCAGTGTTAAAGCGAAGTTCTGCGTAGTCTTCTGTTACTTTCTTCACTGTTTGATGATATACTTTTTCAAGATTTTGGTTTGCTGCATCTGTAATTTTCTCGCTTAGTTCACCATTATCTTGAATAAATAGACGCCATACGCGATCTAAGAAACGACGAGCTCCGTCAAGGCCATTTTCAGACCAGGCAATGGAAGCATCTAATGGTCCCATGAACATTTCGTATAGACGAAGTGTATCTGCACCATGACTTGCTACGATATCATCAGGGTTTACAACGTTACCTTTTGATTTACTCATTTTCTCGTTGTTTTCACCTAGAATCATACCTTGGTTAAATAGTTGTTGGAATGGCTCTTTCGTTGGAACCACGCCTACATCGTATAATACTTTATGCCAGAAACGTGCATATAGTAAGTGAAGTACCGCATGCTCTGCACCGCCGATGTAAATATCGACTGGAAGCCATTGTTTAATTTTTTCTGGATCAGCAAGTGCTTCGCTGTTTTTCGGATCGATATAACGTAGGTAATACCAGCAGCTGCCTGCCCATTGCGGCATTGTGTTTGTCTCGCGGCGACCTTTCTTCCCAGTCACTGGATCGACAACATTTACCCACTCATCAATGTTTGCAAGTGGTGATTCACCTGTACCGGATGGACGAATGTTCTCTGTTTTTGGAAGAATTAATGGTAATTCTTCTTCTTTTACAGCTGACATTGTGCCGTCTTCCCAATGGATAATTGGAATCGGCTCACCCCAGTAACGTTGACGGCTAAATAACCAGTCACGAAGACGGTATGTTACTTTTTGATTTCCTGCGCTCGTCACTTCAAGCCATTCAATCATTTTCGCAATCGCTTCTTCTTTATTTAAACCATCTAAGAATGCAGAGTTAACGTGTGCACCATCACCTGTATGTGCTTCTTTCGTAATGTCTCCGCCTTCTACAACTTCTTTCATTGGAAGCTCGAATGTTTTTGCAAACTCATAGTCACGCTCATCGTGTGCTGGAACTGCCATAACAGCACCTGTTCCGTAGCTTGCAAGTACATAGTCAGCAATCCAGATTGGTAATTTCTCACCGTTTACTGGGTTAATTGCGTAAGCACCTGTGAATACACCTGTTTTTTCTTTCGCAAGCTCTGTACGCTCTAAATCACTTTTCGCTTTTACAGAATCAATGTACGCTTCAACTGCTTCTTTTTGATCCGCCGTTGTAATTTCTGCAACAAGCGCGTGTTCTGGAGCAAGTACACAGTACGTTGCACCGAATAATGTATCTGGGCGCGTTGTAAATACAGTAAATTTCTCATCTGTACCGTCAATGTTGAAGTGAACTTCTGCACCTTCAGAACGACCGATCCAGTTGCGCTGCATATCTTTTAAACTCTCTGGCCAGTCAAGCTCATCTAAGTCTTCTAGCAGGCGATCTGCATAAGCTGTAATTTTAAGCATCCATTGTCTCATCGGACGACGCTCAACAGGATGTCCGCCGCGCTCACTCACACCATCGATTACTTCTTCGTTCGCAAGTACAGTACCAAGTGCCGGGCACCAGTTTACTGGTACTTCATCCACATAAGCCAAGCCTTTTTCATATAATTTTAGGAAGATCCATTGTGTCCATTTGTAATAGCCTGGATCTGTCGTATTTACTTCACGATCCCAATCATAAGAGAAACCTAATGATTTAATTTGATTGCGGAACGTGTTAATGTTTTTCTCTGTAAATTCAGCTGGGCTGTTTCCAGTATCAAGTGCGTATTGCTCTGCTGGAAGACCAAACGCATCCCACCCCATTGGATGAAGTACGTTAAAGCCTTGCATACGTTTCATACGAGATAAAATGTCCGTTGCTGTATATCCTTCTGGATGTCCTACGTGCAGACCTGCACCTGATGGATATGGGAACATATCTAGTGCGTAAAATTTCGGTTTATCTGTTTCATCTGGCGTACGGAATGTTTTATTCTCTTCCCAATACGCTTGCCACTTCTTTTCAATTTCTTGATGATTGAAGCTCATGAAATACCCTCCATTCAAATTTTATATATTTTTCACCGCCAAAAATACAAAAAACCCCTCATCCCAGAAAAGGGACGAGAGGTTATAGATTCCCGCGGTACCACCCTAAATTAATGTAATAAAGGATGTTCAAAACGTCCGGTAAAGATCGCTACCCGATTTCTTTATCCTCCTTTTTGAACAAGCACTAATATACATTCGCTTAGATCCGTAACGTGGATAGACGGCAAATCGCTACTTTCTTTCACGACTGCAACTCAAAGGCGAGTTCATAACGAAACGTGGATTGACTTGCACCGACCGTCAACTCTCTAAACCAGCTTCTATTACTACTACTCCTTATCACTGTTATTACATATGAGTTATTTAAAATATATTCTAAAACAAGTTACATGTTCCGTCAAACTAAACTGCAATTTTTTCTTCTGTTGTTTCTTCAACTGTTACGCCTTTATCGTAAACACTTGCAGCTAAAATCGCTACTACAAGCATAGCCAAGATTGCGATAAACAATACTTCCATATTGTATAGATCCACAATTGCTCCGCCAACAACTGGTCCGAACATTTTTCCGACCGTTGCCGCACTGTTGACAACTCCTTGATAAAAACCAACTTTCCCGTTTGGTGCTAATATATTCGCAATCGTTGGTACAGCTGGCCATACGAATAATTCACCAATCGTTAATGTCACCATCGCAATCACAAACATGGAAAACTGTTGTGCCTGCGATAAAACGATAAAGGAAACCACAAAAATACTAATGCCAATCATAATTTGCTGTTTCAATGAACGCTTCATCCAGCTAATAAGCATACTAATAAGCGGCTGCGCACAGACAATCATTAAACCGTTAATCGTCCATAATAAACTGTACTGGCGAAGACTAATATTTAGCTCCCCTATATAAGTCGCAATCGCACCTTGCCATTGTACATACGCGACCCAACATAGCGCATAAGCAACGCATACGATGAGAAGAGAGCGAAATCCAGGTGTAAGCGACCAACCTTTTTTCGTCTCGTCTTTTGCTTGTACAGTCCCTTCTTTTTTATCTTCCATACCACGGAACCCGATAAACGCAATTAAAAAGAAGACAAAATATAAAACAAAGTTTGCTAAGAAAATATAATCAAAACGATAAGAAGCAACTAAACCACCGCACGCTGTTCCAATCGCAATCCCAACGTTTTGCCCTACATACATCGCATTAAATGCTCTCCGTCCGCCTTCTGGCCAAACCGTCCCGACCATCGCATACATCGACGGGAAGACCATTCCAGAACCAAATCCAATTAACGCAAGCCAAACAACATAAAATGGCCAACCATGGAAGAATACCAGTCCTAAAATCGCGAATAGTGTAATAACAATACCGCTTAAAATGGACTTATATCCGCCCCATTTATCAAATAAAACACCACCGAGTAAATTACCAATTACTCCTGTTAAAGAGTTAATCATCAATACCATTCCGGCCACAGATAATGACTTCCCTAAATGATCATGTAAATAAATTGTGTTAAAAGGCCATAAAAAAGAAGCACCCGTGACATTAATAATCATCCCAGCTACTAATAGCCATACTTTCCTTGGCATACCCCTTCCCTCCTATTCTATTATTTTTTCGGTCTTCAATAACAGTAAAATTGTAGTCGTTTTTGGATAGGAAGGCAAATGATTAATAGTTGGTGAAATTCAGATAATGAGCTGAAATCGTGTTCATATTAGGCGTTATTTTGTCAGTCTACAATATCTCCATCCATAAAATGGTATACTGTAAATCACATATATAAAAATTTTTAAGGGAGAATTGAATGGAGAATAAACAGGCACAAAAAGAAATCAAGAAAACGAAAAGAAAAGTCGCCGTTGTATTACTTTCTATGTTGATTATTGGAGCTGGTTTTGTATATTGGAAATTTTTTAGTTTGCAAGGTGTTCCAAAAGGTGAATTGATTCAGGAGGTTAAATCTCCAAATGGTACATATACGCTAAATGCCTATATTTCAAATGGAGGAGCAACTACAAGCTTTGCCGTGAGAGGTGAACTTATTTTTAACAAACGTAAAATATTTAAAACAAAAAATATTTATTGGAATTACAAAGAAGACCAAGCCAATATTGAATGGAAAGGTGAAGATACTGTTATTATCAATGGCCATACGTTACACGTACCAGATGAAACATATGACTTTAGAAAAGATTAGAAATATACTTCATTTTTACCTTTGATAGCTATAAAGATGAAAGAGTGGACAAAAGCGTCCAATGAAGGGGAAATGACTATATTTACAAAAGAGAATCGAACTATGAGTGTTATACATCCTCCTGGTGAAAATGCTTTTTATCTTTACGAAGTCAAATAGTAACTGTGCTATGAAAAAAGCTAGGGTAACATTCATGTATTTTATTGAATGCTCACTAGCTTTCATTTATAGAACTACTTAATCTATATTTGTTATTAAAAAGATGGCACTGTATCCCCTTCTACAATCTTTAGAAATCGGTTGTTCCAAATGTTCTCATGATGTTTAATAATAGTTTGCGCTTCTAATACTGTACTCGTTATTGTACTGTGTGTATTTTTATAAAGAATGTTATTTTGATAACCTAAGCTATACGCAGCTCGAATTGTAGTATCTAAACAAAATTCAGTTTGCGCTCCCGCAAAAATAATTTGCTCAATTTCTTTCTCTTTTAAGTAGTTTAATAGTTCTGTTTGATAGAATGAATCCCATTTCGTTTTTTGAATTATTTTATCTGAAGAAGCTTTAACTAGCTCCTTATGTAATTGCCAATCATCTTTCCCTTCAAACAGTTCATCTGTTTCCTCTGTGCTCGTATGTTGAATAAAGATAACTGGGATATTTTTCTCATGAGCTTTTGTGATTAATTCGTTTATATTTTCAACTACATGTTCCTTGTCATATAAAAAGTTTTGTGGTTCATTAAAAAAGATTTCTTGCATATCAATAACAACTAAAGCTTGCTTCATTATCGTTTCACATCCTGTTCGTTTCTTTTTCATTATAGCACTTATTGAGCGGGACTCTAACAAGCTAAAAAAAGAGAGCGTGTGAACCCGCTCTCCCAAAAGGGCTAATTATAGTAGATATGTCGCAGCATTACTTAATTACTATGATGAAAATTTCACGGTTTTGGAGGGTTTACATATTTATCATTCACTTTTACGCCCACTCCCTGGTCATAAACCATTTTTCCGCCGAAGTACCCTACGGACAGGATCCCAACAGAACATATTACTGAAAGCAAACAATACACAACCAATGTAGATTTTTGAAATTCCTTCCTTTTAATAATGAAGAAAGTACGGAAAGCAACTACAAGAAACGCCAATATAGTAGTAAGATCCGCTAAGTTTTGATGATACTCGAAAATATTCGTATTTCCTCTCGCATCCTCTTCTGGACCTGTGCCAACCGCAATCCAAGCAAAAATAAAAGCAAGCATCCATAGCCAATAACCCTTTCTAGGCGAAAGCTCCCGGTGCGTTATAATCCAAAATAAATCGTAACACGTAGCCATAATAATTAACACAATAGGAAAATGTACCATGATGGGGTGAATATGAGAAAACACTTCCTGAAACATCGTTGTTCCTCCTCTAGAAAAAATGTATATCAATAATTCTATTATTTAATTTTTAAAATTTCTTTAAAAGTATAATAAACATTTTTAACGAAGGTAGATTTTTTTAGTCATAACAAATTAACTTATCAAAACGATTTGCTCTTTAGTGCCTCACCGCATTGTCATTAGCATCTAAAAACTGTTGATCCTTTTACACATCCTATATATCAAACAAAAAAGCTACCTGTCCCCAACTGAGCATCGGGAACAGGTAGCCTTTTTTCATGAATGTATTTCTTTTAAAATTTTAGATATATTAGTCGTAAACAATATGTAATTTTGTTTTTTCGTTTTAATTAAAATCCGATTCGTTGTACCATATGGTGCACCTACTCGAATTGCATCAGCCTTTTCGCCGCCGTAAGTATCATCTTCGGTAATTTCAATAATGTCTTCCAGTGGAATATTGACCGTTGCAAGTTGCCACTTAATAATTAATTCTTTTTCTGTTTTTCTAACGTCAATCCCTACCGTAAACATATAATCAGAACCTTCCCCTATAATTTCTTTTCAATTTCATTATAAAGATAATTCCTTTATTTATCATTACATGTTTTTATTTCCAAAATCTTTTGTGCGATAAAAAACCACTTCCCTTTAGCAAGGAAATGAATCCAGGGCTCTTCCAACTATTAAGCAAAATCAAAAAAGAAAGCACCTTATTCGATAAGATGCTTTCTTTTATATTCTTATTTTAGTTGTCCTACTTCAGTTAACACAGTATCTAAATCTTCTGCCGCTTTATTTAGAGTTTGTACATCAAGCGGTTCAGCTTTTGCACCTGCTTCGATTGTATGAAGTGGTGTTTCCAATTTTTCATATAAATCAGCATTCTTTTCTTTTACTGTATCTTCAAATGTTTGCCATGTTTTTTCTAGTTGTTCTGCATCACTTTTTACTTTGGCAGCATCATTTGCTTGTAATTGAGCTTTCAAATCGCTCACTGTTTGTTTCATGCTAGTTGCCCCATCAGCAATGGAGACTGTTTTTTTCTCAGACGCTTGCTCCGTCGTTTTCGTATTTTCAGCTTTCTTTTCTCCTTGCGTCCCACAAGCCCCTAATGCTAGGGAAGTTGCTACTATAACCGGTAAAATTAGTTTACGAGATTTCATATTGTTTCCTCCTATTATGCCTGTTGTTGTTGTTGTTCTAATTTAGAATCTTTCTTCTTATTCCGTACTGCAAGTATTACTGCGACAACAAGAAGAATTACTTGTGGGATGGTACTTTCCCATGTTGGATAAATCGCAAAAAATTCTATAGTAGGAATTGATAGGTGCGTAGCTGGCAATAATCCAGCAAGTTGCAAGCCATGAATACCCATTCCCGTGAATTTAAAGCACAAGTAAAACATGAGAATACTTGAAACTAGGAAAAATGGACGCATCGGGATTTTCAAGCCTACTTTTAAAATTAAATAAGCTAGGATGATAAGTATAATCGCTCCAATTGCAATACCAATTAATAGACTTGATATTTTAATGGAAGATGCCATACCAATGAAAAATAATACTGTTTCTGTCCCTTCACGAAATACTGCAAGGAATGACAGAATCGCTAATGACCAAAGACTTCCCGTATCCAATGCTTTTGTACTTTGGGTACGAATATACCGTTGCCATTCTGCGATACTGGATTTACTATGAAGCCAATAACTCATGTACATTAGCATCACCGCAGCAAATATTCCCGTCCATCCAGCAATGAGGAAGTTATTATTCCCAAATGCTCCTGCGGAGAAGAGCAGATTTACAATCACACCAAGAATGATACTGACGCCAAGCCCTGCTCCAACACCAATCCAAATCCATTTGCTCTTTTCTTCATGCCCAGCCTTTTTCAAGAAACCGAGCAACGCTACAACGACCAATAACCCTTCTAATCCTTCTCGTAACAAAATAGTAGTCGCATCTAACATGTTGTAGCTCGTTTTCTGAACAAGCGGTGCTAAGTAATTACGCATTTCTTCGATCGTTTTTTTAGCTCCTGCTATATCAGGAGAATCGGAAGAAAGCATCGCATACGAAGTAACCATGTCACGCTCAGCATCTCCATATATTTTGGAAGACTGCGTCAGCACTACGCCTTCTACATCCAACCATGAGGAGCGGAATTTCTCAATATCCTTCTTCGCTCCTTCAATATCATGATTATCGATTTTGGCAAGCGAATCATCTAAAAGGGCAATCAAGCTGGCCACATCCGCTTTTTTTGTATTTCCCTCGTCTTTTTGAGTAGATGTAGCAGAGAACTTACCGGCAATAAATTTATCATCTACGTCCTTTAAATTTTGAAGTGCTGTCTCTACTTTTTCTTTATTTGCTGGTTGTTGAGCAAACGCAAATTGCACCTGCCCCATTGCATCTTCAATATCGCGATACGCTTGTGAAGATTGTTTTTTGATTCCGTCCTCAATGGAAAGCCACGTGGTCCTATAGGCTTCATACTGTTTGGAAGCTCCATCTATATCCCCTTCTTGTACGAGCTGAAGTGCTTGGATAACGGATTTATTTGCTTTTCCTAAATCATCTGCCGCTGTTGCAGCAAACCCACGGAATGGCAAACTTATGAAACTTAATAACACAATGAGTAAAAAGGTATGTACTTTCCACCTCATGCTAATCCCTCATTTCTATATATCGGCAATTTCCCATTAAATGTAACCTAATCAATATTGAAAATCATTATCATTTAAATCGCTAACAAGATTATATGGCTTTATATTTTGAATGTCAATAATATTCTTTGCTTTTATTACGTGCATAAATTTCCCATATTATTAAAGTCGAATATTTCTATTTGAAACACGCAATCAAAGTATTTATTCAGCAACTATAGCCATGCGTTATAACATAAAAAATACCGAGCATACACTGCTCGGTATTTTCCAAATCCTATTCTTCTTTCGGTAAAACAATCCCTTTATACAATTGAACGGTAATGAAATAATAAATTGCGTAAATGACTACGAAAATGACAATTGGAAGCCAAATACGGAAGTATGGATCAAGTAAGATAAAACCAAAAATGTTCATACCAATTAACACGTGCACAATCCCTAAAATCGCTGGGAATAAGAACACTAAGAATAACTCTTTATAAATGGACTTCATTAGTAATTCACGGCGCACACCGATTTTACGAAGCATGTTATAACGTGTAATATCTTTTGATGCACCGGAAAGGATCTTAAACATTAAGCAACTTGCCATCATTGCTAAGAACGCAATTCCTAGGAAGAAGCCCATAAATACGGTTCCGCTCGCAATACTGTAAAACCCTGTATACATCGCATATTTCGTTGCTAAATCATCAGCTTTTAAATCTTTATATTTCGCTAGCTCTAACTCATCAAGCTTTTTCCATTCATCTTTATGTGCTACAAAATTATCTGTTTTTCCAATGAAGGCAATTCCTTCTTTTCCTTGTACTTCATTGTACATCTTTTGATCAACAATTTTCATAGTGTGGTCACGATATAGGTAGAATGGCTGGATACTTCCTAAAGCCTCATCCCACTTTTCTGGAATTACCACTGCATTCTCCGTTTTTTCTTGACCATACTTAGAAATCGCACCTACAGGAAGATCTCCCGAAACACGTTTAAATTTACCAAAGCTTTCTTTTCCTCTACCTTCATGTACTAACGGGGGATTTTTTTCTAAATCTTCTTTTAAATAGTAAACAAATTTATCATCAACTTTATAACGATATTCGTTTTTCTCATTGAATGTAATACCGTCTAAAATTTTCTTCTCTTCTGCTGTTGGATTATGAATGGCTGTATCATAAATCGCAAAACCATCTACAGTAAGCATAACGTTATTTTTAAAAGCCATACCACCAGAAATGGCACCTGCACCAAGAGCAACTAACATCGCTACAGTTGCTAGTACTCTCGTTAAACTGTTAATACGGAAGTTTAGCTGTGCAAATGTAAAGGCGTTAAGTCCTTTTTCGCTTCGTTTTTTATTACTTTTCAGCTTTTTAATAATAAGTGGAAGAACAGAAGCAAATAACATATATGTTCCTGCTGTTGTTGTAATGAGCGCAATGATGATACCCATTCCTTGTAACTTGTCCATATAAATCATAGAAGCATAACCAATTGCTAATAAAATAATCGCAAGAAATGCTACGATACCAGTCATTTTTCCTTTTACAACAACACGCTCTATTTGCGCATCTGCATGCACAAGCTGCAATACTGAAATACGTGATAGTTTAATACTATTCATAATTGCAGATAACACAAATAATGCAAAGAAGAAGATACACGTAACAGTCATCGATGGAACATAAAATGCTTGATAACCACCTGCAGTAAACTCAAGCTGCTTCATAAGCAGCTGTCCAATTCCTTGTGCCAGCCCTACACCGACCGCAATCCCGATCACAAGAGACGCTGCTCCTATTACAATTGTTTCTATAAACATAAGCAATGTAATCTTATGTTTTTTTGCTCCTAGCATCATATACATCCCAAACTCTTTTTGACGAAGGGATAATAAGAATGAGTTCGCATATAAAATATAGAAGAATGTGATAATAGCTAGTAAAAATGAACCTGCTTGAAAGACAAATCCAATTGATTTAATAACAGAATTTGATTCAAGAAACGCTCTATTTGTCGCTAACGTTTGAAACATATAAAAAATAGAGATCGACATAACAAGACCAACAAGTAAGACGATATAATCCTTTAACTTACTTTTCAGTCCCGACATAGAAAGCTTAAATAACATGCTTGAACCTCCTTTCTTACGCTTTTTGTGTGCCTAAATCAGCAAGCACATCTAAAATTTCTTTATAGAATTCTTCACGTGCACCACCGCGGTGAATTTCTTTATATAATTCTCCGTCTTGAATAAATAAAATACGTTGGCAATAACTTGCACTATACGGATCATGTGTAACCATCATGATCGAAACACCTTGTTCTTCATTTAAGTTTGTCATTGCATCTAAAAGACTTGTTGCGTTTTTAGAATCAAGCGCTCCTGTTGGCTCGTCTCCTAAAATAATTGCCGGTTCATGTACAAGCGCACGCGCTGCTGCTGAACGCTGCTTTTGCCCGCCAGAAACTTCTGAAGGGTATTTTTGAAGAATTGCTGAAATCCCTAACATTTCCGCGACTTTTTCTACTTTTGGACCAATCTTTTTAGAAGGAACACCTTGCAGAGAAAGCGGCAATGCAATGTTTTCATAGATTGATAGATTCTCTAGTAAATTAAAGTCTTGGAAAATGAATCCTAGTTTTTGTGAACGGAAATCGGATAGTTCCCCTTGCTTCATTTTCGTAATATCCGTACCAGCAATTTCAACAATGCCATCCGTCGCTTTATCTAACGTTGAAATGACATTTAATAAAGTGGTTTTACCAGAACCAGATGGCCCCATAATCCCAACAAATTCCCCCTCTTGAATGGAGAATGATACGCCCTTTAATGCATGTGATTGGCTCTCACCCTTTTTACCGTATACCTTTTGAACATTTTTTACGTCTACAACTGGTGTTTTCATATAAACCCTCCTGTACTTTGTTTCCCTGTTCCTATTTTGCTCTTTTCAAGCATGATCTACCATTGATTAAACTTACATTTAGCTTACACTTTTGTAAGATATAGAAACGGCTCCATATGTTACATGTAAACACGTAGCATATGGAGCCGCTTGTTATTTTAAGATATATATTTTCATTTCACATAAAAAAGTTACGTTACAACCGTGTGATTTTTCCAACGCTCGCACTTGGATCTACATGTAATGTATCACTACATTTAACTTCATCCACGTTGCAGTCTGGACCGATTTTTATATGACGACCAGACACAATTGATACATCTGTTTTACTTAAAGTGATGTCGTTTCCTTTTATCGTTTTACAAACAATTCTTTTCTTGATCCCTGGGATGAGACTTGTAAGAGATATGAATTTACGAGATGGCGCTAACGTGATTATATCCCCTTCAACATGTTGCAATTCACTAGGTACTATAAATCCTATTTCAATCTTTTTTGCTTGTAGATTTCCATTTACTCGTACAGCCCCTTGTACTGTAAGTGTTTCGGTACACACATCTTCCTTTATCGATAAAGTGCCTGATGAGTGTATATGTTTTGCCTGTATTTTTCCTAATTTACAACTACCGGTGTTTTTCATTTTGTTAATTTGAGATACCCCTTCAATCTTGCATGTACCCGAATTGCTAAAGCTTTCAGCAATTAAACTTCCCCGAATTGTGCAGTCCCCGATTATACTAAATTCATTAGCCTGTACATCCTTTTGAAAAGATGCAACACCTTTCACACGAACGCTTTCAGCAATAACTGGTTGTGAAAAAGATTTACTTCCAAATACATTGAGTTTCTCCTGTACATTACTAGCTCTTGTCTCCATAGTATTTTTCATCTCTATTTCCTTCCCCTTATTTTTTCCTGTCGTGTTGTCTAAAAAACTCAAGTATGTCAATATTTCTCTCTATATTAAATATACCACATATTACCATAATGAACATAAAGTGAAGCTTCCTTTTGGAGCGCTTTTCTCTAAATCTTGAGGTGGGGGTATTACTACCCGCGAATAGCGGGATACAAAAAGCTGAGCTCATGTAAGCTCAGCTTTTTTCATTTCATCCTTTTAAAATAAACTCATTTCCTTCGTTATCTTTAAACGTTGCATATGTACCCCATGGCATTTCATTTGGTTCTTGTGTAAATTCTACACCGTTTTTCTTCATTGTTTCATATGTATCCGTCACATTTTCTGTTACAAATACAATCGATGCTTTTAGTTCATTTGCATTTTTCATCATCGCTTTTGGATAAATAACTAAGTGAGAACGAGCCCCTTTTGGTCCTACTTCAATCCAGCTTGCATTTGGCCCCATTGGATCATTGCGGTATACTGCAAATCCTGCTTTCTCTGTCCAAAATTCTAGCGCCTTTTTCTGGTCATCTACGTAAACTGCTACTGTGCCGATATGTGCAATCATGCTTCATTCCTCCGATGTGTTTTAAATTTTAATTATAATATATCTTCTCTCAATACTCACATATGTACGTATTAATAAACAGTCTTTTAATGCTCATAATGTAAGAGCAAAAAATAAAACCAGGTCATACTTCGACCTGGTTTACTCTGATTGCTTTGATTTTTGTGGTTGCCCTTTTTTACGATTTTTTTGCTTTGCTTGTACCACTGGATCTAATTCATTTGAAAACTCGGCATTATGTCCGTTTTGCGTTTTTTGCTCTGGGTTATTTTGATCAGAACGTTTTGCCATTTATCTTTCACTCCTTATTAGTGCGGTGTAGTGACCATTTGATGCCGCAGCTGTTGAACCGCAAGACGAGCACGATATAACTGATCGCGCTGCTCAGCAGTTGCAAAGTGCTCCATTGTTTCAATTTCTGTATAAGCTTTTTCCAATTGGAGCTGTGCATCTGAATAATTCATCTTATTGTAATGCTCTTGTCTCATGCCACATTCTAGTTGTTGTTTTGCGTATTCCATCGCTTGTTCTGCTTCATTGATGCATCGTTCAATTGCGTGACGCTCTGCCATCATGTTTCCTCCTTGCCTTTCATTTCTCCATTAGTCTATCCCTTCCATCTGAACCTTATGAGTATGTTATAATGATTTTTGCTCATATCATTGAGGAGGCATAATATGAAAGTTCAAAATCCTTTCCCCTATTCAAATGACAATAAACGTTATCATACATGGAACTATCACCTGCGCGGATATTTTGGCGAGAAAATCTTTAAGGTTTCCTTAGATGCTGGATTTGATTGTCCAAACCGTGACGGCACAGTCGCATACGGCGGCTGTACATTTTGCAGTGCGGCTGGTTCCGGCGACTTTGCTGGCGATCGCCGTGATGATGTTATTACGCAATATCATGAAATGAAAGAAAAAATGCATACAAAATGGAAAGATGGCAAATGTATTGCATATTTCCAAGCTTATACGAATACACACGCTCCTGTTGAAGTGTTAAAAGAAAAATTTGAACCTCTTTTAAAAGAAGAAGGTGTTGTCGGTCTTTCTATCGCAACTCGTCCAGACTGCTTACCAGACGATGTTGTCGAATATTTAGCAGACTTAAATAAACGGACGTACCTTTGGGTTGAGCTTGGCTTACAAACCGTGCATGAACGTACAGCACTTCTTATTAACCGTGCTCACGATTATCCATCTTATGTAGAAGGTGTAAATAAACTTCGTAAGCATAACATTAACGTATGTTCACATATCATTAACGGTCTTCCGCTTGAGGACTATGACATGATGATGGAAACAGCACGCGAAGTCGCAAAGCTTGATATTCAAGGTATTAAAATTCATTTGCTGCACTTATTAAAAGGAACGCCGATGGTAAAACAATATGAAAAAGGACAATTAGAATTCCTTTCTCTTGAAGATTACGTGAACCTTGTTGTTGATCAGCTTGAAATCATTCCATCTAACGTCATCGTACACCGCATTACAGGGGACGGCCCGCCAGATTTAATGATTGGTCCGATGTGGAGCTTAAATAAATGGGAAGTATTAAATGCAATTGATGCTGAATTTGTACGCCGCGGCAGCTGGCAAGGCAAATATGCGAATGAGGTGAAGGAAGTATGAAATTAGAACGTATTTTACCTTTTGCACGCACACTGCTAGAGCGAGCTGTGAAAGAAGGAGATTATGCCGTTGATGCAACGCTTGGCAACGGTCATGACGCTTGTTTTTTAGCAGAGCTTGTTGGAGAGAACGGAAAAGTATTTGGCTTCGATATTCAAGAAGAAGCCATCACAAATTCAGCAGCGCGTCTACAAGAAAACGAATTAACTGAGCGCGCCGTTCTCATTCATGATAGCCATGATACATTAACAGCCGTATTACCAGAAGATGCAAAAGGAAAAGTGACAGGAGCTATCTTTAACTTAGGCTACCTTCCTGGCGGTGACAAAAACATCGTCACAAAACCAAACTCAACTCTTTCTGCCATACAGCAATTATTAGAAGTGATGGCACCAGAAGGCATCACCGTTCTCGTTATTTATCATGGTCATCCAGAAGGACAAGTCGAACGTGATGCTGTTGTGAAATTTGCCGGGGAGCTCGATCAAAAAGAAGCTCACGTACTGCGATACGAATTTATGAACCAACAAAATAACCCGCCGTTTATTATTGCGATTGAGAAGCGATAAGGCACCGCGTCAATATATCGGCGCTTTTTTGAATATATCGACCGCTTCTCGTCATATATCGGCGTTTTTTGAAATATATCGGCACTTCGACAGAATATAAAGACCGTTCTGCAAAATTCGGCACAAATACACCTACAAAAATACGTGCATACTGCGCGTATTTTTTATTACATGCCAAAAGAAGGATTATCCGACTCAAAACAAGAATTTCTACACCCGGAGTAAGATTTAAAGTCTACAAAGGGGATGAACAGCTATGATTGGAATACTAGCAGGTATGGGGCCAAAATCTACAGGACCATTCGTTGATAACGTAGTAGCACAATGCCAAAAAATTTACGGTGCGAAAGATGACATGGACTTTCCTTATATGATGATTTACTCATGTCCAACGCCTTTCTATATCGATAAACCTATTCATCATGAGAATATGGAAAGAGCCATTATAAATGGTGCACAAAAACTTGAAAGTACAGGTGTTGATTTTATTGCGATGCCATGTAATACAGCACATCTTTATTTTGATCAGTTACAGAATTCACTTTCCATTCCAATATTAAATATGGTGGATGAGACGCTAAAAGAAATACCTCATCACACTAACAAAGTAGCTCTTTTAGCAACTGATGCTACTGTTCAATCTGGTATATATCAAGACGGATTTTTAAAGCGTGGTATAGATTATATTCAAAAAGAGAGTTGGCAAACTCATATCAATTACGTCATATCTAAAATAAAAATAGGACAAATAGACGAAGCAAGTAAATTGTGGAGTAAACTATGCTCAGAATTAGCTGAAACGGTTGACGCTGTTGTCATAGCATGTACAGATTTAAATGTCGTATTAGAGGAAACGCAAAATAATCTTCACTTTATAGATTCCTCTACATGTCTTGCCAAGGCGGTTGTAAACAAATATTTATCTTATCAAAATGCGAGATAGAAGTAAAAAAGCCGCTCTTTATACTATTGTATAAAAAGCGGCTTTTTCATCACTGCGCTATTTTCTTTCGATACATCTTCCCATTCCAATAGAAAAAGCGCGAAGTAAGACCTCCATATTTTACAATGCGCCGCGCCATCTGCTGCATTTCTTTTTGCTGCGACACTTTTTGGTCTGATAAATAAATACCAAGTAGCCCGCGGCTGATGAGGCGGTGAAACTTCATATGCGGCAGTTGTTCTAGGCTTTTTTCCGCTTCTAGCACAAAATGTTTCAATCTCTCAAGTGTTGCTTCTTTATTCTCATAATAACTACAGAAATTTAAATCGCCGCCTATGCGGTCTTCTTCTTGGTCAATGAAATAATCAAGTAAAATATGTAACCCTTGTACATACGGAAAATATCCTTGCTTGATTTTCATAATATCTTCATCTGTTAATTCATCATGGAACGCATACGCCACAAGACAGAAAATACCGAGCGTTGAGCCTGCGCATGCGGAAAATTCAAACCAGCTCATCGGTGGTACATTTTCACGATGCATTGCAAACCACGTTTTTAAACGCTCTTCTCTCTCTTCTAGTTTTACATGTTTATGAATTTGCAAATCACAATAATAAGAAGCAAGCTCATGAAGAATTGGTGCAATCTTATCATAATGCTTCGTTTTTGTAAGCACGTCCTGACACGTTTCTACAAGTTCATCTAAATAACCGCCATCATCTTGATCATCACGGTAGCGATAATAATTACTTCCTTCACTTCCTGGCGTTAGTGCCGCAAGCATCGATTCATGAAGCGCCGCAAAATCATTCGGATCAAGCGATGTGCTGCGGTCACATAAATTATCCAAGTAATCACTAATCGTTTGATACGCTACAATAAATCGAATACAGTCCTCACGATGTTCATGGGCAAGCAGCGCTAAAATCCCACCACCTTCACAGTGAAACGTTTTATGTTCAATACTCGCTAACGCTTGATTATGAAGTTCATCATTTGGAATATGATAGGCGCGTTCTTTCCACCTCGCGAGCTCATGGTGTACGACCGGAAACACATCTCGGTATACTTTCGCCATGAGCGTTATGGGGTTACTCGGTACTTTCACTTCTTTCTTCATCTCCTCTAATAAATATGGTCAAACATAGTCAAAATGTATTACGAATTTCATTTGTTTATTTGTCTTTCTGGATTAAATGTGTTTCTACAAATGATTTTGCATATGCGAAAACGTCATCTTTTTCATACTCATTAAATAGCTCATGATAACAATTCGGCCATTCCTTGTATGCTTTGTCACTAATTTTCAGATTATCAAACCATTTGCGGACACGTGTTTTATCTACAAGTTTATCCTCACACGCCTGCATTAGCAAGAGTGGTACATCTGGAAACTCATCGCGTTTTTCATGTGCGATTTCTACAGCTTTAATTAACTCACTATACCAACGAATTGATACTTTACGCAAGAACAATGAATCATTTTCCATCGCATCACGAATTTCATGATTGCGCGTTGCCATCTCAACTGTAATATTCGAATGAAACTGCATTTTCGGCGCAACAACATTCAGCACTTTCGCAATAGCACGAAGTGGTGCTTTAGGCATTAATACAACTCCTAAACACGGTGAAGTTAAAATCACTCCTTGCACATCCATTTTCGTTTCTTGCAGCACACGAATGACCGTTAAGCCCCCCATACTATGTCCATATAGGAAAATAGGCAAGTAATATTTTCTCGCTTCTTTAATCCATGCCTTTACTTCTTCTATGTATTCATCAAAGGAATTAATATGTCCTCTATTTCTTGAAGTTGTCCCGTGCGCTGGTAAATCACCCATCACAACATGACAGCCAATATGCTGCCACATTTCTGCAAGTGCCACATAACGGCCATGATGCTCCATTGCACCATGTACCATAACTATAACAGCTTTCGCCTCTTCTGCTTCATAATTCCACATAAAACTCCTCCGTTTCACTTTGTTTCACAATTTGCTACACTAATATTAGTTTCTAGGAGAGGAAGGTTCCTTATATGATTTATCCTTACAAAGACAAAAATCCGAAAATTGCTAATAGCGCATTTATCGCTGACTATGTCACAATTACAGGTGATGTCACAATTGGTGAAGAATCCAGCATTTGGTTTAACACTGTCATTCGCGGAGATGTTTCTCCAACCATTATTGGAGACCGGGTCAATGTACAAGATCAATGTACACTTCATCAAAGCCCGGAATATCCGCTTATTTTAGAAGATGATGTCACAATTGGACATCAAGTCATCTTACATAGCTGTACAGTGAAAAAAAACGCGTTAATCGGCATGGGATCCATTATTTTAGACGGAGCTGAGATTGGTGAAGGTGCATTTATTGGTGCTGGCAGTTTAGTACCACAAGGAAAGAAAATTCCTCCAAATACACTTGCATTCGGCAGCCCTGCCAAAGTAGTCCGTGAGTTAACAGATGAAGACCGTAAAGATATGGCTCGCATTCGTCGTCAATACGTCGAAAAAGGACAATATTATAAAGGTTTACAAACAAAATAAAGTGAAACTTCCCTCAGTGGGGGGGTTCTTCATCCACCACTGAGGGTTAGTTGAACCAATCGGGCTTTTACGGACAGTTATCCCCACCTTTCTTCTTCGCTTTTCTCTGAATCTTGAGGTGGGGTTCTTACTGTCCGTTAATGCGGGATAATTTTTTAGCTGCCATTATACAGGCAGCTTTTTCTTTGCAAAATTCTACGTTTTCTTTACAAAATCTTAGTACTGCCTCAATAAAATCTTATTAAAATAAAAGTAATTCTTCAAATATATATGTAGTAAGGAGGAGAATTTTCATGAAAACTCGTTCCATCAGCTCCTTATATAAAATAGAGTGCTACATCTTCAAAGGAATTAATCGCTATTTTGAACGCAAAGCATTAAACATCTTTTTTCGAACCATTACACATATGGGGGGTGCTACCATTACGATTTCCCTCGTTGTATTCTTACTTTTTTTCACAACCGGATCTTTACACAACGCATCCATTGCAAGTGGTATTTCCCTTGCGATTAGCCATATACCTGTGCAAATTCTAAAAAAGTTTTATCCAAGAAAACGGCCTTATTTAACAATTCTTAATGCACAGTATCCAACAAATCCATTAGTGGATCATTCTTTTCCATCAGGACACACGACTGCTATCTTTTCTGTTATTATTCCCTTTTTATTATATGAACCAAGCATGACATTCTTGCTACTTCCACTAGCAATTACCGTGGGAATTTCACGCATTTATCTCGGCTTGCACTATCCATCTGATGTACTTGTTGGCATGTGCCTCGGAACAATATCCGGCATTGTTTCTTATTATCAATTCATCCCACTTTTCATATAAGGTGAAACTTCCATCAGTGTCCCATCTTTCTCTGAGCCTTGAGGTGGGGCCCTTACTGCCCTTTAATAGCGGGATAGAAGAAGGAGGGGATTTGATGAAAATTGCCATCTTTACAGATACGTTTACACCGCAAGTGAACGGCGTTGCGAAAACACTCGATCGCTTTACACAGTATTTGCAAAAGCAAGATATTTCTTACTCTGTATTTGCGCCGGAGCATGAAGCGGAAGATCATTTTGTTACCAACGTCAATAAAATAAAAAGTATTCCACTTAAACTACTATATCCAGAGTGCCGATTCGCATTTCCAAATCCACGTTTCATCAAAAAAGAACTATATCAATTTCAACCAGATATCATACATGTCGCAACACCATTTAATATGGGACTTTGTGGCATGTATTACGCAAAAAAACTAAATATCCCTCTCGTTGGTTCCTATCACACTGATTTTGATGCGTATTTACAATATTATAAAATGGAATTCTTCTCTAATATGTTATGGAATTATTTGAAATGGTTTCATAGCGCCCTGCAAAAAACGTTCGTACCTTCTTTTGAAACAATGCATCAATTACAAAAAAAAGGTTTCCAAGACTTATACTTATGGAGCCGCGGAGTAGATTGCAGTCTATTTCATCCTCATTATAATCAGGACGTATTTCGAAAAAAATATAACATTACATCGCGATATACCCTCTCTTACGTTGGACGTTTAGCTCCTGAAAAAGATATCGAAACATTGCTGGCATTAATCCAAAAAACAAAAAAAGAACGAAAAAACGATATTCATTGGCTAATTGTGGGCGATGGCCCTCTCGCTAGTGAAGTAAAAGAAACAATAACAGAAAACATAACATTTACTGGGTATTTAAAAGGCGAAGAATTAGCTGAAGCATATGCTTGTTCAGACGTTATGGTATTCCCTTCTTCAACAGAAACATTCGGAAATGTCGTCTTAGAGTCACTAGCATGCGGTACACCAGTTATCGGTGCAAACGCAGGTGGTGTGAAAAACATTATTACACATGAAACAACAGGTTTTCTTTGTAAGCCGAAACAAATGGACTCTTTTTTATCTTCTATTTACACATTGATTGATCAGAAAGAACGACGTGAATACATGGGGCAACAAGGTAGAAACTATGCTTTAACACAAAGCTGGGATGAAATTTTCGGTGATCTCGTGATGCATTATGAAGATGTCATTCAAAATCGGAAAACGGAAATGCTGGCTTAAAGTGAAACTTCTATATTGTACAAAACATAGGAAGGTCCTACTTCATAGTAGGACCCTCTTTGTCGTACGTTTTAATTAACTGCTAAGTCGTTACATAAAATTTGAGCTTATTTTTCCTGACCTTTTGTTTGAGTCGCATCGAACGTCCAGTTCAATTTCAATGAATCTCCTTGGAATACGTTTTGATCCTCTCCATTATCTACAAATGTGAATTTCACATAGAAAGTGTCATCACTTCCTGGAGCAAGTCCGTTTCCTTCCCAGTTTACTACACCTTTTTGGACAAGATCAGGAATGTTACCATCAGCAGTAGCTTTTTTCAGCTCAGACAAAGTAGTTTCCCATACAGGAACTGTGTTCTTGTCTATGTTCCATAAGAACTCCACTTTAATGTGATCACCGAAATCAGCATTTCCGTTATCTCCTTTTGCATCTGTTACAGTGTAGTCAGTAAGAAGATGAACGTCCTTGATTTTCAAAGTACCGTTGTTGATTAAGTGGAAATCGCGCTCCACTTGATCACCTGGTTTGATATTGTCAACATCAATGATAACTTGTGGATCAATATTCAAATCTAATGTACCAGCCGCAAACGTGTTTTCTGATACTTCTTTATCACTGAAGTACGCAAACGTTCCGCCTCCAATTAAAGATAAACCAAGAACTGCAGATGCAACGCCCATACCAAGCTTTTTCTTAAGACCCATTTTAATAATCCCCCTATTTTTATAATATTTAAACTATTCAAGAGCCGATAAGTCCATATGAGGTAAAACTGAATCAAATAGGCTTTTTCCTTATTAGATTTTTTGATTTACCTCTAAGATAGCTACAGCTAAGTTCTTAATAAAGAACTTTTAGTTTTATTCAAGAGCGACTATCGATATTTGCAGAAGATGAAATTTCCCCCTCTTTTATCAACAGCCGCTATCTTTTTATGCTTATTTCTTCGGCTCTAAACCGATCTGACGCAAGAAATCTGCCAGTCCTTTTTTGCCGATTGTTTCTTTTGGCTTAACTACTTCTGGAACGCCGACTTCTTTTTGCAAGAAGTTTTTCTCAACGAATCGGACATCTGTCTCGTCTACGACACCATCTTGATTGATGTCTTGCGGCAAGATAGATGCATCTTTCTTACCGTATACATCGACTACACTTTGCATATCACGAATATCAATCAATCTATCACCATTCACATCCCCTGCAAGACCTTTCAGGGAAGCAAGTCTAAAGTTTTGCCCACGCTGTTCACCGTTTACAAAATATCCCGGAATAAACTTCCTCGTTGCTTTGAGGTGTCCCGGAACCTCAGCGACAACTGTGAATACTTCACCAGAAGCTGGGATACCGGTGATACGGTATTCTCCTTGTTTATCAATGGTTCCCTTATATTTTTTACCGCTCGGAGACAGCGCATATACTTGGGCACCGATTTTTGTATAATCTCCTGGTTTCAAATAACCGCCTTCTGTCATAAATGCTTCTGGCCCAATATAGCCTGACACACTTGAATGTTTCGTAATGATGTTAACATTTTGTGTGTTGTAAAAAGGAATGGCAGTAGCTGCTGTTTGCCCTGCTTTCATATAAGACGCCTTCTTTACATCCATAAAGGTATCGTCATAATACCATTCATCATGTGCTACTTTGAACGTGACATCAAGGAAAGGCATATCCCCATCCATACCGCTGAATGCATTCCCTTTCATAGATGCGCCAACTTTCACCGTACTAAAGTAATCTCCTTCTGTCACCACAGGCTCTTGCAGTGATACCTCCAAGCCCTTTTCCTTCGCATACTGATTTACCGCATTGTTCAGTTTCACATTCTCAAACTTGAACAGCTCTTTCATGAATTCGACTTGGAATTCCCCAGATACAAGTTGTTTTACATTATTCAAACTCAGTGTCATTGTTACAGTGTCACCGACTTTTACGTCTTTTTTATCGTAACTGGAAGTTGTATACTCTGTGCCTTCTTTCATGAAGATATAGTCTTGTCTACCAACGGCCGTTGCCATATCAAACGTAGTCAACTTAAATTTTAAAGGTTGTGTTGCAATATCGCTTTCCTCAATTCCAAATTTTACATCTCCGTTTGCTTGGATCGGGAAGAATGCCTCTATGAATCCAGAGTTTCCATAGTAAGCCATTGTATTGGACGATTGATCATAGTTCAACCCTTTGGATTTTAATAGATCTACTGTCGCATCCTTGGCTGTTCCATGCAGCCATACTGCTTTTTGTCCATCCTCTACTGTAAACATGGAGTCATTGATCTCGATTACACCCGGTTTTTTATCCATATTTACTTCCGGTGCTGTATTATCTACGATCATCGGATTGCCTACCACATATGATTTTCCTTCCTCATCATGCCCGATCATTTCAATCGTATAGTCTCCTTCTGGAAGCTTCACAGGGACATCTTCGATCGGCTTGGAAGGATCATTTGTAAATGGATAGACATAGCTATTGAACAATATGCCACCATACTCTCTATCTGTCATCATGTTGCTGCCATCTATCGTTCCGGTCAATCCTACGGCTTTCCCCGATTTGCTGTCCTTAACAACTATATCGATTGTTTTCATTGGGCTATTCAACTTCATTTTTCCAAAGATGAATGGCCTCATGTATTGCCAGAAAGGCGTATTATTTGTCACCGATGGTCGTTCCGTTTCCACATAAGCAAATCCTTTTTCCGTCACCATGACAGCGAATGGAATTTGATACGTTTCGGCCGGATTGTTCGCATTCGTTACATGAATATATCCTTCATATCTGCCTGCCGCTGCGCTAGCAGGAATCGTAATTTTCGGCTGCAGCTCCTGTGATTTTCCACTTGCTACTGTAAGAGATGCCGACACCTCAACTTGTACACCGTTTTTCACCGCATCTTGAATACCTGTACGCTCGCCGTGATACTCCACTTCCACTTTAAATGATTTTTCTTCCTTGCTGTGGTTTTGAACAGCCACTTTTTTGCTCACTTCAATTGGTTTATCACCTTGTTTATAATATCTGCCGAACACGATAGAGCCCGTTTGTTCATCAATTTCAACAACGTTTCCATTCTCTACATTTTGCGTTTTGTCCAATACTTTGATGGATGTGTCTGTATGAACGGCTTGATACGCATCGATGCGCCCAGCACCCGCTTCGTATACGGAATAGTTCCCGTTCAAATCATCTGATGTATTCATAAGAGCCGACTTTACATCGAAAGGAGTATATTCTGGATGCTCCTGTAAAATCAATGCTGCTGTACCTGTCACGTGAGGAGTCGCCATGGATGTACCAGACAATCGTACATATGCATTGCTGTAATTCACGCCGTCCTGTGGATCATTGATATACTCCGGTGCAGTAGAGAAAATCGACACACCAGGAGCGACTACATCCGGCTTAATATCGTAGTTTCCGTTTACCGGCCCACGTGAGCTGAAATCAGCTAAGTGATCGCCTTCCGTTTTTGTATTGCTCAATGTTTCGAATTTGAAAGATACTTCACCTAGTCCCTTTAACCGTTCGCCATCCGCCTTTGACAGACGGAAAGATGGAATAAGACCTACTCCCTCACCTAAGTAGGCAGGTATTTGCCCGTCGACATTGTTATACACGATAACAGCTTTAGCTCCGGCATTTTTGGCGTTTTTGATTTTTTCGTCAAACGTAATTTCACCGCGCTGAATTAACGCAATTTTTCCATTGAGATCTTTCCCCGTAAAATCAGCTGGTTTACCAAGCCCCGCAAATACAATTGGTAAAGATTGTCCTTGTAAATCTTCTAACTTATCAGGAAAATCTTTCCCTAATAACTGCATATTTTCAAATTTTTCGCTCCCTGCACTTGCACTGAATGTAGGAATGGACATGGAAACATCACTTGCCCCTACTGAAATACCAAGAGCTGCCGCTCCCGGGGAACCGAGTGTTTTTTCGTTCGGTCCAGAGTTACCTGCGGCAACAACTGTTACCACACCTGAAAGCATGGCGTTATTTGTCGCGACAGAAATGGCATATAACGGATCGTTCGTCTGCGCACCTAGCGACATATTGATGACGTCCATACCATCTTCAATTGCTTTATCGATTCCAGCAAGGATTCCTTCTGTATATCCTGCCCCCCATGGTCCTAATACTCTGTAAGCATATAAATCTACTTCAGGTGCCACACCTTTCACAGCATAATCCGCATTGTTTTTCTTTTGAGCTGCAATTGTCCCTGCTACATGCGTCCCATGGTTTGTATAGTACACTAAGCCAGGATATTCCGGCTTACCAGCATTGATCCAATCCTCGTATGTTGTTTCCATCGGATCTGCATCGTTATCTACAAAATCATATCCGCCTTTATAAGCATCTTTTAAATCAGGATGATTGTAGTCAACACCTGTATCAAGAACGCCGACTTTAACCCCTTTACCCATAATGTTCTCTGCATGAAGCTTGTCCACACCAATTTGCGGAATGCTGTCCGCCATTTTTGGCTGAATTGATTCTTTTGTTTCTACTGGAGGTTCCACTTTTACCTCGTAATCTTTAAAGACACGTTTTACTACTCCAGATTGCATCAAATCCTGCACTGCAACACCAGGTAAAGTCATCGCTACGCCGTTGATCGCATTTTTGTATTCGCGTGTAACCTTCACTTTTTTCGTATCGTACGTGCCGGCACTCTTCTTCGATTTCAAGGATTCGACATGTTGCTTAAACACTTTATGTTCTTCATCCACTTTTGCTTGCGCAGTAGTAGCAGATATTTTCTTTCCTTTTGCCGCTTGTTTCATCACTTCAATTTTCGCTGGAGCCTGATTGAATTCCACGATAACTTTGACTAACTCAGGACTATTCGAATCAATATCAGGCGAAATCGTAAAGTTAGGATTTACATCTAATTGCTCTAAAGCCTTTCTTTGATCTGCAGACAGGCTCGTCAAGACTTTCTCCGCATTATCAACTAGATTCAGTGCAACCGGGCTTTCTGCCAATACGTTATACGGAATGCCTTGTGACAATAGCATGCCTACAGCTAACGTTCCTATAAGAAGCTTCCCTTTTTTTCTTCTCTTCATAGCGCATCTCCTTTTCCTCATATAATTGTTTTACAAACAATCCGTGAAACTAGTAAACTAAGATGCCATTCTGAAAATCAAACAAAAGAAGTAACCTTTAAAGCTATCGATCTCACTTTGTGTAAAAATATAGTGGATAATATCTATCATTGGATTAAGTTAGAAATCATTAGTGAGGGATGAAGAAAATCCCCCACTAATGGAAATTTCACTTTATCCCGCATTAACGTGCAGTAAGACCCCCTCAAGATTCAGAGGAAAGCGTGGAAGATAGGTGGGGATAACTGCCCGTAAAAGCCCGATTGGTTCAACTAACCATCAGTGGGGGATAAAAACCCCCCACTGATGGAAGTTTCACTTTATTATTTTGATTTCGGCTCCAAACCGATCTGGCGCAGGAAATCTTCCAGTCCTTTTTTACCGATTGTTTCTTTTGGCTTAACCGCTTCTGGAACGCCGACTTCTTTTTGCAAGAAGTTTTTCTCAATGAAGCGGACATCTGTCTCGTCTACGACACCGTCTTGATTAATGTCTTGCGGCAAAATAGATGCATCTTTCTTGCCGTATACATCAACTACACTTTGCATATCGCGAATGTCAATCAATCTATCACCATTCACATCCCCCGCAAGATTTTTAGCACCTACTCTAACATGTTGCCCGCGCATCTCACCGTTTACAGAATATCCAGGAATGAATTTCTTCATCGCTTTGAGATGTCCCGGAATATCGAAAACAACTGTGTATGCTTCAGTAGAAGCTGGGATACCCTTAATAGTGTAGAATCCTGTCTTATCAATTGTTCCCTTATATTTTTTACCGCTTGGGGACATCGCATATACTTGAGCACCGATTTTTGTATAATCCGCTTTTCTCAAATACTGAGAGCCCTCATTCCCAATCAAAAATCCTTCCGGTCCGATAGAACCCTGCACTCTCGAATGCGTTGGAATGATGTTAAAACTTTCCGTGTTATAAAAAGGAATAGCAGTAGCTGCTGTTTGTCCCGCTTTCATATAAGACGCCTGCTTTACATCAAATCTGATAACATTATCGTAATATGCATCACTTACTAATTTGAACGTGACATCAAGGAAAGGCATATCTCCATCCATACCGCTGAATGCATTCCCTTTCATAGATGCGCCAACTTTCACCATATTCTTGGAAGTTCCTTCTGTCACCACAGGCTCTTGCAGTGATATCTCCAGGCCTTTTTCCTTTACATACTCGTTTGCCGCATTGTTCAGTTTCACATTCTCAAACTTAAACAAATCTTTCATGAATTCGACCTGAAATTCCCCAGATACAAGCTGCTTTACATTATTGAGGCTGAGTGTCATCGTAACTGTATCGTCAACTTTTACATCTTTCTTATCATAACTAGAAGTCGTATATTCCGTACCTTCTTTCACGAAGACATAGTTTTGTTTCCCCATTGCCGTTGCCATATCATACGTAGTCAAGGTCAATTGTAAAGGTTTTGTTGCAATATCACTTTCCTCAATTCCAAACTTTACATCTCCGTTTGCTTGGATCGGGAAGTATCCATCTATGAACGGAGAGTTTGCAGAGTAACCCATTTGGTTGGAAGATTGATCATAGTTTAAGTCTTTCGATTTCAATACATCTACTGTGGAATCTTTAGCTGTTCCATGCAGCCATACTGCTTTTTGGCCATCTTCTACTGTGAACATGGAGTCATTAATTTCAATTATACCCGGTTTTTTATCCATATTTACTTCCGGTGCTGTATTGTCCACGATAAGCGGATTGTCTGCAACATATGATTTCCCTTCCTCATCATGCGCAATCATTTCCAGTATATAATCGCCTGCTGGAAGCTTCACAGGAAGATCGCCAATCGGCTTGGAAGGATCATTTGTAAATGGATAGACAGTACCGCTGAATGCTCCTATAAGAAAAGTTTCTGTGTCTGTCAGTAATTTGCTGGTATTCGCTGTTCCTATAAAACCTACAGCTTTTCCTGTTTTACTGTCTTTGACAACTATATCGATTGTTTGCATCGGACTATTCAACTTCATTACTCCGTGGACCACAGGATCTAAATATTGCCAGAAAGGTGTCGTGTTTGTTACGGATGGTTTAGTCGTTTTTATATATTCAAATCCTTTTTCCGTCACCATGACAGCGAATGGGATTTGATACGTTTCGGCTGGATTGTTCGCATTCATCACATGGATATACCCTTCGTATCTTCCTTTCGCTGCGCTAGAAGGAATCGTAATTTTTGGCTCCAGCTCCTGTGATTGTCCGCTTGCCACTGTAATGGATGCCGGTACCTCAACTTTTACACCGTTCTTCACTGCATCTTGAATACCTGTACGCTCGCCGTGATACTCCACTTCCACTTTAAAGGATTTTTCTTCCTTGCTGTGGTTTTGGAAATTCACTTTTTTGCTCGCTTCAATTGGTTTATCACCTTGCTTAAAATGTCTGCCGAACATGATAGAGCCTGTTTGTTCGTCAATTTCAACAATATTTCCGTTCTCGATATTTTTTGTTTTGTCTAATACTTTGATGGAAGTGTCCGTATGAACAGCTTGATACGCATCGATGCGTCCCGCGCCCACTTCGTATACAGAATACTTCCCATTTAAATCATCAGATGTGTTCATAAGAGCTGCTTTTACATCGAAAGGAGTGTATTCTGGGTGCTCCTGCAGAATCAATGCTGCTGTACCTGTCACATGAGGAGTCGCCATAGATGTACCTGATAAGCGTACATATGCATTACTGTAATTAATACCGTCCTGCGGGTCGTTAATATATTCCGGTGCAGTAGAGAAAATTGACACACCAGGAGCAACTACATCTGGCTTAATGTCATAATTTCCGTTTACCGGCCCACGTGAGCTGAAATCAGCTAAGTGATCGCCTTCCGTTTTTGTATTGCTCAGCGTTTCGAATTTGAAAGATACTTCGCCTAGCGCCTTTAACCGTTCGCCATCCGCTTTTGATAGGCGGAAGGATGGAATGAAACCTACTCCCTCACCTAAGTAGGCAGGTATTTGTCCGTCGGCATTGTTATACACGATAACAGCTTTTGCTCCGGCATTTTTGGCGTTTTTGATTTTTTCATCAAACGTAATTTCTCCGCGCTGAATTAACGCAATTTTTCCGTTTAAATCTTTCCCCGTAAAATCAGCTGGTTTACCAAGTCCCGCAAATACAATTGGTAAAGATTGTCCTTGTAAATCTTCTAACTTATCAGGAAAATCTTTCCCTAATAACTGCATNNCCGAGTGTTTTTTCGTTCGGTCCAGAGTTACCTGCGGCAACAACTGTTACCACACCTGAAAGCATGGCGTTATTTGTCGCGACAGAAGTAGCATATAACGGATCGTTCTTCTGAGCACCAAGTGACATATTGATAACGTCCATACCATCTGCAATCGCTTTATCTATTCCAGCAAGAATTCCTGCTGTATTTCCTCCGCCCCAAGGGCCTAATACTCTATACGCATATAAATCTACATCAGGTGCCACACCTTTCACAGCATAATCCGCATTATTTTTCTTTTGAGCTGCAATCGTTCCAGCTACATGTGTACCATGGTTTGTGTAATATACAAGGCCTGGATATTCTGGTTTACCAGCTTTTATCCAATCCTCGTATGTTGTTTCCATCGGATCTGCATCGTTATCTACAAAATCATATCCGCCTTTATAAGCACCTTTTAAGTCAGGATGATTATAATCAACACCTGTATCCAGAACACCGACTTTAATCCCTTTACCTGTAATGTTTTCTGCATGGAGCTTGTCCACGCCAATTTGCGGAATGCTGTCCGCCATTTTTGGCTGGATTTCTTTTTGCGTTTCTACTGGAGGTTCTACTTTTACCTCGTAATCTTTAAAGACACGTTTTACTACTCCGGATTGGATCAAATCCTGCACTGCCACACCAGGTAAAGTCATGGCTACACCGTTGATCGCGTTCTTGTATTCACGTGTAATCTTCATTTTTTGCGTATCGTACGTGCCAGCATCCTTTTTCGATTTCAAGGATTCGACATGTTGCTTAAACACTTTATGTTCTTCATCCACTTTTGCTTGCGCAGTAGTAGAAGCTATTTTCTTTCCTTTCGCCGCTTGTTTCATCACTTCAATTTTTGCTGGAGCCTGATTGAACTCCACGATAACGTTAACTAATTCAGGACTATTAGAATCAATATCAGGTGAAATCGTAAAATTAGGACTTACATCTAACTGTTCCAACGCTTGTCTTTGTTCTGGAGACAGATTCGTTAGTACCTGTTCCGCATTATCAACTGGATTCAATTCAACCGTGCTTTCTGCCAATACGTTATACGGAATACCTTGTGACAATAGCATACCAGCAACTAACGTCCCCGTAAGAACCTTTCCAAATTTCCCTCTCTTCATACAAGTTCCCCCATTATTTGTTTTTATTTGTAGTCAATGTATAAAATTTACGAAGCTATTAGACTACGATTCTACTTCCTTTATTTTATTAAATTTAAACTTTTCTGAAAATTATCAAAAAGGAATATTTTTTATAGTTATTAGTTCTATACCGTATAGTACAAAAGAACTACTTTATAATTTAAAAGAAAATGAAATAGCAGAAGTAATACGTTCCTTTTGTAATGGCATAATGCGACGAACAAAAAAGACCCAAGTGAATAATCCTCACTTGGATCATGATTTAGTCACGTTAGCGATTTTATTCGCTGATAGGAAAGTATTTTACTTTCCTATCAGTCATACGTGTAACTACACCTCTGTCCTCGCTCTTAGGGGCTCGCCAATCCGCGAGTTTTCTCTATGATTGTTGACGAACGGTGACTTGCTTAGGTTCTGTTGTAACTTTAAAACCGTCTTTTGTAACCACATCAGCTGAGATCGTATACGTTCCATTTGGAAGATCCGCATTAGGTACCCATTGTGTTTTCAGTGTATGTTCATTTTTCACTTCAAACGAATCGACTATCTTTCCACTTGCATCTTTAACATTAATCGTCCAGTCTACTCTAGCATAAGCCCAGGCACTAATATTTGCAGGTTTGCTTTTGTTAATATTTGCAGTCGGAGTTATACTGATCGTTTGTACAGTCATAGTATATTTAATATAGCTCGGATCTCCCCAAACTTTGTACGATTGATTTCCTGCATAATCAATGGCTAGAATAATAATACTTTTCGGTTCTGTATTAACTAAGAAAGATTTTTGCTCCAGACCTAGTGAATAATATTGTCCATTCACCCATACAACAGCAGAATTAAAGTCACTTGCATTGTCTTGCGGATTGAAGGAAATTTCATATTTTCCGTTCTTTGGCGTTACTGTAATATCTGAAACGGTCGGAGCGATGGAATCTACCGTAACTGGCATTTTAACAATCTGTGGCTTTGCGTTTGAATAATCTAATGTTGTTTTGATAACATATTGATAAACACCATCAGGCACATATTGTCCGGATGAGTCTTTCATATCCCATTTATATCCGTCATACTTTGTATCCCCATATGACATTATATTTTTTCTAAATTTCCATGGAGTACCAGTATATTCACTAAAGTCGCCTAAATTTTTAATGAGATTTCCAGATTGATCTTCAATATACATTTCAACTTTGTCTAAATTACGTAAGGATTGGAATGACGGATAGATACCATCGAGTATATAGTTTTTCGAGAATGCAATATGGTTAAGACTAAACCTTCCAGTATATGGGTTATATCCTAATGGATATCTTTCTGAATTCTCATCCCAAAGGGCCGTATATCCTACAAACGCATCCTTCTCCCATGCAGGTGCGTCGATATTTCGTGGTTCATCCCATTTTCCATAGAAGCCCATATATGGAACAGTTAAAGGAACAGCTTTATCCTGGTCTTTGGCAACCGGAACGAGACGAACAAATCCTTCTACAAAGCTATTTTTCTTTAAGGAATCTGGTAAAGTTACATTAACAGTCAGCATTTTTGTTTGACCTGGTTTGATTTTAACTAATGCTCCTTCTGTTTCTGTAACTGTATTATCATTGACAGTGACTGTCGCACCATTAATACGTTCACTAGTTAATGTTAAATACTCTTTTGAATCCAATTGCCCATCACTATCTAAATCAAATTCCTTCATTTCCGTCTTATCTTTTAATACATCTACATAAACTTTATATTCAATATCCTCACTACTATTTTTACCTTTAGGAGCGTCGAATGCTTCCATGTTTAATTTGAAACTTGTATTTTGACCTATTTCCTTTAAAGCAACCGCTCCAGCTTGTTCTAAAGGCGCATTTCTATTTGTCACAATGACCGGTGTATGAATGGCATTTTGAATTTGCATTAGACCTGACCCTTGTACACGTGGTGAATATGGAACTTCTCCATTGGTCCTTGGATCCATGGCAATATTAGCTGTATTCATTAAAGCAAGTTTTGCTTTTAAAACTGTATCTTCTGAATGGGTTAATCCTTTTTGATAAAGGGCCTGCAATAACAATGCCGAACCGCCTGCAACATGAGGTGCTGCCATGGATGTACCGCTCATCATTTCATAATCATTACCTGGTATAGTGGAATAAATATTTCCACCAGGGGCAGAAATTTCTGGCTTAAAATCTAATGTATGTGGAGTACCCATCGATGAAAAACTAGACATACTATCTTTTGCTGGGTTATCAACGAAAGTATCGCCTGCGAATTTCATACTTAAATATTGACCGCTTGGCAGACTATTCATTTTACTCAGTAATGCTTCACCTGCAGCTTTACTTGTTGACGCCGTTGGTGTTGCAGTTGGCGTTACTGGTAGAGTAGCATAATCTGACCAATTTGCAGGTGGTATCATAATAATCGCCTTTGCTCCTGCACTCTTTGCTGTCCACTGAATGGATGAAACAGTACTATATGAATTTAATAGTTTAACTACTGCAATGTAGCCAGTTTTGCCTTTAGGATAATCTGATGCATTCTTTCCTTCCCCAACATATACCAAATCATAAGGTACATCTGGTGAAAGAACCTTAGAGACTTTAAAATTATACGATGCTGGAAATTGCGTTTGATCTTTGAACGGCACCGAAAAACCACTTGCATCTGCTAATGCATTTAAATGAAGTTTAGTATTTTCATAGGAAGCAACCGATAACGCATATGGACTTACACCCGGTGCACCAACTGTTCCAATATCAGGATTTTCTGCATATGGTCTTAATGAAGAGGGAATGATATTATTTTTCGTACTGTAGGCTGAATTACCGGCTGCCACTACAACAAGGGTGCCTTGTTCTGTCGCAACTCGAATTGTATTCTGGATTGGATCAAATTCTTCATCTACATAACCTGCATCGACACCTAAACTCATGTTTATTACATCTGCATCCAATGTAATGGCATGCTCGATACCCGCTATAATATCATCCTCATAGGCACCACCGCGATTATCAGAAAATACCTTCTCAGCTAATAGTTGAACACCTGGTGCAATACCCTCGACACCGCCATTCGTTTCGTCGCCATTTGCTCCAATTGTACCAGCCACGTGTGTACCATGCGGGCTGCCTTTTGTTCCCGGAATGATATTGGTATCATTGTCTGCCCAATCATATCCTGTTGGAATTTTATCGGAATACCAAATTTCGTTTACATCTGTCTCAACAAATTTTTGATTAATTTTATCTTGAGTCCATTTTTCTTTCGCTTTGGCTGTGTCAGATAGTTTCATATCTTTGTGCGTATAATCAATCCCGGAGTCTACGACCGCTACTACTAATCCTTCACCTTTATAACCATATTGTTCCCATACTTTTTGAGCTTGTACTAATTCTTTACTTGCCCCCATCGTTTCCTGGTATGTTCTAGCAACATGGACATTCGTAACCCCTGGAATAGACTGGATATCTTTAATATTTTGAAACTCTGTTTCTACACTGAATCCGTTAAACCCTTCGAAAAAACGATGCTTCACTTTAATAGAAGCATTTGATTTAGAATTTTTTTCTTTTGAGATTTGTTCGATTACTTTGTCTTGCTTTTGTTTATATAAAGCTTTTTTGCTTTTGGCTGTTTGCTCAATTTCTTTTGGTTGTTCAACTTCTACGATTAAGCGAACAGTATCATTCGGTTTATATGCTGTAGCCAAACCTTCTTTTTTAACGTCTTCATATAGTGAATCATCTTGACCTGTTTCGATCTTATCCTTATCAAAAAATAATTGTCCTCTTTGTTCCACAATTTCTTCAACCATTTGCGACTCAGCAGGCGTAACATCGCCTTCTGCAAAAACTGTAAGTGATGTAAAGAATAATGATATGATAGCTGCTGTGGTCATTACTTTAAATGTCTTCATTTTTCTTATCTCCTTTTTTATTATTAAATGAATATCTTTCCTTTGTTATAAAACGTAATAATTACGTTTTATATTACAAATTTAGTATAATACCTCTTCAGGAACGCTGCAATAAATAGTAATGATTACGATTTATATTTTATTCTAAATTTGTCATTTTAGATTCTTAATCTACTAGTAACCTATGATTCTGTCCTTATTATCTAGAATTTTAATCTTTCTGAAAATTAGACAAAAGAAGTAATTTTATAGCTATTAGTTCTAAACCAAATAAAACAAAAGAACTATTCCGCACCTTATTATTTTGAGTAAAATAATAAAACACAGAACAGTTCTTTTAAGCGTTTTTATTTAAGAAAACGGAACAAGCTGATTTCGAACAGCATATATGACTGCTTGTGAACGGCTTTTCACATTTAGTTTTTTGAAAATCTTATTAATGTGAATTTTAACTGTCTTGTCACTGATATATAGGGCTTCAGCAATTTCCTTATTACTGAGACCTTTAACCAATTCAAGCAGGATTTCTTTTTCACGCTCTGTCAGTTCATTTTCGTTTGATTCTGATTTCGTTTGCTGATGGTATGTAATTAACTTTTTCGTCATGCGCGGGTGAATCACGGAATCTCCTTGTAATACCATTCGGATTGCCGCCACCACTTCTTCGGATGATGAATCCTTCAGTAAATAACCGTCTGCACCTGCCCGAAGAGCAGACATCAAGTATTCATCATGTTCATACATCGTTAATACAAGAACGCGGCAGTTCGGATACTGACCTTTTACAAGTGATGTAGCCTCAATACCATTTTTCCCTGGCAAATTAATATCCATTAAGATGCAATCAGGACTACACTCTTCCACTTTCTTTAAAACCTCATCTCCGGAAACAGCTTCTCCAACTACTCGCATATCAGATTCGAGTTCTAATATACTTCGAATTCCATCACGCAAAACAGTATGATCATCCACTACTAATATTCGAATCATGATACTCCTCCCCTATTTCTGAATTTGGAATTAACAATGTGATTTCTGTGCCTTTTCCTGCTGAACTATCAATCTGAAGGGCAGCCCCTAGTTGTTCAGCTTGTTCATTCATATGTAATATACCATAATGCGGTTCATGCTTTGCTTTAATCATAGATTCAAAGAGGGAAAAACCAATTCCATTATCTTTTACCTTCAAAAGTACATGCTCACGTTGATAGCTTAGTAAAACGTCAACTTTATCTGCCTTCGCATGCTTTACAATGTTCTGCAAGCTCTCTTGTAAAGTATCAAAGATGACTCGTTCTTTTGTAAAACTAAGTTTTCGAGAACGGCCTCTTTCATGATATGTAATGGCCAGATTGTATTCTTGTTTTAAGGATTGAATTTTATTTGTAATTGCTTGTTTTAGTCCTAATCTTTGTGTTGGATATGGCTTTAAGGCATAAATAGAATAACGAACTTCACTTAAGCTCTTCCGTAATTTTTTTATGCTTGTATCTACTACTTGCTGCATATCCTTTGGTCGATCTGCATACTTTTTCTGAGCTGACTCCAGCTGGAATATCACTCCTGCTAATGCTTGCGCAATTCCATCATGGATTTCACGGGCAATTCGATTTCTTTCTTCCAAGATTGTTCTTTTTTCCTGTTCAGAGACGAGTGTCCGTGTTTTAAGCAAGCTGCCTAATTGATTGGCAAACGTAGCTAAAGTCTGTACATCCTCAGTAATAAAACTCGCACTCCTGCTTTTCCCTGCTACAAACATTCCAACTAATTCATGATTTACTTTAAGAGGTAAATATACAAGAGAGCGCATAGTATTTTCAAAAACTTCATCTCCTGGAGCCATACCTGTTTTCCAATCAGTAACAACAATAGTTTCGGATATTTCTTCAAAATCCTTATGAAGGTCAGAATAATCAGAAATATCATGATGCACTTTTCCATCCTTTAGTAAAAGTGTCCAGTTCTCCTCATCTTTTGCCCATAAAACATATGCCTGTACCCCCAAGAATCCTTTCAGTGATTGTTTCATCTGATGTAGGTTTCCGGCAGATAACCCTCGACTTAATTCTGTCGTAATAGAAAAAAGTTTGTATAAACGTTCTTTTTCCACCCGTATTTGTCTAGAGAAGGAGCTGATGATGCAGATTGCTACAAGTGGGAAAAAGAAGAACAGAACCATAACCTCATCCATCACTCCGCGATATCGGTAATCTAAAATATGGATAAGGGAGGCATAAAATAAACAAACACTCACACTCAAGAATACTAATATATTTTTTTTATACCACTCTTCTAGCGGATATGGCTGAGGAAGAAGTATGATTAAAAGATCGTAAAAAATGCTGTTAAAAAAGGAAAAAAACACGCTAAATAAAAACAAGCTTATGAAATTTTCATATAAAGATGAGAGATTCATCCCAGAAATAAAAAGGGAGAAACATTCGCTAGAAAGCCATTCTGCTAATACGATACTAATAGCAAGCTGTGCACAATTAAATAATGTCCTTTGCATAGGTAAACGGCGAAGCAAATGGATACATAACATCGCACATACACAAGAAACAACAGTTATATATACTCCAAACTGCCAATTTATTGTATAGACAAGCGTAAGACTGAGTGTGATTCCCCCTCTCCAAACACGGATAGGAAAATACTCAGTAATCCCCATAAACATAATTAACAACAAAAGCAATATGAGATGCGAAGGCATTTTACTTAAAAATAAGGAGATGATAACAGCAATCAAGCCAAGAAAAGAAATAGAATAAATATAAAAACTAGCCACTTGTTCTCTCATAGAAGTAAAGTCTATCTTTTTCAAACCAATCCCTCCCTCAAAAAATCTATTATCATCATTATCTAACAAAAAACCGGCACTGGCAAAATGAGAATGTTCCCATTAGCCAATCACCGGCTGTACGCTATCCCCTGTATGGGTGGCACAATATTAGTATAAAATAGGATTCCCTGTTTTCACATCCACCAAATGTTATAATTGTAAATATATTCTATTTTATTCATATAGAACTAAAGATGTATATGAATCAACTTCATAATTGTTTCTTTACCACTAAAAGAAAGCTATCTTGTTCATACAATTCGTACTGCTGAACATAATTTGGGCTATAAATAAGCTTCATATAAGAATCACACAACATACTAATGTCTTAAGTGTGTATTAAAAAAATGAGGTGATTTGTTTCATGAATAATCAGCCAATGTACTTTCCGTATGTAAATTATAATCAGCAGCCGTATTATCAAAACCCAGGTCATCAATCAGTCGAGGACACAAGAGAGTTTGATGATGACGTATATCGTCCAGATGATGCTGAAGATGCTCCAACAACTCCACCACCAGCACAAGCGCCAGCAGCACCATCAGCATTTTCTTCTCCTGCACAAATGGGTTCAATACGATCATCGCTCTGTAATTGTTTAGGAAGATGGGGATTTATTGGCTTAAGAACACCAGGACCTTTTGGTCGAGATTTTTGGTTTTATCCAACTGAAGTTAGAACAAATGGGGTAGTTGGATATATTTGGCAAAGAGGGCAACGCCGGAAAGTAAGCTATCGATATTCACAAATTAGAAACTTTATGTGTATGTCTTAACGAGAATAATAGACTAACTATATAAAAAGAAGAGGATGGGTCCTCTTCTTTTTATATTCTTTAGTCATTTCACTTGTAGTATACATAAATAAAGCAATACTTATTCTTTCATCTGTCTCAGATTATTACATTTCTGTTTTCATCATAATTAGGTTTTCTTTTGTTATTTCTAATATTAACAAAGGTAATAAAAGCCATTAATATAATAAAAACAGTAATAGAAGTATAGTAGGATACTTTTTGAATAACTGTTCCAGGATATGAAATTTCTAGTGTACCTTTTCCTTGTATTTCTACTTCTATTAGTCCATTTTTAGACATCTTTATAGGAACATTTTGACCATTCACTTTTGCTTGATAACCTTTATAATAAACCATTGGTAATTCTAGGATATCCTTACTTTTCGTATCAAAGTCTAGACTCAATTCATTATTTTCCTTTGATAGATTACTTACTTTCGTGGAACTATTCTTTTTCCTAACTTCTTCTTTTCCTCGCGATTTTAAATCATCAATGTTTGCAACTGAAGGTAAATATTCAAGCCCTGCTCCTATATCATATGAATTTTCATACGTTTCATTTCCTTTAAATTTAATGTTACCGTCCTGCATACGGAAATCTTTATATGGTTGAGCTATTGTCCATGCATTTCCAATTGATGAAGCAAGTAGAATGAATAACAAAATAATTTTGTAGAATTTTTTACGAATGGAGTAGCTCATATAAACAACTCCACTGAATGCTAATAATAAACTGATTATTGTATAAAGTCTAAAGGGAAATTGTATAACGTTTAATATAGGAAGGGATTCCCATGGAAAATATTTCGTTGTCATGAATAAAAGTATTACTGTGATCAGTAAGCATTTATCGGCAAACCGTATCATGTCGTTTTTTTCTTTAACTGTAAATCTAAATATTAACGGGAAAAATAACGTATATCCTAATCCTATAATTACGGAGCCTTTATAATCTGATATAATACTTCTCCATATTTGTTCAAATGTATATGCCTGATCATAAGTATTTGTTAAAACATTAGTGTTGAAATAGAACGTATTTGACTGCATTTGTTCTATCATTGGAAAAATAAAAAAAGCTGATAATAAGACTGTTACCCCACCTGCGAGAATGAAGTAAAGCATTTTTGTTTTATCTTCCCATAATTTATTAATTGAAAAGAGAAGTAACAATAATAACATAATAAATGCAAGTACACTTGATAAAACATGAGAATATAGCATACCAGTAAACCCAATTGCTAAAACATACCATTTTTTCTTATTACCATATAATATTTCATAAGTTCCGTATAGTATAACGGGGAAAAAAATAAAAGCTAATGCTTCCCCAAGTGCAGCTCGTTGATAAACATCAAACGCTCTGTAGAGTGAAAAGGTATATAATATCGCAGTACAGGCTGATAAATACATTCTTTTACTCATCTTATGTATACAATAATAAGTTACACATACTGTTATTACTGTGTAAAATATTATATAAGCTTTATAAGAAACAGCTAAACTATATCCTGTGTTTAATAGAATGGCCATTGGAAATAAAAAAAGATTTGGATAAAACCAATTTTCCGCATAGCCATATCCATTTAAAAGGATATCATTAATATAAAACGGATAATGATGTGTTTTAATAGCTTCAGCTAGGCCGAATGCCCGATTTAGATGGAAACCAATATCATCTCCTCCTAAAACTGTCCCCTTAGGCCAAAATATCTTCATTTGAATAATGGCACTTACTAATGAAATAAGGATAATAGCAAAACATACCAAAATTCTTTTTTTATTAATTTTTGTTAAATTCACGGTACCCGTCCTTTCACAATATATCTCAAACAATCATTATATCATGATGTTTACAATGATTATTTACTTTTCTTTTATTGCAAATATTGCGCAAGCTGATACAACCATTTTGGGATATACTTAGCAAACCGGACACCACTACAAACATTCATTTGCATGTGAAGGTGCTAATCATGCGGAAAACTTCCTTTCTATACACGCAGCAGCTAAGGCACTTATTAACGCTTCAAAATCTTCATTTCCCTCTAGAAGTACCCTATCTATATTACTGATAACTACTACACATCCTTTAGCTACTCTAAGATTTCCGCCACCGATTGTAAAACGGGATAAGCCAACATCATATCTTTAATTCCAAAATTAACGCTATTCAATTTCAACCATTAATATTATGATGAACATAACTAATTCGAAAGAAGTTGATAGATATGAAAACAATACGTTTAAGAAACGGAAAAGAAGTAATGATAAGAGAAGCTTTACAAGAAGACGCTCAATCTATGATTGATTTCTATAATGTAGTCGGCGGTGAAACTGATTTTCTTTCATTCGGGAAAAATGAGTTCAGTATGTCTTTACATGATTATGAAAACTTCATAGAGTCTACTAAAGCAGATAATAGTTCCATCATCTTACTAGCAACAATGGATGATGAAATCATAAGTATCGCATCCATTACCTCTAGCCCAAAAGCGAGAACGAAACACGTAGGAACGTTAGGAATCGTGATCGCAGAAGAGCACTGCGGATTCGGTTTAGGTAGAATACTGATGGACGAGCTTATCGAGTGGGCAAGATTAAATGGAACTACTAAGAAAATCCATCTTGTAACGAGAGAAGATAATGAGAAAGCAATCGAGCTATATAAAAAAGTGGGATTTGAAGAAGAAGGAGTATTAAAACAAGATACGTATATAAATGATGTTTATTATAATACTCTTATTATGGGTTTGATGCTATAAATCTACCCCTATACAACAGAGCATATTTACAAAAGAAAAAGCACTCGAATATGAGCGCTTTTTCTGATTATGCTTTTGTTAATTCAACCTTATGTAGTTTGTTTTTTGGATGATTTTGATTTGTAAATACAGAGCGATCATTCTTTAGAACAATAACCTCAAAGAATGGCTTGAAGCGATCTTCTGAAATTCCAAAAGCATTTAGAAACTTCGCAAACATTACTTGTTCTTCGCGCTCTGCTTCTCCATCAGAAAGTGAAGAATCTACTAAGTTAACAAGAATACACATTTTTTGTGCATCTGTAAGAGAAGGAGTAGCTTCTTTTAAGAATGTTTCTAAGCTATTTTTACGAACATATTTAATCGCTTTTTCTAGTAGATCACCATTGTTTCCACCTACGTGAATAGTGCCACCTTTACTTTTTCCACCTAAAACAGCTAATAAATGGCCTAGTTCCTCGTTATCATATTCACCATCTGCACCCATCATGTAAAGTAAAGATGTAGCAAAAGCGAAATGAGGTTCCATGCCATTTTCACTACGAGTCTTGTCACCTTTAAACATATCAAATAAACCCATGGTTAATCCTCCTATAGTAAGATATGATTTTAATATAACAAATGAAAATAAAGGATTCTATATATCTGCTTTTGTACTCCCTAACGATTTCATATTCTCCCTCATCAACCTTATAATACTCTCATAATACGAATGTTCATGAGACACAAAGTTACTTTTGTCTACAGCCTTATGAATAGAAATTTTTTCTCCAGCTTCATTCATTTCGAATCCTTCTACTGTAATTTCATCCATTTCTCCTAACCAAAGTTCAGAAAAACTGTTAAATTCAGCTTTAACAATGCCTGACACTTCTTCTATTTGCAACTTATATTCATCCATTGTTTTTTTATTTTCATATAAAAAAACGTGAGCTAATTCTTTATCAATAAAATCTTCCATTGTAACGCAATAATCGATAATACCTAATGACACGAGTTCATCAAACGAGACATCGATTCCTACTTCTTCCTTCACCTCTCGTATTCCATCATATACTGTTTCATGTGCTAATATATGCCCCGCAGCTGTAATGTCTAACAGGTTGGGATAGTCCTTTTTTGTCTTACTGCGAATTTGAAAGTGAATATAATCTATTCCGTTTTCTCTACTTATAAACCAGCAATGAAACGTTTCATGCCAATGCCCGAGTTTATGTACTTCTTCACGAGTTGCGACTCCTACTGGATTTCTATGTTCATCAAATATTTTCAGTAATTCACTCTCCATTATATATTCCCTTCTTCCCCATTCACTTTCTCTTCTGTAATTGGCTATATTCTTCTTTTGTATTTACATTCAAAAATAACTCTTTTGATAACTGCGATTCTTCCGCCGTCACATACTGGACATTACACTGAGATAATAGCCCCTGCATACTTCTCTTCTCTTCCTTTAATAACTGTTCTATTTTTTCTTTTATTTTATAATGATATAGTGCTAAAAGTGGTTGTTTCCGTCCTTCAACTACTGGAACAATTGCATCATATGTTTCGTCTGCTCGTTCGATGAATGTCATCGCCCACTCTTTCGAAACATTCGGTGTGTCGCACGGCGCAACGATATACCAATCCGCATCTACAAATTCCATACCTGTCAATAAACCGGCAAGCGGACCGTTTCCTTTATACAGCGCAATATCTTCTACAACTGGTACATGTAGTATATGCGAGAGCTCATTTGTAATCGCTGGATGGCTAATCACAACAATGTCTGTTACAACTTCTTTCAATGCTTCTACACTATGCTCGATAAATGTTTTTTCCTGCCAAATTGCTAATGCTTTTGGCTCTCCAAAACGACTAGACTGTCCACCGGCTAATACAATCCCTGCAATTTTCATTGGCGATGCAACTCAAATGTAATGTGTCCAAGCTCTGGTAAAATTAATTTCTTCATCGCAAGGCGAACCGCACCTGTCGATCCCGGCATAGAAAAGACAACTTTCCGTCCAATTGTCCCGCCAATTGCCCTGCTTAACATCGCCGCGCTGCCGATATCTTCTAAATAACTAATCATCCGAAATAGTTCTCCAAAGCCTACAATTTCTTTATCAAGCAATGCTTCCACTGCTTCAATTGTTACGTCACGTTTTGTAATTCCTGTACCGCCGTTTGTTAACACAACATCTACATTTTCTTGCTGGCAGCCTGTTAATACAGCTTGCTGGATGCTTTCTTTATCGTCTTTTACAATTTCATAAGCTGTTACTTGGTGATTTGCTTCTATTAATAACTCTTTTAATAACTGTCCGCTTTTATCTGTCTCTTCTGTACGTGTATCCGAAATCGTTATGATTTTACAACGCACCTGTGCTGGTGCTTGTTTTTTATGCTCTGTAGCGCTCACTGTCATCGCTCCTTCTTCTGAACTTATCTAAATTTTATCATATATGATACATCAACAAAAAAATGTGAGGTGTTGGTTTGGAATAAAGTTTGTTCAAAAAGTTCCACTGCATAGGAGTTTTCTTTAACTAGCAATCTGTTCACACATCGGGTTAAATTCACTTTATATTGCAGTTCCATGAAAAATGCTACTAACTTTAAGAAACTATATTTCTCATGAATGTTGAAAATAAAAGAAGAAGATACATATTCGAGCCTTAAAAATCATATTTAGTAACGATTAATGGAAATTAAATTTTGGAGGCTATAATAATGAATGAAAAACATCATAAACAGAGGAAAACTTTATTAGAGGACAGCCATTGCGAGAATCGAGACCTCTCCAATGAGCCAGCTAAACTTCATTCCCAGACGATTGGCTCTGGGGGACCTGTACTGGAACAAGATAGTGTACTACACGAAACCTTACAAGAATTTATTCATGAAAAGATTTTAGAAAGACCTGTTCATGCAAAAGGATTTGGTGCATTTGGTTATTTTCAAACGATATATTCGATGTCCGAACATACAAAACTGAGCTTTTTACAAAATTCTAATCAGAAAGTTCCTGTTATGGTTCGCTTTTCGTTAGCTGTCAGTATGAAAGGAACACCTGATACATCTAGAAATGTAAGTGGTTTTGCTACAAAATTTTATACAGAAGAAGGTGTTTTCGACCTAGTATGTAATCATATTCCTGTCTTTTCTATTCGTGATGCGATACGATTTCCTGAATTTATTAAAGCATTCTTACCTTCACCAAAAAATAATTTAATTGATCCTGATAGATTTTGGAGTTTTGTAGCAAGAGCGCCTGAATCGATTCATTTTGTTGTACGTTTATACTCTGATGCTGGTACGGTAAAAAGTCTTCGCCGCATTCCAGGACATAGTGTAAATACATATGTTTGGAGAAATGCTCAAGGTATTAGAAAGTACGTTAAATACCATTGGTACCCATTTGAAGGTGTACAATACATTGGTCGCGAAGAAGCAAATAGACTAGCCGCTGAAAATCCTGATTACGCTGGTAAAGATTTATACGATGCGATCGCAGGTGGTAAACCTGTGGAATATGGCTTATATGTCCAGCTCATGGACCCAAAGGATGAAGCAAATCTTTCTTATGATCCTTTAGACAATACAAAAGTATGGGATGAAAAAGAGTATCCCCTAATACCAGTAGGCAAAATGGTATTAAATAAAAATCCTGATAATTATATGGAACAAGTAGAAAAAGTTGCCTTCTCCGTTTCTAATTTACTAGACGGTGCAGAATTATCTGATGATAAAATACTGCAGGGCCGTGCCAATATTTATAGTGATTCTCAAAGAAGAAGAATTGGAGCTGAATTTCGTAAATTACCGGTTAACCAACAACAAAATTGGACACCAGCTAATCAAATTACAAGTGGTGATGGAAGATACGTTGAAGGCAAACTAGAAAGAACTTCTATAACAAAGCAAGACGATTTTGGGCAGGCTGGTGAATTCTATACGAGGTTAACTCAAATAGAAAAAGAACATCTTGCCGAAAATTTAGCTAGTGATTTGAAAGTTATATCTGATGATATTAAAAAGAAAGTTATGGAGTATTTCAATAAAGTATCATCTGACTTAGCAAAGAGAATTGAGATTGAAATGAAAAAGTGATAAGAAGATTAAAAAACGTCATTTTTACGATTAAAATGACGTTTTTTTGTAAACGGTATAACTTTCTTATAAACGGTACATCTTTTTATAAACAGTACGGTTTTATTTCAAAACTACATGAGGCATGTCATACGATTTTATAGAAAAACATCCTTTCCCCTCATTTTTCCTTATAATAGAAATATAGGGATTTCAAAAGGGAGGAAATAAATATGGATACAATGAAAAAATTAACAACTCTATTTATTTTACTTTTCGTCGCCTCCATCAGCGCTGGCATGGCACTAAAAGACGCTGTACCATATGCAGCAATTGGCGGCTTTATATTTGGAACAATCTTTTTACTTTGCAGTGCGTACTGCTATGGAAAATCCCGTCCACAGGGGGGCAATAATTAATGTTCGGCAAAAAATCAACTGCGTGTACATCGTGTGGAAAGGGCATTGCGGTACATGAACGTTCTTGGATTTACATACAATATCCGCCAAGCGGTATAACAAACATTCAAAAATATATTGAACTCGGCGGGGAAGTGTATTGTACTTCTTGTGTTGAGAAATTAGAAAAACGGGAAAGTAACTAAAATGCTAAAAAGGTGATTGCATGAAAAAAAGAAACATTGCTTTCATTATTACAATTGTAATCATTTGTTTTTGGGGCGGTACTTCATTTTACAAAAATCACATGGCTCATAAAGTAGAAGCGTATTTACTCTCGCAAGGGGAAAAGAAAGATGCTTTTAAAAGTTTTGAAGCACGGTACAACTTTAAGTTCGGATATACGGTTGATGTTATGTACAAGGATGAACCGCATGCTATCTATGCGTATCGCTATCAAAAAATTGGAGATACAAAAAGAAAAGGAGTTCTTACTTATAATGAAACATTACTTGATAGCAAGGTAAATCCTCACACTTATTCATACAAACATAAACATTTTTGGGAGTATTAGAACTCTCATTTTCAACACTATGTACCCATGATCTTCAATTAACGTAGCCCCTTAATACTTGGGGTTTTTTCCAATGAAGAAAGTTAGTTTTAATAATTAAGCACACATTCGGACCTTAATCCATAATACTACGATAAAGGTTTTTTCCTATACATACTTAAAGCTTGTGACAGGTTGGTGGTTGAAATGGGAAGTGAATCTAAAGCAATAGTAGGTTCTGTGATAGTATCTGTGGGAACAATAACAGCTGCAATTGGTTCTACGCCGTCTAACTATATAAAAAGTAACGTGCGTGATGACTTAACTCTGTTGGGAAACGTTTTACAGGCTGAAGGAAATGCTATTGATGCGGAGGTAAAAGGGACTGTCCTTAGATCAGTTGGAAAGGAAATTACGGCAAGTGGGAATCTTACTGTCATTACAGGACTGGTTTTTGACATCAGAAAAGAAGCATCCTATAAATTATTCATTACAGGGAACTGGTTACAAGCTTTAGGTTTAGCGGTTAATATTGGAGATGCAATTGATCTCCTTCCCTTCCCAGGCCAATCCGAAAACATTGTAGGAAGCATAACACAATTTATAGGAAACTCATTACAGGCAATAGGATGGTCAGAGGCACTAGAAAATATTAGAAAAGATGAAAATGATAATAAAAATAAACAAAAAAAGATTGGATATTATTATGAGGACTATTTTAAAAAAAATAATGGACAATCTGAATCATTGGTAGCAACAGGTAGTTGGATCCAAGCAATTGGTTCTGTCATTTCAGTGATCGGAGCAATAAAAGAAATAACCCAGGATAATAAAGTGGAAAGAAAGTAGGACTTACACTTCTAAATTTACCTAAACCTCCAAATCATCTGAAGATCATAGTATCATTTGAACTTAAAAAATATTTATAACTATCCTGAAAATATAAATAGATAGTTGTATAAGGAAATTAGATTACTACACTTCATTATCAATTAAAAAACAAAAAAATTCTTCGTGTAGTGCACCCTCTTTTTGTAGTGATTCCTTTGTCTCTTTTTCAACTAAATCAATTAAATAATTATCCGCAAGTTCATCTCCACCATCAATCATTACTAAAATTGAGTGAATAACCCCTTTAGTAATTTCACCTTGAACTTTTCAATAAGCATTTAATTCTTCCTTTGATGTGAGTTTCGTTTGAAGAATTTTATAAGCGTCTTCATGTTCGGACCAAAATAAATTTGCATTAGGATTTAAGCTATCAACGAATGTATCTGTCAAGTAATCCATTATATTTTTTAAGTTTTGTACAAGTAGCTTTTGTTCTTCGTTCATATTAAATTTCCTCTAGTTAAAAATTGCTTATAGTCCATTATAAATACTACTTCCTTATTCCACTATCTTACAAAAAAGAGCCACTACTGTGACTCTTTTTGTTCAATTAACGTATGCGTTAGTTTAATTACATTTTTTCACAATCTTACCTTCGTCACATCGGTAATAGTCGTTCCAACTTATGTTATTTTTTATTCCCTTACAATCTTAATAGAAGAACTAGACGGCGTGAATTCCCCAATCGAAAAATCAGATTGTTGACGATTTATTTCTGCATATTGAATCACCTTACCCTCATTAAGAAAAACCAATAGGTATATATCGTCCCTCATGTCAATGTTACTTAGGTCTTTATAATGAACTCCTAATTGTTCATCTATACTTTCTTGAGTTGTATAAGGTGGAAAGATAAAGGCTTTGTCCCAAGTGAATTTAGCCAAAGACGATATATCTATTTCACTTTCACTTTTGTTTTCCACCACTGAATGAATAGACTCTTCTAATTTTTTATTTTGTTGTACATTACTTAAACTACAACCTACTAACAAATATAAAGAAAAAATGACAATTATAACTTTCTTCAATTCATATCCCCTTTTCTTAATTTCCATAAAACTGCATACACACTCTCTACAATTCATACAAACCAATTTTCTAAATTTTAACATATCCACTCTTTTATGTTAGACTTTTCTGCGAATTCTTATTGAACTAAACTGCCATTTAGTTCAATAAGAAAATCAACAATCTTTTTTAACAGAGCCAAATAAAAAAAAGCTTTGCGCACACGCGCAAAGCTTTTTTCTTCCTATATTATAGACCAGCTTGCTCTTTTAAAGCTTCAGCTTTGTCTGTACGCTCCCAAGTAAGATCTACATCAGTACGTCCGAAGTGGCCGTATGCTGCTGTTTGTTTGTAAATTGGGCGACGTAAGTCTAACATTTTGATGATACCAGCTGGGCGAAGATCGAAGTTGTTGCGGATTAGTTCTACTAATACTTCTTCAGATACTTTTCCAGTGCCGAATGTATCAACAGAGATAGATACTGGTTTCGCTACGCCAATTGCGTATGCAAGTTGTACTTCTGCTTTATCAGCAAGACCTGCTGCTACGATGTTTTTCGCAACATAACGAGCTGCGTATGCTGCAGAGCGGTCAACTTTTGTTGCATCCTTACCAGAGAATGCACCGCCGCCGTGACGAGCGTATCCACCGTAAGTATCTACGATAATTTTACGACCTGTTAAGCCAGCATCCCCTTGTGGTCCACCGATAACGAAGCGGCCAGTTGGGTTAATGAAGAATTTTGTATCTTCATCGATTAATTCAGCTGGTACAACTGGTTTAATTACAAATTCTTTTAAGTTGCGATCGATTTGTTCCCAAGCGATCTCTGGATGATGTTGTGTAGAAATTACAATTGTATCAACACGAACTGGTTTACCGCTTTCATCATACTCAACTGTTACTTGTGTTTTACCGTCTGGACGTAAGTATGGTAATGTATCATCTTTACGAACTTCCGTTAAACGACGAGCTAATTTATGAGCAAGAGAGATTGGAAGCGGCATTAATTCTTTTGTTTCATTACATGCGAAACCAAACATTAAACCTTGGTCGCCTGCACCGATTGCTTCGATCTCTTCGTCAGTCATTTGACCTTCGCGTGCTTCTAACGCTTTGTCAACACCCATTGCGATGTCAGCAGACTGCTCATCGATAGATGTTAAAACTGCACAAGTTTCTGAATCGAAACCATATTTTGCACGAGTATAACCAATTCCTTTAATTGTTTCGCGAACGATTTTTGGAATATCTACATAAGTAGAAGTCGTAATTTCTCCCGCTACCAATACTAAACCAGTTGTTACTGTTGTTTCACAAGCTACACGTGCGTTTGCATCTTTTGCTAAGATTGCATCTAAAATAGAATCAGAAATTTGGTCACTAATTTTATCTGGGTGTCCTTCAGTTACAGACTCAGATGTGAACAGATGACGTTTTTTTGTCATATGGTAATCCTCCCTACAGTAAATGTATATATTGTACGGAACTCATCCTTAATTTGCCACAAACTGCGACATTCATGTATTCTCCCACAAGTGCAAAAGAAAAACCTTTCCTATAATAGAGGAAAGGTTGTATTCGCTACTTGCATACTGCTTTTTGCCCTTCGCTCTTATCGTTCGAGACTATTAGCCTCGCACAGGTTTAAGCACCTATTCACTTGTGTTTGTCGTACATACAAGTGAGGTTGCCGGGCTTCATCGGGCCTGTCCCTCCGCCAGCTCGGGATAAGAGAGTATCCGTCCTCAACTATACTAAAGAAATGCTTTTCATTTGTCAATCCAAATACACATATTCCTATAAGTTTTTCAGGGCAGAAATATATGGAAAAAAATAATATAATAACACAAACAAAAATAAATAAATAGTATACATTATTTATATGATTGTGTTATACTCTTAGTGGGGATTACGAGAATATTCATAAATTAAATAAAGGATGGTATATAAATATGAGTACTGTGAATGTCCAAATTGGATTACACGAGCTATTGAATGGAAGCAATGCACAGGTTCAATTGAGCGTTCCGCAATTAACGGAAAAAGTATTAATGAGAAAAGAAGGACGATTAACTTCTACTGGCGCTGTTTCTGTTTCAACAGGAAAATATACAGGACGTTCTCCGAAAGATAAATTTATTGTAGACGAAGCATCTGTTACGGATAAAATCGCTTGGGGTTCTGTAAACCAACCGATTTCTGAAGAGCATTTTAATAAATTATATACAAAAGTATTAGAATACTTAAAAGAAAAAGAAGAGCTATTCGTATTCAAAGGATTTGCAGGAGCAGACCGCAACTACCGTCTTCCTCTTCAAGTTATTAATGAATATGCATGGCATAACTTATTCGCACATCAATTATTCATTCGTCCAACTGAGGAAGAATTAAAAAATCATGATGCACAGTTCACAATTGTATCTGCACCAAACTTTAAAGCAGATCCAGAAATCGATGGCACGAACTCAGAAACATTTATTATCGTTTCATTTGAAAAGCGTATCGTGTTAATCGGTGGTACAGAATACGCTGGTGAAATGAAAAAATCAATCTTCTCTATCATGAACTACCTACTTCCAGAGCAAGACATTTTCTCTATGCACTGCTCTGCAAACGTAGGTGAAGAAGGCGATGTTGCTTTATTCTTCGGTTTATCTGGAACAGGTAAGACAACATTATCTGCTGATGCGAACCGCAAATTAATTGGTGATGACGAGCATGGTTGGTCTGATAACGGCGTATTCAATATTGAAGGCGGTTGCTATGCAAAATGTGTGAACTTATCTCGCGAGAAAGAGCCACAAATCTTTGACGCAATTAAATTCGGCTCTGTTTTAGAAAACGTTGTGATTGATGATCATACACGCATTGCAGATTACAATGACACTGCATTAACAGAAAATACACGTGCAGCTTATCCAATTGATGCAATTGATAACATCGTATTACCTAGCGTTGCAGGTCATCCAAATACAATCATTTTCTTAACTGCTGATGCATTTGGCGTATTGCCTCCAATCAGCAAATTAACGAAAGAGCAAGCTATGTACCATTTCTTAAGCGGTTTTACTAGTAAGTTAGCAGGAACTGAGCGCGGTATTACTTCACCGCAAGTAACATTCTCAACATGCTTCGGTTCTCCATTCTTACCGCTTGATGCATCTCGCTATGCAGAAATGCTTGGAGAAAAAATCGAGAAGCACGATGCTAAAGTATTCTTAGTGAACACTGGCTGGACTGGCGGCGAATACGGCGTTGGAAAACGTATGAACTTAGGTCATACACGCGCAATGGTGCAAGCTGCATTAAACGGCGAATTAGATAGCGCTGAAACAGTGAAACATAATATCTTTGGTCTTGAAGTACCGCTTCATGTACCTGGCGTACCTGATGAAGTATTAATGCCAGAACAAACATGGGCTGATAAAGAAGCTTACAAAGCAAAAGCAACTGAGCTTGCGGATAAGTTCAAAGAAAACTTCAAGAAATTTAATAACGTTTCTGAAACAATTGTAAACCTTGGCGGTCCAATCGCTTAAACCCGACTTTATTTTGAAATATCCTAAATCATTTGAATAAGCATGCTGTTATTGCAAGAAAGCAAGTACTCACCGACAAAGCCCACGTTTTCTTGCAATAGCACATACTTACATATAAAAGAGGCCTACGATTCATTTCGTAAGCCTCTTTCCTATTTCTTAGCATCTTTCATACTGTAATATGCTAAATTTATAACAATTAATATATATCCACCCATAATTCCAACAGCAAATGCCCACATCACCATATGATGCTCAATTTCATACATAATAATTGCGCCAAGTATCGCTGCTGCAAATCTATTTATCATTCCCATAGTAGGTGCTTTGCTTTTTTTTACTACACTCTCTCCAATCTTCTCAATGCGGCGTCCTAAAATCCAAACACAATACGTGCTCACAAGAAAACCAAGACCTATTCCTAAAAAGTGCGGTGAAAAAGGAGTAAAAGCCCAGCCTAGTAGCATAAATGGTAAAATATAATACGTTTGTACTTTAAATGTTTGTAACGACATACTAATCATTCTGTAACTCCTTTACTGCAAACTCTTTATATCAAACTTCATCCAATTTGTTCTGGAATCGTTCTCACCATTTACACAGTGTTTATATGAGTAAAATACTTTTCAGAAATAATATTATACAAAATTCCTCCTATAAGCAGTACGTCGAATTGTGACGTTTTGACAAACATTTTTGATGATTGTTGAAAAATAAGATATCAATCCAACAAAATATGGATATTATATAGTGAGTACACAATAAAGGAGGGACTTCCATTGCTCTTCTTTTTAATCGCTCTTATTCATTTTGTTATCCCAGCTCTTGTTGGCTTAACATTATATTGGTACACACCTAAGCATAGTGTTTTTTATGCTGTTCTCAGCGTCCTTCTCACCGGTATGATTCTCGTCACTTATTTCCGCTTCCCTTTTCTCAACTGGATTCCATTTATTACAGCTATTTTGTATCTTATTTTCTTACCGAAAATAAAAAAATAAGAAAGCAGATTCGATCTGCTTTCTTATTTTGATATATTTTCTTTTATGAGTAATGTTTTATTAGCTTTGTTAGATTTTACAAACCATAAACCAACAAAAATAACAATTCCACCTATCATTTGTTGTAAAGATAGCTGCTCTCCCGCCCATATTGCCGCAAATAAAACTGCTACAAACGGTGTAACGTACATATACACCATCGTATGGGATGCACCAATTTTTTGAATCCCAACGTACCACATAACAAGTCCGAACACTGTAACAAGAAAAATAGAATAAAATAACGAAAACCACGTACTACCGTGCTGAATGACAAAAGGCAGCTGAACAATTTGCCAACCGCTTAATAATACAAGTGGTACTGCACCAATTGCTGCTGACCAGGCCGTTACGCGCAGGGCTGAATATTTCTTCATAAGCGGCCCTGCTAAGACAGGATACAATCCCCAGCAAAGCGAAGTAATAAGTCCAATTGCATTGCCATAAAAAGAGTTCACAAGTGAATGCCCTGCAAGTAATACAAGTGCTGCTCCTATACACGCAATAACCGATCCGATGAGTTTACGTGATGAAAGCTGTTCTTCTTTCAAGAATACGGCAAACATCGTTGTGAAAATAGGAGAAATCGAAATTAATAGTGACGCATTGGTTGCAGACGTATGTTGAATCGTCTCCATGAACAGCGTTTGATACAGCGTAATACCGACCATACTAACAAAAATAAGTCTTACAACATCTTTCCATGCAATATAAAGCGATTTTTCTATGTAAAACGTCAGCAATAATAAAAGTGGTGCCGCAGTAACCATGCGCATTGCTGTAAATTGGATGGCTGTTAATTCTACAAGACCGTATTTTCCGATTGTATAATTGATACCCCATATGATCACGACACAAAAAAGCAGTAATTCAATCCCCCATCTTTTCATACATTTCCCCCACTATATCCGATACTTTACTTCATTAAGTTTCGAGACATATGCTGTAATTCCTTCTTTCCTTCAAACATCCTACTTATCCTTTCTATACGCATCAGGTTTTGCATACATAATAAAGGAAGAATATGTATGTACACAGAAAAAGTACTAGGACAGATGGAATAACAATCCTCAAGGTATGCATAAGGTTTTATCATACGAAAGGAGGAATATATATGAGTACAGACAAACGACTAGAACATGTAGAACAGCGACTCGCAAAGATAGAAAATCTACTATCCCAGCGACAACATACGAAGCGAAAAACCATTATCACAGTCATACTTATTATACTCTTTCTATTTCTCGTTGTTCTTGGAGGCCTTTCTTTCTACCTCTTTGGAAACGGTGATTCCTCAACCAAAACCGAAACAATTATTCAAGAAGAAGAAATTCCATAATACATGCTTATCTCATTAGATAGAAACTCTCACCGCTGATTCTCTTACAGACTATTTTCCTTCACCTATCTTCTTTGTCTTCCCTAAATCTTAACGTATACAAGCAGCAAAATAAAAAAGAAGAAAGCAAATGTAATCTGCTTTCTTCTTTTTTTCTATCAATTAAACCCTAATATGCAATTTCATGTTCGGATTATAATATTGACTCGGGCTTTTTAATTGAAAATTTCCTCCTGATTCCTGAAAATCAACAATCAAGTTATCATCCATAAAAACAAGCTTCGTTCGATCTGCAATAAACTGAAACTTATTTGATGAGATTTCTACATCGCGCTCATCTTTTTCAGATACAGCAACTAAGTCAATAATCCCACTCATCACACAGCCGCAACCTTCGTTATCATAAAATAATTTTATATATTTTGCCTCACTTGGAATCATTTCTTTTATTTTTACATATGCCGCTTCTGTCACTGTAACATTCATTGTTTTTCCTCCTACATATATAACGATTATCCTATTGTAGCATTCTTTTTCATAAATCGGCTCGATTTATCCCGCATTAACGGGCAGTAAGAGCCCGATTGGTTCAACTAACCATCAGTGGGGGATGAAGAACCCCCCCACTGATGGAAGTTTCACTTTATATATACAGAAAATTCGTTCAAATATATAATAAAATTTATATAATTTTGGTTCATCATCAAAAGACGGAGGTGACATATAGATAGATGTACACTCCACTCCGAGTGGACGCTTTCCGTTCCGTGTATTAAAATGATTCATTTTCAAAAAATCAACCCCATGTTACGGTAATAAACCATAATTTTCTAAAGGAGGAGTTCACCATGTCAACACTCCAAGACATACAACATCAATTAGATACTTTATTTGCAGTACATAAATATGGAATAGACCCTGGATTTAGTCGTTTTATTCCAGCTGTTTATGATCCTATTTCGTTTCCATGGCAAGATTTCTTTGAGGATGATTTTGTGACATACTTTAACGGGCTCATGCTAAAAGGGGCAGATACTGTTCAAAACGTATTTCTAGCTGTCTTCCCAACGGATGAGGTGCTAGATAGGTTTCTTTCTGAAGGAACGGCTGGTGACTTATTATTTATGCATCACCCACTTGTCATGGAATGCGGAGACCCGCAAGGCTTACCAGGGCGTGGATTCATTCCTATTCCAGAACATTATTTACGGGCCATAAAAGAAAAAGGATTGTCCGTGTACACATGTCATGTGCCAATGGACCGCCACCAAGCATACGGTACAAATATCGCTATCGCTAAAGCGCTGCATGCATCGGTCATTGAAAGCTTTGCTGAAGGTGATGGATTAATTTGCGAATTCATCCCAGCACATACAAATGCATTAATCGAAAAAGCAAAAAGCATTTTTGACATTCCGTATGTAGATTTTGAAGGTCCAACACATCCTCATATTTCAAAAATCGCAATCGTCGCGGGATGCGGTGATAAAGTAAGTATGATGCAAGAAGCAGAGGAAAAAGGCGCACAGGCTTATATTACTGGAGAGGTACATTGTCATATTGATAACGAATACGGAAAAAAGAAATATGCAATCATGAAAGAGTACATATCGCACACAAATATGTCGCTTATTGGGGTCTCTCATTCTGCGTCTGAGTTTTTAGTGAAAAAGACGTTAATGTATGATTGGTTTTCGCAAAATTTTCATGTAAATGTTGTATTGCTGCCACAAAAAAAATGGTGGTATTAATACAAAAAGCGCTATTCTTTCTATAAAAAAGAATAGCGCTTTTTCATTATAAATATCACCAAGTTTTACTTAATCTGCTTCACTACAAGTGAAGCGTATGCCTCTGCCCCTGTTTTCGTCAAATGGACTCCATCTGGTTCAAAATATTCCTGCTTCCCAGCACTTGCTGAATACCAATCGACTAGTGTGACATTTGAGAAATTCTCCGCTGCTTCTTTTAATCTTTCATTCACCAATGATTCCCACGGACGCGGCACTCTTGTGTTAACCAATATAACTTTCCGTTCATTACCTATTGATTGCATCAATGATGTTATTTGCTCAGTAGTAAATGCTCCATTTGTACCTAATCCAATAATAACGTAATCTCCTAAATTACCTTCTTTTTTCATTTTGTCTACCGTAGCGGTTGCTTCAGACATTTGTCTTCCAATCTTCGCATCGATCTTAATATCAGGAAAAGCATTTTGCAAATATGGAGATATATCAATCATAATTGAATCTCCAATGGCTGCAACTGTTGGAGGTTCTTTAGGCTTCTCAGAAACAGTTCCTTTTTCTTCTTTATTTTGAGCTGGTTTATCAGCCTGTTCTTTTTGTTCTGTTTGTTCTTTTGACTCTGTTTGCTCTTTTGGTTTTGTTTGTACTGTTTGTTCTGTTTGTACTGCTTCTACACTAGCTTTTTTAGAATCCGCTTTTGCTTGGCTCCCTGTTACTAAACCAAAACCAGCTGTCACAGAAACCAATAGCGCAAATGCTAAAGCTAGCTTACTACCTAACGCCAAGTTTCTTATTTTTAAGTTATGTAAACGAATATTCTTCAATGCACCTTGACGAATTGGATTTTCGATAAATTTCCATGAAAGCTGTGCTATAAAGATAATAAGAAAAAATTGAAAAATAGCCCTTGTAAAATGAAATTCTCCAGTATTTACTTGCGGACTTGTCAATGTGATAATCGGATAATGCCAAAGATATATCCCATAGGATCGGACACCCATCCATCGTAAAGGTCTAAACCTTAAAAACGCACTAATTCGGCTAGCTGGATGAGCAAGATTCGCTACTAATAATGCGGTAACAATCGAGAAAAGGAACATTCCTCCGCGGTATAAGAATGGATCATATTGATTCGTCTTCCAAAACATAAAGAGAATTACAATAAGAGCAATTCCTCCAATTACATCAAGAGCAAGACGAGCTGACGGGACAATTTTATTCGCAAGCCTACTGCTCGGCCAAATGAAAGCAAGTGCTGCACCGATCAATAAGGAAAACGCTCTTGTGTCGGTACCATAATAAACCCTACTTGGATCAGTTCCCGGTACATATATCACTGCCATTGCGACAGCTGAAGCAATCGCTCCGAGAAAAATAAGTAACGTTATACGTGACTGTTTTTTTATATAGGAAAACCCTAAACTAATGATGAGCGGCCAAACTACATAGAACTGTTCCTCAACAGCTAATGACCAAAAATGATTCAGTGGAGAAAGTTGGCCAAAACTATCAAAATATGATACTTCGTGAAATATATACCACCAGTTACTAACATAGAATAAAGCTGCTAATGAATCTCCCCATATTTTCCCAAGTAAAGAACTATGGAAAATTGTAATCCATGCTAAGATTATAACAAGCATAACAAGCATTCCTGGAAGCAATCTCCTTGCCCTACGTAGCCAGAAATTCTTCAAATCAATCCTCTTTTTTTCCTTCCATTCAATAGCAAGAAGATCCGTAATTAAATAACCAGAAAGCACAAAAAATACAGTAACGCCGAGGAATCCTCCAGGCAGCCACTTAGGATTGAGATGATACAAAATAACACCTAGTATGGCTAGGCCTCTTAGGCTCTCTAATCCAACCATATAACGACGATCTTTCTTTAATGGTTCAGGCATTCACAGTCACCTCCCATGTTTTTCTAAGAACTCTATCAAATTTATACTATAACTAGAATATAAACTCTTTTACGCAATACTACATTTTAAAATGTATCATCAATAATGTAAAGGTTCAACTGAGATGCGTGTAATGTGGTTCCAGTACAATCAATCTACAAAACTTAGACATATTTATTCTATCAAATTAAAAAAGCGATGTAATAACTTACACATACAGTGAGCTATTACATCGCTTTTTTTATATTCTTACGCAAAACTTAAAAAATCCACATCTGTATACGGAACTCCCTGTTCAATTCGGTATCGTAAATCTTTTAATGTGTAAGCCTGCCATTCTTCTAACTTGTCAAAATCCCATACTTCATGAAACAAAGTAAATAAAAAGACTTCCCGTAGTTTAAGAAAAAGCGGAATTTGCTTTAGTATCTCTTTATTCATATGATGCTCTTTGCTGTATCCCTCTATGAAATACCTCATAAATTCTTGTGGAAAGGATACATGTTCGGGCCTTGCTGATAATCCTTGCCACACTGCATGATAAAACGATACGGCAATGTCTTGGGCAAACCAGCAAAACGAGCAATCGTCAAAATCAAAAATCGTTAAAATATTGTCTTGAACAAAAAAGTTTCCTTGATGGAGGTCATTATGGATGAGTCCATATGTATCCTTTTCCTTTGAGAGCGCCTGAACTTCTGTAATTATTTTTTCATAGTTTGTGGCTAATGGTTTACTGATTGATAATAAAAAGTTCATAGATTTTCTATTCGGCTCCCAACTTGGCCTCTCGTACTCTTCATCATGACTATGATTCCGCTTAGCAACCGCGTGCATCTTTCCAATCGTTTGTCCCCAATTTTGAAACAGCTTCGTATTCCATTCTTGTTCATTCGAAACGTTTACAAACTGACCAGGTGCTTTTACAAATGAAGTGATAAAAAATGCCTCTTCATCTATAGCTATTCGTTCTATATCATTTCCGAAACAAGAGGCAACTGGCAAGGAAACTTTCACACCGCCTGCTTGTAAACTGCGTATAAAGTCCAGTTCACTTTGTATTTGCTTTATATTTCTATGAGAGGTCGACGTAATGCGTAAAATGCGTATTTCTCCTTCATACGTATACTCATATACCTCATTTTGAAATCCGCCAGAGAGCTTAACACAACTTTCCTCTTTTCCTCCAAAACATTTCACCGCTTGTTTGATTTTCGCATGCATGTTATATACCTCTTCCCTTCTTTCCTTTGCACATTTTCTTCATCTCTTTTAACAAAGTGATACTTCCATTTTTATGACGAAAAAACAAAATCCGCACACCACTATTTTTTCTTTTCTGCTCAAAAAATTCCTCCTCTGTCCACTCACATATAGGCATTTACCTACATACATTAAAGTAGATGTATTTTTAGGAGGTGTCATAAATTGCGAAAAGTTCTAGCGTGTTTTTTAATTGTCTTCCTTGCTTTCTTTACGTTTGTTGCGTGTAATAAAAAAGAGGAAAGTACAAAGTTAGAGAAAGTGCGCGTTGGTGAGGTAACACATTCATTATTTTATGCTCCGTTATATGTCGCTATGGAAAAAGGATTTTTTAAAGATGAAGGGTTAGACATTGATTTGCAAACAACTGCTGGCGGCGATAAAACGATGACAGCCTTATTATCAAATGGCATCGATATTGCCCTTGTCGGTTCAGAAACATCTATTTATGTTTACGCTCAAGGTGCAAAAGATCCTGTCATTAACTTTGCACAATTAACACAGACAGACGGAACATTCCTCGTTTCTCGTAAAAAATTGGATTCCTTTAATTGGAGTGATGTGAAAGGTACAACTTTTCTCGGTCAACGTAAAGGCGGTATGCCGCAAATGGTTGGCGAATACGTACTGAAAAAACACGGAATTGATCCGCACAAAGATACGAATTTAATTCAAAATATCGAGTTTGCAAATATTGCGAATGCCTTTGCTTCTGGAACAGGTGATTTCGTACAGCTCTTCGAACCAACTGCTAGTATTTTCGAGAAAGAAGGAAAAGGCTACATCGTCGCTTCCTTTGGCGTCGAATCTGGGACTGTTCCGTATACAACCTTTATGGCAAAAGAAAGCTTTTTGAAGAAAGACAAAGCAACTGCGGAAAAATTTACACGTGCTATTTATAAAGCGCAGCAATGGGTTGATACACACAGTGCAGAAGAAATTGCAAAAGCTGTTGAACCGCGCTTTAAAGATACATCAAAAGATATTATGGTGAAAGTTATTGATCGTTACAAACAGCAACATTCGTACGCAACGAATCCATTGTTAGATGAAGCAGAGTGGAAACAACTGCAAGGTATTATGAAAGAAGCTGGCGAATTACCGAAAGAAGTGCAACATAAAGATTTAGTGAACACATCCATTGCAGAAAGTGTTATTAAGAAATAGAGGACCGTGCAATGAACTTCCTACAGCTTTCTAACGTATCTCATTGCTTCTTCTCAAAAGAAAATGCCAGCCTCGCCTTATCAAATATCTCCTTAACAATTGAGGAAGGGGAATTTATCTCCTTCCTTGGCCCAAGCGGCTGCGGCAAAACAACATTGCTTTCTATTATTTCAGGCTTACTGCAGCCAATTGAAGGAACTGTTTTTCTCGACGGGGAATGTGTGACAAAACCAACATCCTCCATCGGTTATATGCTTCAGCAAGATTACTTGTTTCCGTGGAAAACGATTGAAGATAACATCTCAGTCGGCTTACGCATTACAAAAGCATACACATCAAAAACGAAGCAACACGCCTTGCAGCTATTAGAACAAGTCGGCCTGCAAGGTGTTGAAAAACAATATCCACATGAATTATCAGGAGGAATGCGCCAGCGCGCTGCTCTCGTTCGAACACTCGTAACAGATCCGAAAATATTATTACTAGACGAACCATTCTCTGCACTCGATTACCAAACAAAATTAAAATTAGAAGAACTCGTTTTTTCCATTTTAAAAGAATATAAGAAAACATCGCTTCTCGTTACGCACGACATCGAAGAGGCGATTGCGATGAGCGATCGCATTTATTTACTGCAAGCAAAACCAGGACGCATTGCTAAAGTTTTTTCTGTTCCAGAAAACATTCGCTCCCTTTCACCATTTAAAGCGCGTCAGCATCCCGATTTCCCTTCATTCTTCCAGCTAATATGGAAGGAGTTGGAACGCCTTGGATAATATAAAAGAAATTCATCAAGACTTTCAAAAACGTGAAACAAAGCGGACATTTGCCGTTCGAACATTACAGCTATTCCTGCTCATACTCTTTTTCGCATTATGGGAAATCGCTAGCCGAAACGAGTGGATTGATCCATTGTTATTTAGCTCGCCTTCTAGCATCTTTCATTTACTCATCACAAAATGGCAGGATCATTCTCTTTGGCCGCACATATATACAACGCTCTTCGAAACGTGCCTTGGCTTTATACTCGGTACACTTCTTGGTACGTGCATTGCAACTTTCTTATGGTGGAGCCCTCTCATTGCCCGCGTACTCGATCCTTACCTTGTCGTCTTAAATGCAATGCCAAAGGTTGCGCTTGGTCCAATTATTATCGTCATCTTTGGTCCGAATATTTCATCTGCAGTGGCGATGGGCGTCATTATTTCCATCATCGTTACTATCCTCGTCATTTATAGTGCCTTTCAAGAAGTAGACGCCAATTATTTGAAAGTCATGCAAACCTTTGGCGCAAACAAATGGCAATGCTATAAACAAGTCATCTTACCAGCATCGTTTCCAGCCATCATTTCTACATTAAAAGTAAACGTCGGTCTCTCTTGGGTCGGAGTGATTTTCGGTGAACTGCTCATTTCAAAAGAAGGGCTCGGCTATTTAATTAGCTATGGCTTTCAAGTCTTTAACTTTACGCTCGTCTTGCTTAGCGTACTTCTCACATGTATCCTTGCAACACTTATGTATGTGCTTGTTGCGGGATTTGAAAAGTTCATTACACGTACAAAAAAAGCAACCTAACAATGTAGGTTGCTTTTCTTATTAATCACGAACAACTTTTGTTCCTGCAATAAAGTCATGAATAGAACGTTTATCTTGTCTCAGTGCAACCATAAATGCACTTACAATAACAGCAATTCCAAATGTAATTCCATATACAATTCCACCTAATAAGTAGCGTTTTAACGTAGTCCAAATCGTGATTTTCTCTCCATCAATACGTACAATTCGAATGTCTAATGCTTTCTTACCTACTGTATATCCGGCCCATACGATAGGAACTATTAGATAGTATAACGTTTCTAACATACCTACTACATTATCTGCTTTCTCCTCAGACATACCTAACCACATAAAAATCACAAGAAATGGAACTAAAACTAGTCCATCTAAAAAATTTGCTCCAAACCTTCTCCAAAATCCTGCTAGTTGTTGATTCATCTTATCTTCCCCATTCTCTTATGTATTTCGCGTAAAGCTCTCTTTAGATTTGGGATGTATTTATAGATTCTCTCCTCTAGCTTAAACACCCTCGGAATACTCAAATGTTTGTAACTCTTTTTTCTATTTGTCCAAACATTCTATCATAAGTTTGAATATTCCTATTAAACGTAAATTAATAAAAAGCTACGCTCTTGCTTAAACAAAAAGGCCCGCATCTCCTCTATAAATCACATCCTAAAACTATAGCTCTCACAGTATAACAGATTTCAGGGTAATCCCACATTTTTTCTATGAATATCATATTTTTAAAATACAGAATCTATGCATCAATTTTTTTATTTTGAATGTCTTTGAAATGCAAAGAAATAAAATGAAACTTCCCTCAGTGGGGCTCTTACTATCCGTTTGCTGGATAAAGATAATGGATTATCCTACACGTCTTCTACTTCCTCCGAAATTTGCTGTAACCCTGACAGCACTTCCGCTCTCATCTTCACGAGCTCTGGAAATTGATAAAAGAAAGCGATCTTTTGATACTTTACTTCTTGTGATTCTTTCACTTTGTTCGAATCTTGTAAAATGAACGCCGTAAATGTATCAGCAATGTCTTCTGCGACATTCGTTGTGGCATATTCAGAAACAAACTTGTCTTCATGATCTTTAAAAAATTGCATTTGTGCTTCTAAATCTGTCTCAACTTTTTTCTCTTTCCATTCACTTTCAAGCGGTTTCCAAAACTGCTCATAAAATTGATTTACATACGAATCTTTTTTTGTACAGCCTTCCGTTAAAAACAGCGTCGTACATTTTGCTTCATAAGCTGAGACGTCCTTTTCCTCTGTAACGTCCTTTATATACTTCTCATCCACAGGAATTTGTGTGTTATTCAATGTTAAAACATGAGCAGTTTCATGAATTAATGTTTTCATCACTTCGTTTATATTTATGTTAGAATCTAACGCATCTAAACTCATTATCCAGTCTTCAGGACTTTCTGTATTTTGCATAACATGAGCAACGATATTATCATACCCGTCCGTTACAATATCGAATTCTTTTATATTCTCTCTATATTTTTCTGGAATTAAAAGACTGTACATGTCCCATAGTGTTTGGTGATAGTCCATATCTTCATGAGATGCGATAACTTCTTTACTTGCATCTTTATCATCAACAAATACTTTATATAATCTCTTTTTATCTAGCTCTTCAAAATATGGGTCTGTTAATTCATCATTATCAATATAGTAAGAGGCTAAAAAGAAATACCGTTCGTCATCGTTTCTTTGTTCTTCATAGGCTGTTAATTGTTCTTTATTTTCTACTTCCGTATATGATTCTAGTTCAGAAATCCCCTGCATTCTCTCATTAATCTTACTAAGGAATTCATCTCCAGTTTTTAAACATTCTTCTTTTGTTTTACATACTTCTTTTGCCTCGCCATTTGCTTTACTACAGCTACTAGTAAAACAAATACATATAAGTAAAAATAAAAAATGAATATAGTGTTTCCTCATAATGTCCTCCCTACACTCTATTATGTCATTGAAATCATAATCAATTTTGGAAGAATATACAACAACACTATTTAACTATTATTCATGTGGTAAAAGTAAGGTTATTTCATCTGGACGACGACGCCCGCTGCTAACAAACCGACTTCTGTAACAAATAAAAAAACTCAGCTGTTTCGTAAAACAGCCGAGTTTTTTATTTTCTATATTTCAGTATTCTCGTTTCCATATTGAGTGATTTCTTCCATTCTCCAAATCCCGTATGAAAGTAAACCTCCAATAAGTAGAAACATTGTAATAGCAGTTATCATTAAAGTCATGAACATTGCACCTTCATAGTGAGTTGCTTTTCCTGTTACGAGTGAATACCCCCTCCTTATCCACCTTCCGTTCTGATTGAAGGAGGGGCTTCCTGTTTCATAGACCGTTGCATAGTGGGGAATCCCACTGCGTCTTACACAGTCTCCTCAGGCGTAGATTATACTGTTCGGACATAACCTTGCCCTACAGTTTGTAGACTTTAGCTTGTGATAAGCAATTCTTCTAATCCCTTTTGTAAGATGTTCCGGCTCGAGTTATAGTCTCTATCCAATACCGTTCCACACTTTGTACAAATATGAGTACGAATAGAGAGAGACTTCCTCACACGATTCTCGCAAAAAGAACAGTCTTGTGAAGTATACTTTGGTTCTACTTTGATGAGTACACCGCCATGATTTTCGCATTT
>NZ_NUQE01000035.1:0-37722 GCF_002582035.1 Bacillus pseudomycoides
AGCAGATGAAGAGGAGCTAACTGTGCTTGATCAATATGATGTGCAACCGGATGAAGAGGAGCTAACTGTGATTGATCAATATGATGTGCAAACAGATGAAGAAGAGCTAACTGTGATTGATCAATATGGTGTGCAAGCTGATGAAGAGGAGCTAACTGTAATTGATCAATATGATGTGCAAACAGATGAAGAGGAGCTAAATGTAATTGATCAATATGATGTGCAAACAGATGAAGAGGAGCTAACTGTGATTGATCAATATGATGTGCAAACAGATGAAGAAGAGCTAACTGTGATTAATCAATATGGTGTGCAAGCTGATGAAGAGGAGCTAACTGTAATTGATCAAGATGATATGCAAATGGATGAAGAGGAGCTAACTGTGGTTGGTCAACATAATGTACAAACGGATGTAATAGAAGAGAATCGGTCAGAGAAAGATGAGGAATTACTTGTAGAGCCTCCAAGTAGTACGTGGCATAATAAATCGTTTAAAAATATGGATAATGAAGAGAAAATTTATTTCTTGTTAAATCGACCACATTATATACCAAGTGTGAAATGTATGGTGAAAACAGAAAAAGCTTCTTATGTAGGGGTTATTACTTCTTATGAAAATGGGGAGCTGCAAATGGTAGTACCGAGCCAGATGGGGAATTTTATTCTGAACATAGAAGATGTCGTATCAATTCGTATGATGGGGCTATAGTATGTAAAAGGTGGTAGAATACCTACCACCTCAATAGTTTTTTGGTTTACATATTATACGCCTGAAACGTGTGTGTCACGTAGGCATTGAATTCCACAGAAACAATTTAAATCAATAGTTACACAAGAATTTGTTGCGTGTAGTGTAGCGTTGGGATGGTTTAAGAAGGCACAAACTGGATCTTCGCAATCTCCTGGAGATGGATTTTGTACGTCTAATGCACGTAATACTGCACAGCAGTCATCTACACTTTCTACGCGGAAAATGGAAGAAAAACATCTTTTATCGCTACCAGAAGGAACAAATGCTTTGAATGGATCTCCTTCGCTAGTAAATAAGACAAAGGGGCGTGTGTTTGCGATTTTAGAGCCGTGATGTGCACCAAGGAATGGAACGTCACATCCTGTCGGGCATGTGCTTGTTGCGCAATCTTGTAATTCATTGATGAAGTTTACAACATCACATACGCAATTGATGCTCATATTCTTTTTGTCATCATTGTTGTTGCCCATTCTTTTCACTCCTTATCATAAGTTTTGATTTACACTATTAGAATATTGAATGCAAGGTAAATCGGTTACTGCTCTTAAGCTGTTTTTTTAAAAGGATAAGCCTGTATTTAGATGTAAGGAAAGGGAGATGAGGAACTTGTTTTTTGAGAGTTGGCTTATGTTTTTTATTTTTTCATGTGCAGTATTTCGATTAACGCGCCTTTTGGTCTATGATAAGATTACCTCTTTTATACGTGCGCCTTTTTTTGACGAAATACAGATTACAGAGGAAGATGGTACGGTTTCAACGTATATGAAAACAAAAGAAGCAGGCTTGCGTAAATTTTTTGGCGAATTGTTAAGCTGCTATTGGTGTACAGGAATATGGGCGAGCGCTCTATTACTTGTGTGTTATAAATGGATTCCTAAAGTAGCGGAGCCAATTATTTTGTTGTTAGCAGTTGCTGGGGTTGCAGCAATTATTGAGACGATTGTGAGTCGCTGGCTGAATGATTGAGAAATGGAGGAACGAAACAGAAAGGTTGTTCATATAGTAAAGAGAGCGTGAAAATATAGAGGAGATGTTTGCCATGGCGAAGTATCAGCAACCTAATCCATACAATAATCTTCAATATTGGTACCAAATGCAGCAACAGCAACAAGAGCAGCTGAATCAGCAGCAGCTAGAACAACAAGGATATATAAAGAAGCAAGGTTGTAACTGTAGCGGAAATAAAAAGAAAAATCAGTAACAATCAAAAGAGGTTTAAGGGATGGAAAATTTCCACCTATGGAAGTTTCATTTTATGAAAAATAAAATAAAAAATACCTTGTTTTATCCTCTTTGCAGGGAAAAACAAGGTGTTTTTTGTTTTGCAGGATGATTATATTTCAGAAAGTTTCGCGTAGCAGCGTTTCAGGCAGAAATCATTTAATTTGTTATTTTGTTTTTTTGTAAGTCATCCCTCGTCAAAAATAAAAATCTAGAAACATCAAGTTTCTTCCCTCTAAAAAATTGCGGAGAAGAAATGTATAATTCTTCTTTTGCGCGCGTAATAGCAACGTATGCTAAGCGACGTTCTTCCTCTAATGCTTCTGAAGTATCAGTAATACGGTCGTTTGCGTCTTTTAAGGATGAAGAATGCGGTAATATCCCATCGCTTGCACCAAGTAAGAAAACACACGGAAATTCAAGGCCTTTGGCGTTATGAATAGACATAAGCGATACAGCATCTTGCTGCGCTCGTGTTTTTAATGCTTCCATTTCTTTTTGGTTTTGAATAGCTGTGTTTACAAATTCTAAATACGCTGGAATGTCCGAAAAACGATTTGCAGATTCAATGAGTTCTTCAAGCATTTCTTCTTGTATTTCTTTTTGCATTGTAAAGGAAGAGCGGTCATTGCTTTGCAGATAGTCTAAGTATTGCCCTTTTCCTTTAATGATTTCTTGTAATGCTTTTTTCGGTTCGAGCTCTTTAATGAATTTTAGAAAATCAATACGATCATTAATTTTCTTTACTTGGAACGGCTTTAAATTTGGATTAAGTAAAAGAAAATGTAAAAGGGAAGGGAAGCGACCTTCACCGTATTTCCATTGTTCTCTTTCGATAAACGATATACATTCATCACGTCCAATATACATTGTTGGCAAAATGCTTGCGAGTGATTCTAAGCGAAACGGTTCAAAGGCTAAACGTAACTGATCTAATACAGGCTTTATGAGCGAGTGTTCATAAAACGATTGACTTGCTCCATATTTGACGAACGGAATTTTATGAATTGTAAGCTGATCGAGTAAGGAGCGGCTTACAGAATGTGTCCGATATAGTAAGCAAAAGTCTGAATAGTTTCGTTCACCGCGCTCTACTTTATCTTGAATGAGTTGTAAAACTTGATTCGCTTCATCTAATGTTGTTGCTGGTCTTGAATAAAATGGCTGTATTCCTTCTTCGTGAACGGTGTACAATTCTTTGTTAAATCGTTCTTGATTCAGTTTAATGACTTCATTACCAAGTCCTACAATGTATGGGTTGGAGCGATAGTTTGTATTTAAAGTAATAATGGTTGTATCATCAAATTCCTTTGGGAAAGAAAGAATAATTTGATGACTGGCTCCGCGCCAGCCGTATATGGCTTGGTCATCGTCGCCTGCAATAAATAAGTTGTTTTGCGGTGCTGCTAATAGTTTTACAATTTCATACTGGGCGTACGATGTATCTTGAAATTCATCCACTTCAATATATTGAAAGCGCCCTTGCAGCTGTGTTAACAATGCCGCATTATTTTCTAGTAAATAGAATGTTTCAAGTAGAATATCATCAAAATCTAAATAATTATGTCTTTGCTTTACGTCTTCATAGCGGCTGTACACTTCTTGGAATTCACGTTCAACAGGTGTTTTGGTCTGTACATCTTTCGGCCTATTTAATTTATTCTTTTCAAGTGAAATCATTGCTAGCATACTTTCCGCATCATAGTCATCTTTTAAACGAAGTTCTTTTAAAATTTTCTTTATGATAATTTGTTTATGTTTTTCGTTTGCTAAAATTTGTTGATTGTATCCTTGGCTGCGAAGTAATTTTAAGAAAACAGAGTGAAACGTACCGGCAACAAGATATTGGCTCGCTGCACGTGTCATACCAGGTAATGTTGCTACGCGGCTTCGGATTTCTTCCGATGCTTTTTGAGTAAACGTAAGCAATAAAATGTTCCGCGGGTGAATACCTTTTACGTTGACTAAATAGCCAACGCGCGTTGTTAAGACAGACGTTTTCCCGCTGCCGGCCCCAGCTAATGTAAGAACGGGCCCCTCTGTCTGACGAACAGCTTCTAATTGTTTTTCATTTAAATATATTCCTTGTTCTTCAAGAGCACGAAAATAGATAACATCAGCGTCATGTTGATGAATTAAATCGGTAGATGTTTTCGGAATATGATAAGTTGCGCGAGGTATGCTCGAATGTGTTAATGATTTTTGCGAAAAATTTTCCTTAGTCATAATTTCACCTTCAATAAGTAGCATCAACTTATAACTTTATCGGAAGATAGGGGAAATGGCAATGTAAAAAAGTGAGATATTGATGTTGTTACATTCGAACAATGTTAAAGAATTGGAAGGAAAATGATAAGAGAAGCGCCAAATGGCGCTTCTCTTATAAATGTTTTATCATCGCAACATGCGGAATATCAGCTTCCATAAACACATCAGAAATTGTTTCATATCCAAGCTTATTATAAAACGGCTCAGCATGGGTTTGAGCATGAAGCTTTAGTTTTGGAAGAGCTTCCTCTTTCGCAAGAGTTTCTAACGCATTCATAATGATTTTCCCGGCCCCTTTTTGACGATGAGAAGATAGGACACAAATACGTTCCATTTTTCCTATGCCATCAACGATACGAAAACGCCCAGCACCAACTGGAACACCTTCATCGTATAAAACAACATGTTTTGCGACATGGTCATATTCATCGTATTCTTCTTCGGCCGAGACATTTTGCTCGTCCACAAAAACTTGTTTGCGAACGGAAAATGTATCTTCTAGCTGCTTTTCATTTTGTACGACAATAATTTGCAAATTATTGTTGCTCCTTTCCTAAATGGAATGTTTCATATACTGTCCATGTCCCATTTTCTAATTGATATACTAAATGGAAACGGTCAATTGGTTGCTCATAATAAAAATCTTTCATTTTTAAGCGTCCTAAAACATCAGCATGTTCAGCATCTGATAATTGTTGTCCAATTGTAAGGTGTGGCACAAAAGCATATTCGCGATCTTGTATGAACATACCGCTATGCATTTCTTCATTTAGAAATGTTAATTCTGGTGTTTTTTCCACTTTAAAGTAAATAACATTATTTACAGGTGCAAACGAGCTCACTTTTCCAACATGTAGTGTAAACGGATTTGTTTTGCTTCCGATTGTACGCAGCTCTTTTACAATAGCTTCTAACTGCTCATCAGCTGCTTCAAAAGGTGCTTTTAATGTAATGTGTGGTGGAACTAATGCATAATGTGGATCGTAACGCTTACGCAGACCGTTTGCTTTATCTTGAATCATTTTTGATGGAAAAATTACAATACCTAGTTTCATCTCTAAATTCCTCCCTTTGTCTGAACGTAAAATGTTTTTGTGAAAAAAGAACACTTCTTTATTATATCAGATGATTCTGAAAAATGCCGTGTATTATTTTATCCCGCTATTCGCGGGCAGTAAGACCCCCACCTCAAGATTGAGAGAAGCGAAGAAGATAGGTGGGGGATAACTGCTGGCATGCGCCCGATTGGTTCAACTAACCTTCAGTGGAAAAAGCGCCCACTGAAGGAAGTTTCATTTTATTGATAACATATGAGAAAACGCATGTGGCAAGTTTTTTTGCCAATATTTCCATGTGTGATTACCATCGAATTCTTCGTAATAGGTTGTAAATCTTTTTTCTGTGAGAAGAGCATGTAATTCTCGGTTTGGTGCTACAAAATCAGAAATATTGCCATCTGTTGTTTTTACATTCGTTTCTTCTGTACCGATAATATGGTATAAATCTAACGTTTGCGGCTCCGTAAATGTTTTGGCACGTTCTAACACAGATTCATTAACGAATGGTGATTGCATAATCACTTTACCGAATGTATGCGGATACATAAGAGCTGTCATAAATGAAACTGTACCACCTAAAGAATCCCCAATTAAAACACGGCCTTTTCCCATTTGATACGTTGGGTACTTCTCATCTAAATACGGAACAAGCTCATGAGCTAAAAAGCGAATGTACATGTCGTTTTGCGATCCGTTTGGATGATATTTTTCTTTTCGGTCGTGTACATCTTTATATGGAATACCAACAATAATAGTTCGATCGACTTCTTCTGTTTCACGAAGTGTTTCTAAAACGCGATGCGCTTTACCTAGCTGAAAATAATCTTTTCCATCTTGTGCAATAACAATTGTGTGCTTATGAAGCGGTGTGAAATTTACTGGTAAATAAACGAGAAGTGAAATTTCCTCTTGTAATGATTTACTGTAAAATGTAAGTTCTTCAATTTTCCCTATTGTTTGTGTCATCATGTAATCTCCCCTAATTCAAAAGTTACTACAATTTTATTTTAGCATAAGAATGAGAAGAATCTAAAAAATTAGTATTCAGTAATAGAAGAAAGGAGCTATAATGAAATAGGAATTTTTCATAGATAAGGAGATGACATATGAAGCAGCCAAAATCAATTGCACTGCCGTTAGCGATTTCGATTATTACGATTTCATTTGCGGCTATTTTTGTAAAAATGTCTACAGCACCATCTTCTATTTTAAGTATGTATCGTTTATGGATTGTTGTACTTATTATGTTTCCTATTGTTTGGAAGAGAAGAGAGGAATTTACGAGAATTCAGAAGAAGGACTGGGGATTCTTAATTGGATCTGGTTTCTTTTTAGCGCTGCATTTTCTTCTTTGGTTTGCATCGTTAAAATTTACAACAGTTGCAAGTTCTACAATTATTTTAGCGCTGCAGCCCATCGTATCCCTCATTGGAGGATTTTTTCTATTTAAAGAAAGAACAACACTCGCTGCACTTGCGACAATGGGAATTGCGATTATTGGTGTAGGGTGTATTGGATGGGGAGATTTAGGACTAAGTAATGAAGCAATCTTAGGTGATATACTATCATTTTTAAGTGTGATTGCAGTAGTTGGATATTTGTTCATTGGGCAAACAACAGTGAAAAAAGTGTCCCACTGGATATATAGTTTTACAGTCTTTACATTTGCAGCTTTATTTTTAAGTGCCTATAACATGGTACTACAAGTTCCATTTACAGGTTATTCATCATCGGATTGGACTGTATTCTTCCTACTTGCAACTGTACCAACTGTATCTCAAATGATTCATAACTGGCTATTAAATTATGTGAATGCGACGACAATATCTATGAGTATTTTAGGGGAGCCTGTTGGTGCATCAATTCTTGCTTTCTTTTTGCTAGGTGAAAAACTAAATGTAATGCAAGTAGCAGGAAGTCTTCTTGTATTATGCGGTGTATCTATATTTTTACTACAACAGCAAAAGAGCGTACATAAAGAGCGAGTAGAGGGTGCGGTATATACGCAAAAGACGTAGTTGTTATCGTGCATTGAACAGATAAATTGTAAAGGTATGATTAATAAAGTTGAACATAAGTGAAACTTCCGCTGTTGAAAGTTTCACTTTATCCCGCTATTCGTGGACAGTAAGAGCCTGATTTGGCGGGCTTTCCATCAGTAGGGGATGAAAAAAACCACTGATGGAAGTTTGACTTTATTTTGGTTGTGTCATATACGGCTGAACATGGACGATACATAGGTCACGAAATTTTCCTTCTGCAGTTGTAACAATAATAACAGCTCGTCCAGCTTGTATTCCTGTTACAGTTGCTTTATGCTTTGCGGTATTAATCTCTACGATGTCAGGATTCATGCACGTCCAAATTAGCTCTTGGTTACTTGCTTGAGAAGGAAGGACAGCTGCGGTGAGTTCTGCGCATTGTCCAGTTTTGAGCTTTAATTTAGCTTTGTGTAGTTGTACGCCAATGACCGGTACAACAGAAGGAACAATTGTAATATGAGGTGTATCTATTTGTGTCTTAGTGTATGAAGAATCTTTTTGTAGATGAATTGATGATAGCATATGAGCAGTCTCCCTTCTGTATAATGTCCTTAGTTATACTATATACAAAAAATGTTAGGCTTAATTTAAGATAACATAAAGAATTTGTTAATTTCCAGAAAATTCAGTTTAGAAACAAAAAAATAATCCCTGCTTCTATATAATAGAGGCGGGAATTATTTTTTTTATTAGATTAAGAAGCTATTTTTTCGAATTCTTCAAATTCTTTTTGAACGTTTTCTGATGGCTTTGTTAACAGACTTACAATGACAATAGCGAGTAAGCTAGCAGCAAAACCAGGAATCATTTCATACATCATATCTTTTAAAAATTGAAATTGTGTCCACGTAATAACAGTTGTTGCACCGGCAATCATACCAGCAAGAGCGCCCCATTTCGTCATTCGCTTCCAGTATAGGCTTAATAAAATAACTGGTCCAAATGAAGAACCAAAACCTGCCCAAGCGTAACCAACAAGTGCTAAAATTGTGTCATTTTGTTTAAAGGCAAGTCCACATGCAATTAACGCAACGACAAGAACTGCCATACGTCCTACAAAAACAAGTTCGCGGTCCGTTGCACTGCGGCGGAAAAAAGTTCTGTATAAATCTTCTGTGACAGCACTTGATGTAACAAGAAGCTGTGAAGAAATTGTACTCATAATGGCAGCTAAAATGGCAGCTAATAAAAAGCCGGTAATGAGTGGGTGGAATAAAATATTTCCAAGCTCAAGGAAAATGGTTTCTGGATCTGCTAATTTTTCACCGATGCTAGCGTAATAAGCAATCCCAATTAGTCCAGTAAACATTGCGCCGACGACAGAGAATATCATCCAGCTCATTCCGATGCGGCGAGCACTTTTTAAATCTTTTACAGATGAAATAGCCATAAATCGAACGATAATATGAGGTTGTCCAGCATAACCAAGACCCCAAGCAAATAAAGAAATAATGCCGAGTACAGAAGTGCCTTTAAAAATATCTAATAACGTTGGATCGATAGATTGAATCGTATGAAATGCTGATCCAAGACCATTTACATGCATAATTGTTACAGTCGGAACTAAAACGAGTGCAATGACCATAATAATTCCTTGCACGAAGTCTGTCCAACTTACAGCTAAGAAACCACCAAATAATGTGTAAGCTACAACAACAGCAGCAACAATGAAAAGTCCCGTATGATAGTCCATCCCAAATGTATTACGGAATAAAACAGCACCTGAAACTAATCCGGAAGATACGTAAAAAGTAAAAAAGATCATGATAACAAGTCCGGAAACAAGGCGCAGCATATGAGATTTATCTTGGAAACGATGTTCTAAAAATTCTGGAATTGTAATTGAGTTGTTTGCAAGTTCAGAGTAGGTGCGTAAGCGAGGAGCGACGTATAGCCAGTTTGCGTAAGCACCGAGTGTTAAGCCAATCGCAATCCAGCTGCTGCTTAGACCTGTTGCAAACATAGCACCGGGTAACCCCATTAACAGCCAGCCGCTCATATCAGATGCGCCTGCACTTAGTGCTGTTACTGCAGGACCTAATGTACGCCCGCCAAGCATATAATCTGTTAAGTTTGATGTTCGTTTGTAGGCAATGTAGCCAATTACTAACATCCCGATCATATAGATCGAAATTGAAATTAAAATTTGTGTATTCATGTAAGTCCCCTTCCTTAAGTTGTATCTTTTGATGTACCCCATAACTATAATTTAGCATGATTACGTATAAAATTCCATACACAAATAAGAATTTTCAGAAATATAAGTGTTTTTTGAGGGCATTTTATTTTTGTGATATAAAATCTTTTGACAATAAACAGCTAGTTTTATAGGGTATTTATTATTTTTACATAAAAACGAGTTGTTTTATCAATATAACATTTAACGTATAGATAAAAAATTTTTTCGAAAAGTGTTGACTTCTAAAAATAGAACGGCATATAATGAGTTCAAATTTAAAAACGTAAGCGTTGATGAAGAAGAGTACATATTACAGACATGTCAGAGAGCTGATGGTTGGTGCGAATCAGTATGAAAGTAATATGGAATGGGCTTCGGAGCTTCCAAACCGAAACGAAAGAAGTAGGCTTTGGCGAAAAGATCTCATCGTTACAAGAGACACGTATTGTATTTCGATACGGAAAAGTGCGTTACTTTTGTAACGAATTAAGGTGGCACCACGGGAGTACCCGTCCTTTTTATAGGATGAGTACTCCCTTTTTGTGTAGAAAAAAATAAATATGATAAATCGATGAGTAAGAAGAGTACGTACATTGGAGACGTTCCAGAGAGCCGGGGATAGGTGAGAGCCCGGTGCGGTGCCAAGTACGGAATGGGCTTACGAGAGGTATGCTGAACTATAAGTAGGCAACCCGGGTTCCGCCGTTACAAGGATTGGGTATAATATTGTACCTGAAAAAGCGGGATGCTTTGCATCCAACAAGAGGTGGTACCGCGGTAAATTTATCGTCCTCTGCATATTCCAATATATGCAGGGGACTTTTTTATTTTAGATAGAGAGGTGACAGTGATGATAACGAAAGAACAATTTATGATGCGAAAACAACAAGGGAAAACCTTTCTTGTTATTCAAGAAGAAGAAGGCGATAGTTTGACACCGATTGCTTTATATCGCCGTATGAAGGGTGAGAAAAAATTTTTACTTGAAAGCTCGCAGCTTCATCAAGATAAAGGCCGTTATTCCTATTTAGGGTCCAATCCTTACGGAGAAATCAAAAGTATTGGCAAGGAAGTAGAGATTACGATAAATGGTATGACTGAAAAGGTAAACGGAAACGTATTAAAGGAACTAGAAAGAATACTTGCACCAAGTAAAGTTGATAGTCCATTTCCATTTTGCGGAGGAGCAGTTGGCTATATTGGTTATGATGTCATTCGGCAATACGAAGATATTGGAGAAATGCTCTCCGATCCATTAAATATTCCAGAAATACATGTTCTGCTTTATCGTATGTTTGTTGTGTATGATCATGTACGACAAAAGCTATCGTTTGTATATGTGTATCAAGGAAATGATACGGACTCGTATGAAGAAGTTTACGAGCAGCTGCAAGTATATAAACAGGAATTGTTACATGAATCAGAAGAACATATGAAAGAGCTGTGTGCTTCCTTATCGTTTACATCTTCTGTAACAGAAGCAAGGTTTTACGAAATGGTTGAACAGGCAAAGGAACATATTCGAGCAGGAGATATCTTTCAAGTTGTGTTATCGCAGCGTTTGCAAAGTGATTTTGCAGGGAATCCATTTGCATTATATCGCCGGCTTCGCACTGCGAATCCATCTCCTTATATGTTTTATATTGATTTTCAAGATTACGTCGTACTCGGTTCTTCACCGGAAAGCCTGCTTTCTGTACGAGATGAAAAAGTGATGACAAACCCAATTGCAGGAACAAGGCCGCGCGGAAAAACGAAAGAAGAGGATGAAAAGATAGCGCAAGAGCTGCTTGCAAACGAGAAGGAGCGAGCGGAGCATATGATGCTTGTGGATTTAGGACGTAATGATATTGGAAGGGTAAGTGAGATCGGTTCAGTTCAATTAGATAAATATATGAAAATCGAGAAGTATTCACATGTGATGCATATTGTATCTGAAGTTTCCGGAACATTGCGAAAAAACACGAACTGCTTTGATGCGTTAGCGTATTGCTTGCCAGCAGGAACTGTATCAGGAGCTCCAAAAATTAGAGCGATGGAAATTATAAATGAGTTAGAAACAGAAAAACGAAATGTGTATGCCGGAGCAGTTGGTTATATTTCTTTCTCGGGGAACATGGATATGGCACTTGCGATACGGACAATGGTTGTAAAAGATGAAAAAGCATATGTACAGGCAGGGGCTGGTATTGTATATGATTCGAATCCCGTAGCCGAATATGAAGAAACATTAAATAAAGCAAAAGCGCTCTTGGAGGTCATGAAATGATTGTTCTCATTGATAATTATGATTCATTCACATACAACTTGTATCAATTGTTAGGTTCCAGTGCAGAGAACATCGTTGTACTACGTAATGATAAAGTGATGATCAAAGAATTAGAGGAAATGAAGCCGCAAGCAATTATTCTTTCGCCAGGACCTGGAAGACCAGAAGATGCAGGGATTTGTATTGAAGTGATTCAACATTTTTATAAAAGTATTCCGATTCTCGGTATTTGTCTAGGACATCAAGCGATTGTTACTGCTTTTGGCGGAGAAATTGTTCAAGCAGAGAGGATAAAACATGGGAAAACATCACTCGTGAAACATAATGGAACATCCATATTCTCATATGTAAAACAGCCGCTAACAGCAATGCGTTACCATTCACTCGTAGCAGAGCAGCATACTCTTCCTACTTGTTTTGATGTATTAGCGACAGCGATGGATGACGGAGAAATCATGGCAGTTCGTCATAACTATTATCCGCTTTTCGGATTACAGTTTCATCCGGAATCAATTGCAACTGAAGAAGGCGGGAAATTAATACAGGCATTTTTATCTAATGTGAAAGAGGTGGAGAGAGTATGAACAGTTATCTTCGAAAGTTAGTAGAGAGGCAGAATTTAACGGAACATGAAATGTATGAAGCGGGTATTGCGCTATTAAGCGAGGAGATTTTAGAGAGTGAAATTGCTGCTTTTTTAGCATTGTTAAAAGCAAAGGGTGAAACGGCAGATGAAATATACGGTCTTGTTCGCGCTCTTCGTGAAAAAGCATTGCCATTTTCTCATCATATTGTAGGTGCGATGGACAATTGCGGAACAGGCGGTGATGGGGCGCAAACATTTAATGTGAGTACAACATCAGCCTTCGTACTTGCCGGTGCAGGCGTAAAAATTGCGAAACATGGCAACCGCGCCGTTTCTAGTAAAACGGGAAGTGCGGATTTATTAGAAGAGCTCGGTGTGAACATTGCATGTTCGCCGAAGAAAATTGATTATTTGTTAGAGAAAGTCGGGATTGCCTTTCTATTTGCACCGGCGATGCATCCAGCACTGCGCCGCATTATGAAAGTAAGAAAAGAATTAAATGTCCCAACAATCTTTAATTTGATTGGGCCACTTACAAATCCAATTGACTTAGAAACACAGTTCGTTGGTATTTATAAACGAGAGATGTTATTTCCAGTAGCAGAGGTACTACAAAAGCTTGGCAGAAAACAAGCAATTGTTGTAAATGGGAGTGGATTTTTAGATGAAGCATCTTTGCAAGGAGAAAATCATGTAGCGATTTTAAAAGATAACAAGATTATCGAAGTGAGTATTTCTCCAGAAGAGTATGGATTTTCAAGTGTGAAAAACGAAGCGATTCGAGGCGGAGATGCAAAGGAAAATGCCAATATTACATTAAATGTGCTGCAGGGAGAAGACAGTGTATACCGTGATACGGTGTTATTTAATGCAGGTCTTGCTCTTTTTGCAAACGGAAAAGCAAGGACAATTGAAGATGGCATTCGCTTAGCGGCTCATAGTATTGATTCTGGAAAGGCGTTAGAAAAATTAAATCTATTGATCGCTGCAAGTAATCAAAAGCTAGAGAGGGTGAACTAAATGGAAACCATTTTAACAAAAATTATCGGGCAAAAAAAGAAAGAAGTAGCGGTGCTATATGAAACATATACACCAGTGAAGGAAACTCGTAAGTCGTATTCCCTTGTAGAAGCGCTGCAGCAATTTACTGTAATTGCAGAAATAAAACGTGCTTCACCATCTAAAGGGGATATCAACTTACATGTTGATGTCGTTAAACAAGCTCAGCTCTATGAAACAAATGGTGCAGGAGCAATCTCTGTTTTAACAGATGGTCAATTTTTTAAGGGATCTTTTCATGATTTAGAAACGGCAAGAGCGCATGTGAATGTACCGCTTTTATGTAAAGACTTTATCATTGATAGCATCCAGATTGATCGGGCATATGAAGCGGGAGCAAATCTCATTTTACTCATTGTTGCTGCATTAACAAAGGAAAAATTATTTGAGCTGTATGAGTATGTAAAGGAGCTTGGCTTAGAAGCAATTGTAGAGATTCATAATGAAGAGGAGTTAGAAACGGCATTAGAGCTAAATCCTGACGTCGTTGGAGTAAACAATCGAAACTTGAAAACATTTGAAGTTGATTTAAGTACAACGGAACAGCTCGGGAAACGGTTAAATGAACAAAACGTATTTTGGATTAGCGAGAGCGGTATTCATACGAAAGAAGATATTGTACGTGTTAGGAAAGCTGGTGCAAAAGGAATTCTTGTCGGAGAAGCGTTTATGACAGCACCGTCTGTCGGAGATTTTTTTCAATCGTTGCAGGTGACGATATGAAAGTAAAGGTTTGCGGTATTACCGACATCGAAACAGCAAAAAACGCCTGTGAATACGGCGCTGATGCTATCGGATTTGTATTTGCGAAAAGTAAGCGGGAAATTGCGCCAGAGCAGGCAAAGCAAATTATCGAAGAACTTCCGGAGAGTGTGATGAAAGTTGGCGTTTTCGTAAATGAGTCAGTCGACGTGATCCAGAAAATCGCAACATATTGTGGTTTAACACATGTACAACTGCATGGGGATGAAGAAAATCATCATATTAGAAGATTGAATATTCCGTCTATAAAAGCGATTGGTGTAAGTTCGAGCGAAGATATAAAACGAGCACAAGAATATGAAACTGATTTTATATTATTTGATAGCCCAAAAGAAAAATTTCACGGTGGAAATGGTAAAACATTTTCATGGGAGTTATTACGGTCAAATACCATTGGAAAAAAATATATATTAGCTGGTGGGTTACATCTTGAAAATATTACAAAAGCGATTGAAATCGTTCAGCCATATATGCTTGACGTGAGCAGCGGTGTCGAAACGGATGGTAAAAAAGATATCGAGAAAATAAAAAAATTTATAACGAAAGCGAAGGAGTGTTAAAGATGAAATATGCATATCCAGATGAAAAAGGACATTACGGTATTTATGGAGGACGTTACGTTCCAGAAACGTTAATGCAGTCTGTTTTAGAGTTAGAAGAAGCATATAAAGAAGCAATGCAAGATGAAGCATTTGGGCAAGAGTTAGAGCATTATTTACAAACATATGTCGGAAGAGAAACACCTCTGTATTTTGCGGAAAATCTTACGAAGTATTGCGGCGGAGCAAAAATTTATTTAAAGCGAGAAGATTTAAATCATACAGGAGCTCATAAAATTAACAACACAATTGGGCAGGCGCTTCTTGCAGTGCGAATGGGTAAGAAAAAAGTTGTGGCTGAAACTGGGGCAGGGCAGCACGGAGTAGCAACAGCAACTGTATGTGCCCTGCTCGGTTTAGAGTGCGTTATTTTCATGGGAGAAGAGGATGTAAAACGCCAAAAATTAAATGTATTTCGGATGGAACTATTAGGTGCGAAAGTTGAAAGCGTCGCAGCAGGAAGCGGGACGTTAAAGGATGCCGTAAATGAGGCACTTCGTTACTGGGTTGCACATGTACATGATACGCATTATGTGATGGGATCTGTTCTTGGGCCGCATCCGTTTCCACAAATCGTACGTGATTTTCAAAGTGTGATTGGTAAGGAAACGAAGAAGCAATATACGGAGTTAGAAGGGAAATTACCAGAAGCGGTTGTAGCTTGCATTGGCGGCGGCAGTAATGCGATGGGAATGTTTTATCCATTTGTACAAGATGAAGAAGTTGCTCTTTACGGCGTAGAAGCAGCCGGTAAAGGGGTTCATACAGAGAAGCATGCGGCAACATTAACGAAAGGAAGCGTCGGTGTCCTGCATGGATCTATGATGTATCTTCTGCAAAATGAAGAAGGACAAATTCAAGAAGCGCACTCTATTTCTGCAGGGCTGGATTACCCAGGGGTTGGGCCGGAACATAGCTTATTAAAAGACATTGGCCGTGTATCGTATCATTCGATAACAGATGAAGAAGCGCTGCATGCTTTTCAGCTGTTAACGAAAAAAGAAGGGATTATCCCAGCATTAGAAAGCTCACATGCTGTGGCATATGCACTTAAATTAGCGCCAACTATGAAAAGTGATGAGGGACTTGTTATTTGTTTATCTGGGCGCGGGGATAAAGATGTTGAAAGTATAAAACGTTATATGGAAGAGGTGTAATTGATGGGAGTAGAAAGAATTACTGCAGCGTTTCAAAATGGAAAAAAAGCATTCATCCCGTACGTAATGGGAGGAGATGGCGATTTACAAGAACAAATTCGTTTTTTAGATGAAGCTGGGGCAAGTATTGTTGAAATTGGCATTCCTTTTTCTGATCCAGTTGCAGATGGACCGACGATTCAAAGGGCGGGAAAACGAGCGTTAGAAAACGGAACAACGTTAGAAGGAATTTTTCAAGCACTAGCGGAAGTGAGAAGAGAAGTTCAAATCCCATTTGTATTAATGACATATTTCAATCCTATTTTAGCGTTCGGAAAAGAACGTTTTATAGGAAGGTGTATTGAAGCAGGTGTCGATGGGATTATTGTTCCAGACCTTCCATATGAAGAACAAGATATAATTGCACCGCTATTGCATCGGGCACATATTGCTCTTATTCCGCTTGTAACAGTAACGAGTCCAATTGAACGAATTGAAAAGATCACAAGCGAATCACAAGGGTTTGTATATGCTGTTACAGTAGCAGGTGTAACTGGAGTACGACGCGATTTCGAGCAAGAATTGCAAACCTACTTAGAAAAGGTGAAAGCGCATGTTCAGCTTCCAGTTGTTGCAGGATTTGGCATATCAACAACGGAGCAAATAGAAGAAATGATTAAAGTATGTGACGGAGTTGTGGTCGGAAGTAAAGTGATTGAGCTGTTAGAAAATGAAAGGCGAGATGAAATTCGTGAGCTTATTGCTGCGGTGGAATAAAGTGAAACTTTCGTCAGAGGGGGGCTTTATCCCCTCTGACGGTTAGTTGAACCAATCGGGCTTTTACGGACAGTTATCCCCCACTTAACTTCTTTATTTTTCTCTGCATCTTGAGGTGGGGGCTTACTGCCCGCGAATAGCGGGATAGAAGGGAGAGGCTGTTATTAAGGCAGCTTCTTTTTTGTATTATTGCTGATAAAAAATCAATTTAAATTAATTGAAAATTCTTTCTTCTATTATATAATAGTTACAATTGTATTTTCCGAGAAAAGAGATGATTGTATGGCGGTATTGCTGGCTCTTATTCCGATTGTAATGATTTTTATTTGTTTATTTGTATTCAAGCAAACATCGCTTAAAGCTTCATTAATTTCTTACGGTGTATGTATTGGAATCGTTTTATTAACACCGGCGTTTCGATTGCAAATTGGAGAGGTTATTCATGCAACAATTAAAGGCGGTTTAATTTGTTTTATCGTTGGATATGTTTTATTTTTCGGCATTTTTTTATTTCATCTCATGAATAAAATGGGGTATATCGATCGAGTTGCTCGCTTTATGGAACATGTTACACATGATCGTTTATTGCAAATGCTCCTAATGTGTTTTGGAATTTGTCCTCTTATTGAATCAGTAAGCGGCTTTGGAATTGGTTTCATGGTGGCTGCTCCTATTTTTATTTCTCTTGGTTATAAGCCGTTCCAAGCGGTTTTACTTTCATTTATCGGTTTATTAGCAAGCTCATGGGGAGCGATGGCAACTGGAACAATTATTGGAGCAGGGCTTATTGGTATGCCTTTAGTACAACTTGGCTCTGGTACAGCACTATTAAGTATTCCAATATTTTTATATTTTATCATGCTTTCTTTATATATAGTTGGTGGCTGGTCCGCAGTCGTACAGAAATGGAAAGAAGCAACGGGATTCTTTCTGTTATTCTCGTTATCTATTTATTTGTCTAATGTATATGTGAGCGTTGAACTAGCTGGGATTTTAAGCGCAATTGTAACGATAACATTTGGATTTATCATCATTAAAATGACGGCAAGGCAACAGAAGGAAGTGTACTCAGAACATGCTGCTACTCAGCAGAAGGAAGTTTCTATTGTAAAGATTATTAGCCCGTATTTATTTTTAACAGCTTGTATCTTGCTCTCTCGCTTAGTTCCATCGTTTCATAGTATGTTGCAATCATATGCTGTTATTAACCTACCATCTTACTCTTATAAACTTGAATTATTGTATTCACCAGGGTTCTGGCTTGGAGTTACATGTTTATTTACCATCATTTTCTTCCGTATTCCTTCTATTATAATAAGGCAGTCATTGTTCCAAACAGTGAAACAATGGATCCCATTTGCGATTACAACGACAATGTTTATTGCCATTTCGGAACTAATGGGTGCATCAGGTATGCATACATTATTAGCGGAAGCTGCTGGTCATATATTTGGAATGATGTTTGTTTTCGTTGCACCATTTATCGGTGGTATTGGTGGTTTTTTAACGGGAAGTAATGCCGGATCAAACGCCATGTTTATTAAATTACAAATGCAAACGGCACAAAATGTAGGACTTCCGTGGCAATTCGTCACAACAGTGCAAAATACAAGTTCGTCTGTTGCAACGATTGCTTGCCCGTCGCGAATTACACTTGGTGCATATTTATGTAACATTCCATTTCAGGAAAATGAATTGCTGAAGAAGACGACGTTTATGATTTTGGGGGCGGTGTTGATTGTGGCGATAGAAGTGTTTTTTTTGTATATGTTCACTTATTGACTTTTTTATACATTTTATAAATTTCTAGAATCAAAAAACAGTTCATTTCGTTTAGAATGAGCTGTTTTTTCTGTGTAAAAAGATGAAGTTTGAAGATATCTAGGTTCAGCATTTGCGCTCTTTTTATTTCAAGTGTCATTTTCTCAAAATCGGTATGTTTCTTCCTATATTACATATATTGAATGTGTAACAATCTGTAAAAATATCATGAGTAGGGAGAGGATATGGTGAAATGTAACTCATGTCATGCTGAAAACGGAAGCGGTGCTAAATTTTGTGGGAGCTGTGGAAAACCATTGGAGCAAACAGCAGGAGAAGGGACTGCACACATATATGAGGCGGTGCCGGCTCAAGAACAGAAACCCAATGAAAAAGTAGAGCGAGCAAAGCAATTCGCAAGCAATTATTTTACTTTTTTTAAACACGTGTTAAAATCGCCTGCCACGGTATTGAAAAATGGAAATGTTGAAGTAAGAAACGGGATTACAAGTCTTGTTTTAATATGTTTTTTCATTGCGTGCATTTTTTATAAAATGGTGAGTTCCACTATATTTATGGCAACAGGGTTTATAGAGAAAATAGGCGGCAATGGATCGGATCATTCATTTAAGCCAGAAGTGAAGGCTTCACTTTTGGGGGAATCATTTAAGATGTTTTTATTTTTGTTGTTTTTATTTTTGATTATTGGAGCCATCATTTTTTTATGCGGGAAACTTATGAAATCCCCTTATTCTTTTACAGAAGTGCTAGGTGTGTGGGGAACTATATCAACACCTATTGTTGGCTTGCTGCTACTGACATTTTTATTTAGCTTTATGGAGATTTTTCTAACCCTTCTTGTTTTAGGATTAGCGATGATATGTATAAATGCGGCTATTATCGTATCGATAGTCAAGTTTGATAATGGTGGATTAGATCCTGTATATACGCTAGTTATCTCAAATATTTTAATTTCTATTGCTAGTTATATTGTTCTATTTTCTTATTTAAGAACGATCTTAAGTGCAGCGTTGGGAAGCCTAATAGATTTCTAATAAAAATATAGATAAGGAAGGTAAATAGATGAAATTTTGTACAAATTGCGGTGCAAAATTGGAAGAAAGTCAACGTTTTTGTCAAAAGTGCGGTATGGAATGGAGAAATGAAGTACAGCAATCTTCGATAAAAAGGGAAGAATACAGAGCGGCAGAACAAAAAATGAGTAAAACGAAGAAGGTTTGGTTATCTATCGCTTCTGTATGTATTCTTTTGGCGATAGGCGCATATATATACGGCTTAAAATATTATTCAGCAGAAGCACAAATCAATAGAATCATAACTATTATACAAGAAGGAAATACTGAAAAAATGGTAGATGTGGTAACGACGGATGATCCGCAATTGAAAATTGATGAAAATGCCGTAAAATCATTATTTGCTTATATAAAAGAAAATCCTTCTTATGTAAGTGACTTAAAAGATGCCATGTTGCAAGGAATGCAGCAAAATCAGAAAGAAGCGGTAAATCCTGAGGCAGCATATACATCAGATTTTATTTTAGCGAAAGAGGGAAAAGTGTTCTTTTTATTTGACCAATATAAATTACGAGCAAAATCTTACTATGTAACGATTTTGACTGATGAAAAAGATGTAACGCTGAAAACGGAAGAGAAGAAGTTAGGAAAGTCAAATGAGAAAAAATATGAAAAACAATTCGGCCCTTTTTTTCCTGGCGCGCAGAAATTCACAGCGGAATTTAAAAGCGATTATGTAACTTTAAAGAAAGAACAAAAAGTAGCTCTCATCGATAGCGAACAGCAAAATGTTACAGTAGATCTTTCGTTAAATGGACATTACATTGAAATTGATACAAATGAAGCGGGGGCCCAATTATTTGCCAACAATAAACCGGTCATAACTATAAATGGCGATTATGCGAAATGGGGACCGGTTGCAACGGATGGCAGCATTGAAATTTATTTAGAGAAAAGCGATTCTGGTATTGTGAAGCGAACAAAAGTGGAGAAGATAACAGAGGATCGTTATTATACGCTAAATTTTAAAAAGGAAGCAGTAACAGAGAATGACTCATCAAATACAGAATCTAAACAATCGGGAACGAATAGTCCTGCTTCGCCTGAACAGTCAAAGACTGAGACCGCTAAACCGAATGTTACAAACGAGAGCATGCAGACGTTTATGGAGCGGCATCATCAAGCGTGGATTGAAGCGATTCAATATAAAAACTTTTCCATTCTTGAGCCGCATTTGGAATCTGATTCTCCATCCTATAAAGATGCGAAAGATTACATTGCGTATTTGAATAAGGAAGGGATAACAGAAGAGTTAGGAGTTGTAAAAGTAGAGAAAATGGAACAGTTGGCAGAAGGGAAATTTGCAGTCACTGTATATGAGGAATTCATGATTTTTAAACCGGATAAAAAAGTATTTAAAACATTCCGAGCAAAATATATAGTAAAAGTGAAGGATGGAAACTATATGTTATCGTCGACGCTTGAGAATAAAGAGCTATCAGCGAAGGAGATGTAGAGAATGAGCGCTTCATTTACAGGTGAAGCGCTTTTGTATGGTAATCAATATGCATAAAACGTGTCAAAAAAACCGGACAATAAATAAGAAAGCAGTATAGAAGGAGTGAATGAGATGAAATATGTAATTATCGGCGGCGATGCGGCTGGGATGAGCGCAGCAATGCAAATTGTCCGTAATGACCAAGAAGCAAGTGTAATAACTTTAGAAAAAGGTGACATATATTCGTATGCGCAGTGCGGTCTTCCTTATGCAATCAGCGGAGTTATTGAGTCTACTGAAAAACTAATTGCCAGGGACGTTGATATATTTAGGAACAAATATCATATTGATGCCAAGGTGTATCATGAAGTTACACGTATAGATCCATCGACTAAAAAAGTGCACGGCATACATACGCAAACATTACAACCATTCGAATACGAATATGATCGTTTACTAATTGCAACGGGAGTGCATCCGATTATGCCGGACTGGAGAGGGAGTAAACTGCAAGGAGTTCATGTATTAAAAACGATTCCAGATGCAAAGCGAATTATGGAGACACTTCATAATCAGAAAGTTGAACATGTTACTATAATTGGCGGCGGGGCAATCGGTCTCGAAATAGCAGAAACATTTGTTGAACTCGGTAAAAAAGTACGTATGATTGAGAGGAATCAACATGTAGGTACTGTTTTTGATGAGGATATGGCAGCATATATTCATGAAGAAGCAAAAAAACATAACATTGAGATACTTACAAATGAAAATGTAAAATCGTTTCAAGGAAAAGAGTATATTGAATCTGTGGAAACAGATAAAGGAACGTACAAAACAGATCTTGTTTTAGTATCAGTTGGAGTCAAACCGAACACTGATTTTCTAGAAGGAACAGAGATAATCAAACACCAAAAAGGCGCTATCCAAGTTAATGCTTATATGCAAACAAATATAGAGGACATTTATGCAGCAGGAGACTGTGCTACGCAGTACCACATTATAAAAGAGAAACATGATCATATTCCGCTTGGAACAACAGCAAACAAACAAGGGCGAATTGCAGGATTGAATATGGTTAATAAACGAAGAGCGTTTAAAGGGATTGTCGGGACAGCGGTTATGAAATTTATGGATATCACATTAGGACGAACGGGTTTGAATGAAAAAGAAGCGAAACAATTACAAGTACCATATGAAATTGTAAAAATTGATGCGACAAATATAGCGGGGTATTATCCAAGTAAGAAATCACTGCACGTGAAATTATTATATCGAACAGACACAAAGCAGTTGTTAGGCGGACAAATCATAGGGGAGCAGGGCGTGGATAAAAGACTAGATGTACTTGCGATGGCACTGTTCCATAAAATGACGATTCATGATTTAGAAGATGTAGACTTAAGTTACTCTCCTCCTTACAACAGTGTATGGGATCCGTTGCAACAAGCAGCAAGAAGGGTAGAATAAAGCATCTCTTTTTTCAAGAGATGCTTTATTTAGATTACCGTTTTATTCGGTACAGGATATAACTTATCGCTACAGTAATGCATGAAAATAAAATAGCGATGCTAGAAAAAGCAAGGAAGTAAGCATTATACTTCGCTATATTTGCGATAATTGTATGACTATCAAAATGAAAAATGCCTCCTATAATATTGAAGAGAAATAGGAACAAGAAGATCGTGATAAGTCCATTTAATGCACCTTGTATATCAGGCTTACTTAAGGCAATATGCGTAGAGATGCAAATTGCTAGGATAAGAAATATCCAAAAATAAGGATTTAATAGATTACTAATAGTAAAAATGCTTTTCAATAATAGCATTGAAGATAAAACAGTGTGTTTTATCATATCACTCATGGCGCTGTTTGGCTGAATATTTGCTGCAATATCATTCATAAATACCGAGTATGAGTGAGGGATAAGACAATACATTAAACCAATTAGCGCTGCAATCCCTGAAAAAATAGGAGCAATGCCGATAAAGAAATTCCCTATTTTTTGATATATACTTTTAGGGTTATATTCGTGCTGCACATATCCTAAATATCCGTTACTTGTATTCGTTGGAAACCACTGAATATTTATGATTTTATGCCGAAATAAGAGACACATAAATGCATGTCCAAACTCATGAATGGGTGTGCCAATCCATGAGGTCAAGAGGAATCCGTTTCTTCCGAAAGCCCTTGTCCAATATACTCGCGAACGATTTTCTAAATATCCTAATACAAATCCAACTAAAATAATATATCCTACTAACGAAGCTAACTGTATAAAGGTTGTAATAAGCGTAGTAAAAAAGAAGTTTCCTAATTCCATTTTGTCACCTTGTTTGTGTGTAATTTTATCCCGCTATTCGCGGGCAGTAAGACCCCCACCTCAAGATTAAGAGAATATGAAGAAGAAAGGTGGGGGTCAACTGCCCGTAAAAGCCCGATTGGTTCAACTAACCATCAGTGGGATGAAAAACCCCCACTGATGGAAGTTTCACTTTATAAATAGTAGATTACATGAGTTCCTTAGCATTAGTCTACAATTATTTTTGTTATGGAAGTAGAAATCGCGATGGCACTATTTCATAAAATGAGCATTCATGTTTTAGAAGACATCGATTTAAGCTATGCACCGCCATATAACAGTGTTTGGGATTCAATTCAACAAGCAGCGCGGCGAGCGGAATAGCATTTCTTTCAGGAGTGCTATTTTTTATATGAAAAATGTATGATATAATATTTAACCTTAGAAAATATTGCGCTTGTCTATTATATGTTCATATCGTTTTTTTTTTTGAGTAAATAAGAAACACGCTGAATGATAGACGCTAAGAATAGGATGTCGTAAATATATGAATAAAAATCTTATGATGATGTAAATACATATAAGCTAGTAATGAATGACGCAGGAGGATAAAAAATGGCACTAAATATGAAAACATTAGAAGAATGGATTGCTGAATCGAATGTAAGACACGAGGAGGATCTTGGAGAAGTCGTTCAAGAGATGAAGGAATTATGTGTTTCTATTGACATATCTACATTAATTTATACAAAATATGTATTTTGTTTTGGGAAAAAAGCAGAAGTATTCTTCTTTTTCCAAGACCATGTTGTTGTTGGACAGATGAAAGAAGATTATATTCACGTTGAAAAGTTAAAATATCAGGATATTATTAATATAGATTTGAAAACAAATGCCAAAAATACAACGTTACATATAGCATTTGCTAATGGGAATTCTCTTATGTTAGATAGTTTAAATGATAATTGCGGAGCGAAGAATTGGTTATTCGCAAGACAGATTAAGAGTATTTTTAAAGTGATTTAGTAGTGAAAAGCAGGCCTTGTAAGGTCTGCTTTTCACTACTAGCTATTACACGAAGGCAACCTTTTTCTTCGGGAAATTTCAGGTGATGAAATCCGGTGCTTTCCAATAAAACTTCTAATTTTTTTTCGTTTTCTATTTATGCATATGATAATTGATTTTAAAGACTTCAGCCACAATCATAAAGGAGTCATTACTGATATGTTTTTATAAGAAAAAGGCTGTATGAAAATTTCATACAGCCTTTTATTATTGCGAAAGTCTATCAACCTTCTAATAATAATGATTTTGGATCTTCAAGCATTTCTTTAACTGCAACAAGGAAGCTAACAGCCTCTTTTCCATCTACAATGCGGTGGTCATAAGATAGAGCAAGGTACATCATTGGACGGTTTTCCATACGCTCTGCATCAATTGCAACTGGTCTTACTTGGATTTTATGCATACCAAGAATACCTACTTGTGGGCTGTTTAGGATTGGTGTTGACATAAGGGAGCCGAACACGCCACCGTTTGTAATTGTAAATGTACCACCTTGTAGTTCTTTTAATGTAAGTTTGTTATCACGTGCTTTTTTACCTAGTTCGCGAATTTCGCTTTCGATTTCAGCGAAGTTCATTTGGTTTGCATCACGCACAACTGGAACAACTAATCCATCTGGAGCTGCTACTGCGATTCCGATATCATAGAATTTTTTAATGATAAGCTCGTCACCTTGAATTTCAGCATTTAATAATGGGAATTGTTTTAATGCTGCTACAACTGCTTTTGTGAAGAATGACATAAAGCCAAGACGAACATCATGTTTTTTCTCGAATGAATCTTTACGTTCTTTACGTAATTCCATGATAGCAGTCATATCAACTTCGTTAAATGTTGTTAACATTGCAGATGTTTGTTGAACTTCTACAAGACGTTTTGCAATTGTTTGACGGCGGCGGGACATTTTTACGCGCTCAACTGGTTTTTCAAACTCAGTAGTTGCAGCTGGTTTTGGACTTTGTTTTTCTTGTTTTGGTTGTTCTTTTGGCGCTGCAGCATGTGCTTGTACATCATGCGGTCTTACACGGCCAAGTGGATCAGTGCTGCGTACTTCATTTAAGTCGATTCCTAATTCACGTGCCATTTTTCTAGCCGCAGGTGATGCGATAGGGCGGTCCGTATTTGGAAGGCCTTGCATCGGTGCTTTATTTGGCGCCGCACTTGGAGCCTCAGCTTTTGGTGCTTCAGTAACTTCTTGTTTTGGCTCTGCTGGAGCAGGTGTACTTACTGCTGTTCCGTTTGCATCTAAAACTGCAATAACATCCCCAATTTCAACTGTATCTCCAGGTTCACCTAGTAGTTGTGATACAATACCTGAATCTTCTGCAATGATTTCTACATTGACTTTATCCGTTTCAAGCTCAACAACGCTTGCGCCTTTCTCAACTTTGTCACCTACGTTGATAAGCCATTGTGAAATAGTTCCTTCTGTAATAGATTCTGCAAGCTCAGGTACTTTAATTTCAATCATTTTAAATGTCCTCCCCTATTTGCCTAACAATTGATTTAATATGTTTTGTAATAAGCTTCTCTAAACATGAATGGGGGAACGCCCCCCATTCATGGGAATACTTTATTACTTATTGTGAACGAAGTCTTTTTCTTCTTGTAACTTGAAATTGATATTAAGTGTTTGATTAATAATTAACTCTTGCTCTTTTCTATGAACATGTGGATCGCCGCCTGATGGACTTGAACGGTCCGGACGTCCAATATAGTTCACTTTCACATTGCCAGAAGCAAGTTCGAATAAAATTGGTGCGATATAATGCCAAGCGCCCATATTTCTTGGCTCTTCCTGTACCCATACGATTTCTTCCAAGTTTTTATAACGCTGAGCGATTGCTTGGATTTTCTCTTTAGGGAATGGGTACAGTTGTTCAACGCGAACGATATGCACTTCATCTAGCGTATGCTCTTGTTTGCTAGATTCAATATCTACTGCTAAGTCGATTGCCATTTTACCTGTAGTTAATACGAGACGTTTCACTTTACTTGTTTTTGTTCCAAGGTTTGGTTGCTCTACAGCCGTTTGGAAGCTGCCTTCACTTAGCTCAGAAGCAGGTGAAGATGTAAGTGGATGACGTAACAAGCTCTTTGGCGTCATAATAACTAATGGTCTTACAAAGTCTGTTCCAAGACTTGCTGCTTGGCGGCGCAGAATATGGAAATATTGCGCTGCACTTGTTAAGTTTGCAACTGTCCAGTTATTCTCTGCAGCAAGCTGTAAGAAACGTTCTGGACGAGCGCTGGAATGCTCAGGACCTTGCCCCTCATAACCGTGAGGAAGGAGTAGGACAAGTCCAGATTTTTGTCCCCATTTTGCTCTTCCTGCTGAAACAAATTGATCGAACAGTGCTTGAGCTGTATTGGAGAAGTCTCCGTATTGTGCTTCCCACATTGTAAGTGTTTCAGGAGAAAATACATTATAGCCATATTCAAATCCTACAACAGCAGCTTCTGAAAGCGGGCTATTATGAACCGCGAAAGAAGCGCGTGCTTGTGGTAGACGATGCATTGGCGAATATGTTTCGTTTGTTTCTGTATCATGTAGTACAACATGGCGCTGTGCGAATGTACCGCGCTCTGAATCTTGTCCTGTCAGACGGATTGGCGTGCCGTCTTGTAAAATCGAAGCAAACGCTAACGCTTCGGCATTTGCCCATTCTAGTTTACCGCCATCTTTAAATGCATTCTCACGACGCTCAAGAATTTTTTTCAACTTTGGATATACGTTAAAACCTTCTGGCCATTGAAGAAGACTCGTATTTAATTCTTGAAGTGTTTCTAATGGAACACCTGTCATCATTTGTGGAATTCCATTTGCAACTACTTCTGGAACTGGAATATTAGCAGTTACTTCTTTTTTATCTGAAGAAACTTGAGCATATTCAGCTTTCAAATGCTCTTGCACGAATTGCGTAATTGTTTCAACTTCTTCTGCATGTAGAATTCCTTTTGTTTGTAATTGCTCAGCGTATAAAACTCTTACAGTAGGGTGCTTGCTAACCTTTTTATATACTTTCGGTTGTGTAACTGCTGGATCATCCATTTCGTTATGACCAAAGCGGCGATATCCGATTAAGTCAATTAGGAAATCCTTTTTGAACAGCGTGCGGTATTGGAATGCAAGAGTAGCTGCAATAAGACATGCTTCAGGGTCATCAGCATTTACGTGCACAATCGGAATATCAAAGCCTTTCGCAAGGTCGCTAGAATATCTTGTAGAACGGGAATCAGAACTATCAGTTGTGAATCCGACTGCGTTATTCGCGATAATATGAATTGTGCCGCCTGTTTGATAACCTTTCAGTCTGCTTAAGTTCAGCGTCTCAGGTACGATACCTTGACCAGGGAAAGCAGCATCACCGTGTACTAAAATTGCAAAAGATTTAGAAACATCTTGCTTTGGATAACCTGCTTGCTCACGATTTTCCTGAGCGGCACGTGCAAAGCCTTCAATAACTGGGTCTACGAATTCTAAGTGGCTTGGGTTATTAGCTAATGTAACTCGAGTAAGAGCACCATCAGAATCAATTAATTGCTGTTTACCTAAATGATACTTAACATCACCTGTCCAGCCGACATTATTTTTGTCCTTGCCTTGCATTGGTGCTGAATGTTTAAATTCAGTAAACATGTGACTATACGGTTTTTCTAATGTATGAGCAAGCACGCTAAGACGTCCGCGGTGAGCCATACCAATCATAATATCTTTCACTCCGCCCTTAGTGCCTTCAGAAATAATTTCATCAAGCATAGGGACAAGCATGTCAACGCCTTCTATAGAAAAGCGTTTTTGACCAACAAATGTTTTATGCAAAAATTGCTCGAAACCTTCGACTGCTGTTAATCGTTTTAAGACTGCAATTCGTTTTTCGTTTGATAATGGCTGATATAGGGAAGTTGATTCAACCATTTCTTGCAGCCATGCACGTTCTTCACTATCGTGTACATGAGCGAACTCATAAGCTAAAGATTTTGAATAAACATCTTTTAATCTATTAACGGCATCAAATGCTGTTTGAACATCCGCGGGTGCGTTTGCCCAAACCATTTTTGATGAAATCGCTTTCAAATCATTTTCGCCTAGTCCCTCTAAAGAAAACTGCCCATCCACTTTTTCCTCCAGCGGATTAATATGTGCAGATAGGTGACCGTATGAACGAATATTTTCTAAAACCTTTGCAGCTTTTAGAACTTTTTCTATATCTGTATTATTTTGAGAAGAAAAATTAGAGACATTGCTGTTTACATTTGTAAAATCTGCATGAAAAGGAGGAGCGCCCCATCTTGCAAAAAGCTCTTCTAACTCCGGATCAACAGAACCTTCCTGAGCTACATATAGATCGTACTGTTCAATGACATAGCCAAGGTTAGGACCATGGAACTTAGCCCAAGGGTTGTTTTCGTTTGTATTCTTACTCGTCATTTGACTAAACCTCCTACTCGTTAGGCTGTTTCTTTCAATATGAATGAAATAGTAACGAGTGCAATTCATTTTATATTTCTTATGTTATTACGATAATTTACATAATACAAAACGTTATTACTTATCTGTTTTGTGAAAAAACATTCACAATTACTTATCACCCAGAGGGTTATTCCTATTATCAAGTAAATTAGTGTGAAAAAAATCGCTACATATATTGTGATAAATTAAATTTAGGGATAAATTGGAATTGAATCACTAGCTGGTAAATAATCTGAAATGTGTGAATGTTCAAATAAAAACGTTTTAAATTATGTATATTAAAATAATAAACGCTTTCAAAAATATTATACAACAATATAGCAAAGTATAATAGGAAAAAAGATAAGATTTTGAATTGATTGTTAATTTTTATTAATTGAGAGAGGAAGAGGGGTGGAGCAGGTTAGTTTAAGTTAGACACTCAACTTTGTAAAAAATGAAAGTAATTATTGAAGGAAAATATTAGTTCTTTATTTTGGTAAAGATAGATTAATTTAGTTATGAAAGAGAATGTTTATTGGTAATATGAGCGATTTAAAAATAGTCAACCATTCAGCTGATTGGACATATATTTATACTATGCTGATTTTCCTTATATTTGTTACTTTATAGGAAAATTGGTAAGAAAACTAAACCTTCAAAACGTGTAGGGCATAGCTCAGTTTAAGGTGGGGAAGAATTACCTGTTCATTGGCTTTAGATGCTCAAACCATGGATGAAATCGGAAGAGCAGAGGAGGGGATGTAACATGGAACGAAAACAAATTGTACGTGGAATTATCCTTTCTTTACTTATTAATGCGGCATTGCCCATTTTAGTTTACGAGCTGTTATTAGGCCATGTGTCGAACATCACAGCGCTCACAATTGCCACAATGATTCCTTTAGTAGAAACTATAATCTATTTTCTGAAGTATAGAAAATGGGATGCATTTGCAGTGTTTATGTTAGTTGGATTTATTCTTGGAATTCTCGCTGCTCTCATTGGTGGAGACGAAAGACTTATTTTGGTTCGAGAATCCTTTGTCACAGGAGTTATGGGATTAATTTTCCTTGGCTCTCTTATCACTCGAAGACCTCTGATCTATTATTTCGCTTTACGATTTACTGTCGGAAAAACACAAAAAGAACAGGCGGCTTTTGCTGATAAGTGGAACAACGCTTACTTTCGTAAAGTATTACGAATCATGACAGCAGGGTGGGGGATTGTTTTATTAGGCGAAGCATTGCTAAAAGTGGTGCTTGTCTATAGTCTTTCAGTTTCTACGTTTTTAGCAATTTCTAGTTTGGTCACGTATGGATTCATTGTACTTGCAATTATTTGGACCGTTCTGTATCGCAGAAAATCACGTCAAAAAATAGATCCAACAAAAAGAGTATAACATGATAGATACGGTGTATCATTCTACGAATAGGATAAGCATCTTATGGGACTGATTTGTGAACAACAAGAGACAAAATGATTAATGGCTGCAGACAAACAGAAAAAAGTAAATGAGTGAAGGCTTTGGTTCTTGCGTGTTCTTAGGGCCTTGTGGACGAACTTCTCACTTTTTTATCAGCTTTAATTGGTGTATAATTAATTATCAGATAATAGATAATAGTAGATATTTTACTCTATTAATAATTATAATAGACTATGAGATGGGTTATAATTAAGATAAAAAAGGTGTGTTACTAGGTGGGGTCTAGGTGGCACCTACGCTTTTTTGTAAATATAATAGGGGATGAGGAAGGTTATTATGAGCAAAATACAGAAGAAAACAGACGTTATCTTAATTGGTGCCGGAGTCATGAGCGCGACTTTGGGATCATTACTGAAAGAGTTATCACCTGAATGGGAAATCAAAGTATTTGAGAAACTCGCAAACGCAGGAGAAGAAAGCTCTAACGAATGGAATAATGCGGGTACGGGACATTCTGCACTGTGTGAGCTTAACTATACATCCGAAAAATCTGACGGATCTATAGATATTAGCAAAGCTATAAAAATTAATGAACAGTTTCAGCTTTCAAGACAGTTTTGGTCTTATCTTGTAAATAGTAATCTGATTCGTAATCCGCAAGACTTTATCATGCCAATACCTCATATGAGTTTAGTACAAGGGGAAAAAAATGTATCGTTTTTGAAAAAACGTTTTGAAGCGCTTTCAAAAAATCCCCTGTTTCAAGGGATGGAATTTTCCGATGACCCTGAAAAACTGAAGGAATGGGTTCCGCTTATCATGGAAGGCCGTACATCGAATGAACCGATAGCGGCAACAAACATCGATTCTGGAACGGATGTTAACTTTGGTGCTTTAACACGCATGTTGTTTGACCACTTACAGAGTAAAAACGTTGAGATAAACTATAAGCATAGTGTTGAGGATATTAAACGTACTAGCGACGGCTCTTGGGAAGTGAAAGTGCATGATATCGATAGCGGTAAAATCGAATACCATACTGCAAAATTCGTTTTTATCGGCGGTGGGGGCGGAAGTCTGCCTTTACTACAAAAAACCGGTATTCCTGAGTCAAAACATATTGGAGGGTTCCCGGTAAGCGGATTATTTATGGTGTGTAAAAATCCGGAAGTTGTAGCACAGCATCATGCAAAAGTATACGGTAAAGCTAAGGTTGGTGCTCCTCCAATGTCTGTTCCGCACCTTGATACAAGATATATCGACAACAAAAAAACATTGCTGTTTGGACCGTTTGCCGGCTTCTCACCAAAGTTCTTAAAAACTGGTTCGAATTTTGATTTGATAGGTTCTGTAAAACCGAATAATGTTTTCACTATGTTGGCAGCGGGCGTAAAAGAGATGTCATTGACAAAATACCTGATCCAGCAAGTTATGTTATCGAATGAAAAGCGCATGGAAGAATTACGCGAGTTTATTCCGAACGCCAAAAGCGAGGATTGGGATATAGTGGTAGCGGGCCAACGTGTGCAAGTTATTAAAGATACTGATGCCGGCGGTAAAGGAACACTTCAATTTGGTACGGAAGTTGTTAGTGCCGCTGATGGCTCGATAGCTGCATTGCTTGGCGCTTCTCCGGGTGCTTCTACTGCCATTCACGTTATGCTTGAGGTATTAGGAAAATGCTTCCCACAACATATGAAAGAGTGGGAACCGAAAATAAAAGAAATGATTCCTTCTTATGGCGTGTCACTAGTGGAAAATCCAGAGCTTTACCAAGAAATTCATACTTCAACATCGCAGACGCTTGGTCTAAACGGAAAAGAACCGGTCTATAGTTAATTTTTTGGATGTAGAAACAAAGGTATTTATGGTAAAGCGTCTTCTAAAGCACAAATGGGAATGAAATAATAACAAAGGCGGGCAGAAATGCTCGCTTTTCTTGTAGGTTGGTAATGTATAAGAAAGGATTGACTGTATTAGTGTCTACGTGTACTTTAGGTTGGACGTAAGAATGCTGGTATAAGCGATTCATAACGAAAGGAGCGCCTGAAGATGGGCGCTCCTTTTCATTCACATAATCAGTGTTATTAGAAGTAAATCTAGGTTAGGAGAATAAAATGATACAAATGAATATTCTCAACATGAATGTATTTTATCTGCCGCGGCAAAATATTCATTCCATATTTTTCTTGTAATTTAGTTTTAATAAACTTTTCAAATCTAGTTCAGCAATTAATACACTTAATAATATGAGTGTTGCACCTAAGTAACCTTTAAGTGTGAGCGTTTCACCCGTGAAAAAGAAAGCAAAACCTGCAGAAAAAACAGGTTCTAATGAAAAAATAAGACCTGTATGTGTAGGACTAGTATATTGCTGTGCAATAACCTGAACAATGAAAGCCATTGCTGTACAAAATATACTTAAGGCTAAGATTGTAAACCATGATTCAACAGTGTCAGGAAGTTTTGGGGTTTCCATAAACATTGAGAAAATGAGACTAAATAGGCCAACAAAACCTAGTTGTACTACCCCAAGAGCAATTGAATTAACATGCTTAGTTACTGTTCCAGTAACGATGACATGAACTGCATAAAATAAAGCACATAAGATACATAATATATCACCATAAGCTATTTTAAATTCGCTATTTAACGTTAATAATCCTATTCCTACTATGGTTAAAACAATCCCCAATACAACTTTTTTTTCAGGTCTTTGTTTTAAAAATATAGATGATATTATTGGAATAAAAATGACTGTGAGACTCATTAAGAAACCGGCGTTAGAAACACTTGTATACTTTGTACCAAAAGTCGCAAAAACATAAACCATAAACAAAATAGAAGCTAATATAAACGCATATTTTACAGTTTTAAAATCAATTTTGAATAAGTGCTTGTAAAATACTATACCTGACAACAGAAAAGCAATAATAAAACGTAATGCGATTAAATTATATTCTTCTACGTAATTGAGACCAATCTTTGTAAGTAAGATGGATGCACCCCAAAAAAATGTAACCATTAGTAGCATTAAATCAGCTTTTAATTGTACTTTCATCTCTATCTCCTCGTTATTTATAATTTGTAATTTCCATAATCCCTCTCCTGTTATTTATTTTAATGTTAATTCTAAATATTTGAAATAAAAAAATAAAAATTCCCCACGTAAAATTAACATAACCTATTATTATGGTAGGGATTGTTTCACAGATTCATTGATGAGTCACATATGTGGCTCCATTCGGGTTTTCTTTTAAAATTATGAGTATAGATCCTTAAGCAATACCTAAATAAATATTGCTTAAAACCATTGACAGAATATTAATGTAACCCCTATAATACAAAACATACTTACTAAAGAACGTAATTACGTCATATAAATTGAAATATAATTGAGCAATGAAGGGAATATAAGTAGTGCTTATCTCACTGTTTTAGAGAGCTGATGGAAGGTGGAAATCAGTACAAAGATAAGGATGAAGTTCGATCCTGGAGCATTTTTTTTCGAAGTAAAGGGCGACCTTTATGAAGGGAAAAACGGTCAAAAATGATCGTTAACAAAGTCGAGAGGCAGACTAAGTCTGCAACTAGGGTGGTACCGCGATATATTCGTCCCTACTGATACAATCAGTAGGGACTTTTTTATTAATATGGAAAAACAGAATATAGGAAGTGCAATGAAAGGAATACAGTAATGCTTATTTCCATGTTTCAGAGAGCTGATGGAAGGTGCGAATCAGTACATAAATAAGTGTGAATTTCAATCCCGGAGCATCTTTTTCGAAATAAGGGGAGACCTTTATAGAGGGAAGAGCGGTCAAAAGATCGTTAACAAAATTAAGAGGCAGACTTAAGTTTGCAATTAGGGTGGTACCGCGGTGTAAATCGTCCCTGTCATTTAGGACAGGGACGATTTTTTTTTATTGAAAGAAAAACTACACTTGATTCTATGGAATCTTTTGTTGGATAAATAAATCTTTATATTGAAATGAGGAGGAAAAAATATGGAATTACAAAAAAAATTATTGCCGCGGCATATCCGTTTGATGGCACTCGGAGGAGCGATCGGTACAGGTATATTTAAAGGGTCTTCTGAAACAGTATCGATAGCGGGTCCGGCAGTTATTTTTTCTTATCTGTTTGCAGGATTATTGCTTCTTGTTGTAATGAGTGCAATTGCGGAGATGGCCATCGCTTATCCTGGGATGAATATGAAAGGGTTTGTTCGTAAAGCATTTGGAACGAACGTGTCTTTTGTGATCGGATGGCTGTACTGTTTCATGTGGTTAGTTGTATGTGTCATTGAAGTGACAGCTGCGGGAAGCTTTCTGCAATATTGGTTTCCTTCTATGTCTTTATGGTCTTTAAGCTTTATTAGTGCTATTTTCATTGTGGTTATTAATTTTATGAATGTGAAGAATTACGGAGAGTTTGAATTTTGGTTTGCCGGAATTAAAGTTACGATGATTGTTCTATTTCTTATTTTAGGTGCAGGTATTTTATTCGGAATTATCCCGAGTGATGGAACTAACTATATGCAAAACTATGTACAGCACCAGGGATTCTTCCCGCACGGCTGGTCAGGAGTATTTTCCGCATTGTTAGTTGTAATTTTTTCTTACGGTGGTTCTGAACTTATCGGATTGACTTTAACAGAAACGAAGGATGCAGAAAAGGTATTGCCTAAAGTGATTAAAGGAGTAATTTGGAGAATCGTATTATTCTATACGCTCCCAATCCTTGTCATTTGCGGATTAATTCCATGGGATGAAATCGGCAACCAAGCAAGCCCGTTTGTACAAGTGTTATCTGCAGTCGGATTAAAAGGAGCGGCTCATATTATGAACTTCGTCCTTATTACAGCTGTTTTGTCCGCTGCAAACTCCGGTATTTATGGCTGTACACGTATGCTGCATTCCTTAGCTACAGAAGGGGAAGCACCGAAACTATTTTCATATGTTTCTAAGAACGGTGTTCCATTATATGGCGTTATCTTGAGCTCTATCATTCTTATTGGGGGGACATCTGTTGCGTACTTTTCACCTGACCGTGTTTTTGGGTATTTGATGGCAATACCGGGATTTACGGTATCATTGGTGTGGATCAGCATATGTTTAGCACAACTGAAGCTTCGCAAATCATATACAAAGTTGCCGCATTTTAAAGTATGGGGATTTCCATATGTGACCTCATTTACTGCAATGGCATTAACTATTAGCTGCGTGGCATTTGCATTCAGCGATCAGAACCGAGCGAGTATTTTTGTTTGTTTAGGTATTCTAGTTATCTTAATTTTATGTTCTGTTTTTGCAGGCAAAAAGCAAAAAGTGGACTAATACTACATTTTTAAGATAAACGAAAAGGCAGACTATTAATTGTATGGTCTGTCTTTTTGTTTTAAGAAAGTATTTCCGAACGTCTATGAACCAGTGATCATCTTTGCAGACATTTTTATCTGAATAAGATACACTTTATTAGGACTTAAACTATTTTAGAATTTGAATTTAAGTATACTTATAGTTACTGAATGATCAGGTGCAACTATTAAATAGGAAATAAATAAAATTTAAATTGTAATAAAAATGAAGGAGCCTGTTATGACAATTATCGATAAATTAAAACTAAATAAATTCACAAATATGGCTGTAATCAATCAACCAAGCGACTATGATGTCTTTACTGAACAAATGACTACCTTTTCTAAAGATCATGATGCTATTTTCATTTTTGTAGAAACAATTGATGAGATGGTTACACATACACAATTTATCATTAACAATGAACAGCTTTTACTTGAGAAAGGTTATGTATTTTTCGCATATCCGAAAAAAGGGAATACTCGTTATAAAACCTTTATTCACAGAGATGAAATGTTTCCAGCAATGAACGTTGGAGAGGATGGATATGTAGGTAATAGCGATATTAAGTTCGCGCGTATGGTAAGTATGGATGATGTTTTCACTGTTGTTGGTTTAAAACGTGAAAAAAAGAAAGCAAAGAGAACACCGAGTGCCAGCCAGTGCGTTGCGGATTATGAGGACAATGTTAAGGACGTGGAAGCATTATTAGCCGATCATCCAAATGAACTTAAGTTTTACCAAAGCTTAACACCTGGATATCAAAAAGACTGGGCACGTCACATATTCTCGGCGAAGCAACAACAAACACGCGATAAGCGTCAGCAACAAATGGTTGATATCCTTTCACAAGGGTACAAAACACTCGATTTGTTCCGTCGGAAGAAGAAGTAAAGAAGAAGAAGAAGATGACTGTAGCTGAATAAGTGAATTTGCTAGTTTTTTGATGTGTAATGATGCATAAAATAGCGTTCTATCTATTGATAGAACGCTATTTTACCGTAAACTATGATTCCGGCTGCTGCACAAATAAATTTTACTAGCTAAGCTTCTCAATAGTTAATGATGCAGCATTAATTTTTTGTCCGTTTAGAATTGGTAGTAACGCATCTGTAGTGGATCCTATATTTCTAAGTTGTAGTTTTGAACGTTTGGGAATATGGATAATAGCTTGTCCAGTAAGCATCAGACTCGCTCCATCTACTAGTCTTTGTATACCATAATTAGTAAGTCGCCCACGTACTAAAGAATCATTTAAAATTAAACCATATACTGAACTAGAAGCAGGACCATCAATTAATAATATAAATTCGATTTTATAGTCTCCTGATTTAGGAATTATTAGGGTGTCACTAGGTGGGGTAAACACGACATGATTTAATGGACCGTTTCTATTAAACTTTATGTTTGCACCTGATTTGACTTCTATAGGTTTGGAACCCACAAGTGTAACGTAACCATAGGCTGGCTTCGACATTATTGTGCACCTCCTCATTTACTATTCTAATTATTGTATGTGATCAAGTTGAAAATGAGTGTATGCTCGTCCCACAAAAATTAATTATGTATATCCTAAGATAAAGCAATACGCCTCCTATTTCGTTAGTGAAAAGAAGACAAGAAACGACTACTAGCTTAAGCCGGCGCCATCTGCACAGTAGGCGGGTATGGAGTTGAACCAATCGGCTCTTATTGCTTGCGAATAGCGGGCTAAAGAAGCGTCAATGTGAATGAACCGGACGAAATACGGCATCATGAAAGGTTGACACGAACAGTATATTTTCTGGTACAAAAACTTCAGAGCGATTGCAAGTAATCTCTAAATCTTTGACATAGCGATATTGTTATTCTGAAAATTTATATATAGGTTACTTAGAATTGCATAAAATACAGCACATAAGATACATAATATAGCATTATAACTTATCTTTAACGGTAGTTAGTCCGCCTAATTTAAAAGGAGAATAAGCTCCTTTATTTTTTTTTAGCATAGCATGTAAAAGACTATGAAATATTTATACAAAGTAGGTGGAAACATGCTATTAGATTCTCAACGTATAGGTTTCCCAGGCATGGGCGGTCTCCTAGGCAGCCTCCTAGGCAAGGGTAAGGGCGG
>NZ_NUQE01000035.1:37765-38026 GCF_002582035.1 Bacillus pseudomycoides
TTCCCAGGCATGGGTATGGGAGGCTTCCCAGGCATGGGTATGGGTGGCTTCCCAGGCATGGGTATGGGAGGCTCCCCGGGCATGGGTATGGGTGGCTTCCCAGGCATGGGCATGGGTGGTTTCCTAGGCAAGGGCAAGGGCGGCATCCTAGGCAGCTTACTAGGCAAGGGTAAGGGCGGTTTCCCGGGCATGGGTGGGTTCCCAGGCATGGGGATGGGGGGTTTCCCAGGCATGGGTATGGGTGGTGTCCCAGGCATGGGT
>NZ_NUQE01000036.1 GCF_002582035.1 Bacillus pseudomycoides
CCTCTAATAAAAGAAAGGCTGATTCTTCAGATGGAAGAATGGAGATCAATACTTACACATTTTTTTCAGAGAATGAAAGATGAAGGTATAATTGGAAGTTCATTAGATACCAGAACTTTAGCAATTACAGGTAGGGCTATTTTTAATGGATTTAATTTGCAACATTTTGTAGACAATCGAATTCAAATACAGGACATGCTAAATGTTTTTGTTGAATTACTTCAAATCCAAGAACCGAATAAAAAAGGTGAATAAGAGTAACGCATCATTATCGGGATTCAATGTATTTAGAAGACTATTAAAAGTCCTCCAGATTATTTAACTGGAGGACTTTCGTGTTCACATAATTATCGAAAACGGAAGTTATAACGAATACTTTTTGATCTTGAGTATTCTACGTAAAAAGAAAAGGGTAAAATGTAAATTTATCCAATTATTAAAAGAAGGGGTAAAATTTTAAAAAATTTTATAAAGAAGTTAGGTGTTAATTTTATTGAAAATGTTATTTGGTATATTTCTTTTTCTATTGGGAAGTTTGTTAATTAATTTAACAGTTAATAGTCTTGGAGATATAGGTAATACTCTAATGAAAATAATAGGGATTATATGTTTTGCATTAGGTATCAGAACAATAATAAAAAAGAATAAAACATGAATATCCCATACATGTTCAGTTAACATAACGTAACATTATCGGGATTCAATGCATTTAGAAGACTATTAAAAGTCCTCCAGATTGTTTAACTGGAGGACTTTCGTATTCACATAATTATCGTTATCGGAAGGAAATATTAATCACTGAATATTAATATTCTTTAACTGAATAACAGTTCCAAAACTGATTTTTAATAGAAAGAAAGGGTTGTAGATTCGATTGTAACCCTTTTTCTAAGTGTTTTTTGTTTTGTACGATTCCTATAATGATTACAGGACTGAAGTATGGTTCGAAATAGCGTTGATTATATGATCCCAATCGTCGCAGTGAATCTCGTGCCCTGATCCTTCTAGGGTTAATAACAAAGCATGCGGAATTTCATTAATAAGAGCTAGACCATGCTCGTATGGAAGCACTGTATCTTCTGTACCATGGATAACCAAAGTAGGTATATTAATTCCTTTTAACTTCCCCTCATAAAAATCATCGCCTTTAAGAAGGGAGTGATTAAACATACCGAGTAGGTTATTTGCTCTTTTTATTTCTTTTTCTACCTGCTTATTAGCCCTCTTCTCATCGAATTTATGCTTTGAACCACAGAGTAAAGCTGATCCTGCAACCAAGTAATTTGCAACAGATTCTTCATCCGACCAATTTAGTTTGGCCGCATTAGCATGGTAAGTGAGTATTTTCTCATCGATCGGAGGCAAATTTCGGTTGTTGTCTTCAGAACCAAAAATACTTGATGCAATCAAAGTTATACTAAGAACTCTCTGAGGGTTCCTTAAGGCTACAATTTGAGCAATCATTCCACCCAATGACATCCCAACAATATGTGCTTCGTCAATATGATATGCATTGAGTACCCCAATCGCATCATCAGCCATATCTACCACAGTATAGTGGGAACTCCCCGGTTCATAAGTAGTTGACCGTCCGACATCTCTATTATCATAACGAATAACATATCGACCCGTATCAGCTAATTGTTGACAAAATTCCTCATCCCAATAAACCATTGAACACATGGCTCCCATAATCAGTAAGACTGCTGGATTTGCTGAATTGCCAAAGCTCTCTGTACATATATCAATTTCATTAATTTTAATAATCTTTTCAGTCATGATTAACTCCTCATTTCATTCGTATTTAGTTAATAAAAAAGACACACTCAAATAAACTCACATGTTTTTAAAAAAATAGCTGGGCATAATGAATTGTGTTTAAAATTAACGTAAACGAATGAACTTGATAATCATGTTAAACACTCTCCTATAAAAAGTAAATAAGGGTAAAACCCTTATTCTGATAATAACATACCTCTTTCAGTTATAATATGGGTCCATTTTTTATTATTTAATAATTAAAAAAATTCTTACTGTATGAATCCAAACTCTTAGTTAAAAAAAAGACGATGTATACGGTATCCAAACCTAATTAACATAACGCATCATTATCCGTAGCAAGAGAAAAAGCGGATCCCTACTCTCACAAGGAATCCGTTTTTTTCTTTTTCTATGATTCTATGCAATTTTTTATACATTCCTATCCTGGCGTAGGTTTTAGGGTTCTCGTTTGTTACTGAATTAGCCGAAAAACTGTATAAAATCTTGTATGCTCTTAGCGTGGGTTTTTTCCGAAATGCTGGCGGTACCCCTTCTTTTGCAGAAGCAATTGCTTCATCTACTTCGCCGCGAGTAATTGCTTGTACTTGACCAATTACTTCGTGTAAGTATGGAGATAGAATTTCGTTTGTTTATCCTGAAGAGCTTTCTCTCCATTCTCCGTTTAAATAAAATTTGTATGTATTGCTAGTTGTCATGATTAGTCCTCCTAAAATAGTAACTTGTAAAAGTGAGTATAAAGTGAAACTTTAATCAGTGGGGTTTTCTTCATCCCCACTGATTATTAGTTGAACCAATCGGGATTTTACGGGCAGTAATACTCTCACCTAACTTCTTTGCTTTCGCTGAATTTTGAGGTGAGAGTATTACTGCCGGTTAATGCGGGATAAATTCAGATTCCAGCCCAAACATCTTTTCCATATCGTCCTTCATGTTGTAACTGATCCAACCAATTTCTTGCCTCTTGTTCACTGACTCCATGAACTTCTTGATATGCGTGACAAAGAGTATCTTCTACATCCGGAGCCATTCGACTTCCATCACCACATATATAAAGGTAGCCACCGTTATCTAATAACGAAATTAACTTCGCTCCATCTTGTTTCATTAAATGCTGTACATATGTTTTGGGATGTCCTTCCCAGCGAGAAAAAGCTGTGTGTAAAGAGATTAAGCCATCTTTTTTATCTCTTTCCAGTTCTGTACGATAAAGATAATCTTTTTCAGGATGACGACAGCCAAAATACAGGTGTGCTTCCCCTAAGTTAACACCTTTTTGCTGTTGAACACGACGCGTTTGTAAGAATCCACGGAATGGTGCAACTCCTGTACCTGGTCCAACCATGATAATTGGCGTTTCTGGATTTTCAGGCAACTGGAATCTTGATTCTGGAATTCGAATAAAACAAGAAATCTCTTCTTCATTTTGACGCTGAGCTAAATAATTAGAAGCGACACCTTTATATTCTCCTTGTCCACTCCATGCAGGTTCACTCACTACACCGACTGTGATACTTAGACGATCCTGTGCAACAAGCTGAGAACTTGAAATAGAATAGTAACGCGGTTTGAGCGCAGGAAGAAGTTCTAAAAAGCGTTCAAATGGGATTTCACACGCTTCATACTTTTCAAGAAGATCCAACATTGAAATACGTTTCTTTAGTACTTGGTCCTGATAAACTCCATCTGTCAATAATGCTTCCAATTCGTATTTATGAGGAGGACAAACTGTAAATCTTGCCAATTCTCGTATTTGTGCTCGAGTTGCCACTTCTTGAATCTCAACACTATGGCTAAGAAGATCAAATAAACTAACAGGACGGTCCAAAGGAAGATGAACTGTACTACTTCCACTTGTACTCAATATGACTTGATCATTCCCGTTTAATCCAAATCGTTTTAAAATTCGGTTGACATTTTTTTGACTGTTACTTGGAAGCACTCCAAGATGGTCTCCTTCCTGATAAGTAACTCCTTCTGGTAAGGCTATCTCAATATGTCGAGTGCTACGTTCGCTTTCAGCTGACTGAAGCTCCTGGCTAGCAATTACTGTTGCACAAACAAATTTGTTATTTTGAGCAATCGGATTAGCCGTAGGACTTGAAATCACCTGAACGGAAAGCGATGATTGATGAGACACTGTTTCTGTTCCCTCTTTCATCTTTAAGCCAAAAGCATTCGAGACATCTTTCCACATGTTCTCTTGCCATTGAGCAAAATCATTCTCGAAATCTCCTCCAGCGTCAGCCTCTCCTCTTGCGGTAAACCTTATGGCACCTTTCTGTTCAAGCTCTTTGTCAATAAATTTCGGAACACTCTGGTAAGTATTCGCCCAATTTCGATCTCCGCAACCAAAAACTGCATACCTAATCCCTGTACATTCCTCTATGTCTGATTGCTCCAGCCATTTTACGAACTGAGCGGCATTTTCAGGAGGTTGACCATTATATGAAGAAGTTACAATGAGTACCGCACCTTCTTTAGGTAACTTTCCGATATAATCGTTCAATGTTCCCACATCGCTCTGGAAACCCAGTAACCTTGCATGATCTACGAGCTTCCTAGCAAACTCTTCCGCTCTTCCTAAGTTTGAACCATATAATACAAGCAGAGGTAAGTTTTCGGCACCTTCAATTACTTCTTGTTTTAAATATTGCGAAGCCAGTTTCTTCTTTTCTTCATTTTCCTTCTCATCTGCCAACGGAGGATTCAGTAAAGATGCGGCTTGCTTTCCTTCCCTTAATTTAACTCTAATCCTTAAATTTTCCGGTTTTATGGTCAACGTTTGCTTAATCTTCAACTGATAGTTTTCATAATCAATTAATTCAAACTTTTGAAGAATCATCCCAAGTACCAGCGTAGCTTCATAAAGTGCGAACTGCATACCAATACAAGCCCGTTGACCATTACCAAATGGTTTATATGCATGATTTGGTACTTTGGAAGGGTCTGCGAAACGTTCCGGACAGAATTCTTCTGCATCTTCTCCCCACACTTCTTTATCCCGATGAAGGGCGGGAAGAAGCACGGTCAAACCTTCACCTTTTTTCACATGATACTGTCCGCCGATTATAGTATCCTCCTTTGGATACACATCAAAAGATGGAGCGGTCGGCCATAATCGTATGGCCTCGTTTAGAATCATGCGAATGTATTTGAGGTTTAGCACTTGTTTATAAGATGGAGTGGAATCACCGAGAACCTGATCCACTTCTTCGTATGCTTTCTTCAGAACTTCCGGATGCTTCAGTAAAAAATAAGTCGTAAAGGATAATAAACCACTTGTTGTTTCATGCCCAGCAATTAAGAAGGTAATAATTTGGTATCGTATATTCTCATCATCCAACACTTCCCCTGTCTCAGGGTCTTTACTGTTTAGCATGCGAGCCAGCAGATCTATCTCTCCATTATTTCCATTCGCCTTCCGCTCTTTAATAATTTTATCTACCAACGAAAACATGCTTTCTATATCATCTTGGAATTGTCTGTTCTTTCTAATCATCAGTGTATCTATGCCCTTCGAGCGGGCAACTTTATGCATCGCTTCGTCAAGTGCACGTACCATACTGTCGATAAATGGATCGTTTTTTTCTTTATAAAAACTATTAAATCGGTAGTTAAAACCACAAAGACCGATCGTATCTAATGTAAGGCGGGTCATGTCTCCCGGTACATCGATAGAATCGCTATCGTGATTCAACCGAGCCCATTTCTGAACCAGCTGTGAAGCTATGTCTAACATCATGTTATGATATCCCTTCATGGCTTGTTGGCTGAATGTTGGCAGCAAGATATTATGGGCTTTTCGCCAGTTCGGCTCCGATGTTTTACTTGTAAACAGACCGTCCCCTGTAAATTGGCGTACATGCGTCATATCATTTGCAACATGTTTATCAAAACGATTGATATCACAGACTTCCGTTACCAGTTTGTGTTCAGAGATACATATTGTTTTAAAACCTGGAGCAGTCAATCGAAATATTGGTCCATATTCTTTCGCCATCTCGCAAAAAGAAATAGTAGGTTGACTCATGTCGAATAAAGGATAGTTGCCCAGTGGACCGTATGTTTTTGGTTGCGGAATCCCGCCTGTCTGTTCTTCTCTCATGTTCATCCTCCTTCGAAGTTTGAGATATAAAGGAAATTATTTAATATTCAATTTGAATTTTTTACTCATATTCATTCTTTAGTCCAACTTATTAATTGTTTAATTACTTTTTGTTTTAAGCCTTCATCAATCTGCCCTATCTTAAAAATTTCCGAATAGCATAATCCATCGACGGCTAATCTAATAATTGCAGCCTTTATTGGCTCGATCTCATCCTTTTTCATTTCTTCATATAATTCTTGAGAATCACTTTGGAAATTGGAAAGAAGAAGTGGGTTAGTAAACAAAGTTGCGATATATGCAGAAACAAGCCCGTTTGATACACCAGTATCGTTTATTGCTGATTCCAAGTAAGCACGATGCCATTTTCCTATGGATTCCGAAGAATTGCTTACTTTCTCCCGAACATCCATTAAAAATGCTGACGAATATTCATCAATCATACCTTTTATAATTGCGTCCTTATTAGGAAAATGATAGAGTAATCCTCCTTTACTGATACCAGCCTGTTTCGCGACAGCCTCTAATGTCAATTTTTCCATCCCATAATTACCAACAATAAAAGAAGCAGCAGCTAATATTTCTTTACGTTTTGAATTGCTCATCAAAATAATCTCCTTTCTCAGTCAGAAATAAGTTATTCACTCACTTTAAATTAACTGTACCGTCTGGACGGTAATTGTGTATTAAGTATACCGTCTAGACGGTAAATATGTAAAGTGATAATTGTTATTTATATATAACATCGATTGGAATATTCTTTCATGCGTACCCAGTGTTGGTTTAAAATAAAGTTTGATTAAAAATATTTCAAAAACCCTAATACCATCACGTACTCTTTTCTTTAAACGAAAAACACCTCCATTGAATTCACATATTTAGTATGCGAATTCAATGGAGGTGTTTATTACCTACCCTCCTACTATATTACTCATCCCTTAAAAACCGAGATTTTATACTATTCTTTTTGTAAGCCCTCCCCAATCACCGAGTATGTTTATTTCTCCAAATCACTGTCCATAATAATAAACAAAGACAAACCCTTTATACTAAAGATACGTGCTCTTTCTCAAGAGCATCAAACTCGGTGATTGGGATGGTGTGGTATATGTATGTTAAAAGGATAGCTAAATCGCTACCCTTTTGGTTTACTATTTGTTTTACTTTTTGCTGTTTTCTCCCTATCAACCGAACTCGTTAACAGCAAGAGGGTCTTTTTTTATGCCTTTAATTCTATTTCCTAGTGCTAACAACTAGAACTAGGAAATAGAATTAAAAGTGAGTTATAATAATAGTGCCAATGCATCTCTTTATAAAATGTGGGTACGCTTTCGAGCAGTAACTCTTGAGCATTTTTTGGAGCATTGGCAAACATAGAAAAAAAGACTCCTTCAAAAAGGGGTCTTTTTCTATGTTTCTTACTTATTATAAGAAAATAGGTTCGTTTACAATGAATACAGACAAAGGTTTTATTGGCAGTAAGCCTATTATGCCAGTAAATTAGTTATACGGATAAGGGATTTATCTAAGGTGTGCAGAGCCTTGTACCCACAAGTAGTGGAGTGCCCCAATTGCATATAAGAGGTCTAGGATATATAATGCTAGCCCCAATCCAGTTATGGTCGGAAACACCTTAAAAGGTCACTGCACACACTCATTATAACAAATTAAACAAAAAAGATAAAAAAATTCTGTGAATTGGGCAGGGAATAGGATACTAGATAAAGAATTTTTCTTTTAGAAATTTAAAAGACTATATGCAAATGAAATTCAAAAATGTATATAGTATTTAATGAAATTAGCGATTGAAACTCTTTGGTTATTTGGGGCTGGTTCTTGGCTAGACCTCTTTACTTAATGTGAGATTTACCATTTGGCGTTATAGTCCTGACATACTACATTGGGCATTAAGCTCTAACGGAAAATTGGACAGTCAGATGTATATATCGCTAGGAGGATTTACGTATGAGTGAAAACACAGTAGTACCCTTTAGTTTTATAGAGGAATCAAAAGAAAAAGAGAAAGAAACTAAGAGGATGATGTACCAGTTATTTGTGGGAATTGACATTGGTGCCTCATTTCACGTTGCTAGTTGTATCCCCTTCCAAGCCTTTTTAGACCCAAAGGGACGTGAATGGAAACGGGCAAAGACAATGAAGTTTAATGCGGACAGCCTGGGAATTACACAGTTTTTACAAGCCTTAGACCAAATGGAAAAACAACTAGGAATTCATAGATCGGATTTTCTCGTTTTACTAGAACCAACAGGTGGTCACTATTCTTACTTGCTTCAACAAGTCCTTATGAACGAAAATTTCGATGTATACCTAGTAGAAAATTCCGCAGTAAAAGACTTCCGCGAAAAGCATTTAGGAATTACTGAAAAATCAGATGCGGTAGACGCAAGGGTAATGTCCTATATGGGATGGCACAAGACTTTACACCCTCATATGAAAGGAGTTAGCCTGCTTAAACCAGCTTCTGTAACTCAATCTATTTTTCGTTCGTTAACCCGTGACCGATGGTTATTAAATACTCAGTTAACACGGCGTAAAAATCAGGTGCAGCAACTTTTAACTGTTACGCACCCAGACCTCAAAGTAGCATTTAAAAAGCTTGGTACCACTTCTGTGATGAAGTTTGTATTGAAGTATCCTACTGGTAAAGATCTAAAGCTAGCCACACAGGAAGAACTACGACAAACAATGATTGAATCTGGGGCAAAGCGAATAGCTACGAAGGCGTCTAAGGCACTAGCAGAAGTAACAGCAAAGTCTATAACAATTGATGTCCCTCATTTAGTTGGAAGACAAAATTGGGTAATTGAGGAAGCGTTACGTATTGAAGAAAGTATTAAAGGGATTGACAATCACATCCAAGAACTACTTCACGGAAATTCAAGCAAAGGTATTAAACCTCATCCTTATACAGAGTTATTATACTCTTTCCCTTTTATGAGCGATAATTGGGCCTGTACCCTTATCGGAGCCATTGGTGATGTTGAACGATTTAATACATATAAAGAGTTCAAAAAATATCTTGGTGTTTCAGCTGAAAATAAACAATCAGGGACATCAGTAAAGGGTACGAGAATGACCTTTAGTGGTGTTCGAGATGCACGTCGTGTTCTCTTTCAAATGGCGATGATTATCATTGCGATGAAAAAGCAACCGTCCGTATTCAGCTCCTATTATCATCGTCTAGTAGAGCGTAAAATGAATGGAAAAACAGCGATTGGACATATGTGTGGCAAGATTGCCAAAATCCTTTATATGATGCTGAAAACGGGGCAAAAATATGACCCTATAAAACACGCACAAGCAACAGGTATTCCTTGGGATTCTGTTTATGACAAAAGAACAAAAAATGTCAACTCGGAGAAGTTTTATCAAGAAGCATTAAAACTTGCCGGGGATTCAACATCTGACGATGTTGAATTAATCGAAACAGAGGTAGATTAAGACTTAAAAAATACTAACTTCCTGTAAGTGTTTTAAAAGATAAAAAACAACTGTTTACGGTATAAAAATAGTGCTATTTCCAAGAGGGATTTTTTATTTTCCTCCCGGAAAGCACTATACTACATTGTATAGGACATGTATGGCCATACCGTACAATTTCTCTGTTGCTGAGGAATAGCTAGGTTCTACCATCAGCCATTTATCATGCCAATTTTGCATCGTTTTTTGTGCTAAAAGAACAAAAAGCTTTTCTTTATTTTGAAAATGATAATAAATGTGTCCTTTACTATAACCAGAAGCTTTTGAAATATCTGCTACTGAAGTTTGATTATAGCCTTTTTGAGCAAATATTTGCGCTGCCTTTTCCATTATGTCTTTTCTTGCTTGTTCACTGTCATAACGTCTTTTGTTCACTAAAATCAAACCTTTTCATTAAAATTGAACGATTGTTCTAATTTAATTATACATATCTTACCAAATAATATGTGCATAATAATATACAATATTTTTTATTTTTCTCCCCCAGCCATAAAAACAGTATGGACGGATTCTATTCATTTTCATCCTATGTGGTGCAGCGTTTGCTTGCGCTGCATGAATGGATAACGGGCAGTTATCTGCAAAAAACCAACGTAATTTTTGTATTGAGTGAATGATTCTAATTATGGTAAAATTTTCAAAAAAATAATATCATTAGGAGGAAGGTAGAGTGTCAAATGAAATAAAGAGTTACCTTGACTATCCAATGGTAAAAGTTCCAGGGGGAGAAATAGAATTAAGAGACGATAGAATAAAAAGTAAATGGAAAGCTGAAATAAGACCGTTTCTTCTTGCCCGGTATCCTGTAACTATGGATCTATACTATGCTATTACAAATAAATCACCTAATTCTTTTGACGGAGATCTAAAACCGGTTGTGAATATTTCTTGGAATGATGCAATTTCATTTTGTAATCTACTTTCACAGAAAGCTGGACTGAAAGAGTGTTATTTTATAAGTAATGATGGTGCAAACATTATTTGTGATTGGGAATCAAACGGTTATCGACTTCCTTCAGAAGCAGAATGGCAATATGCATGTAAAGCGGGGACCATTGGTTATAGATACGGAGAGCTTGATAATATTGCCTGGTATAATGAAAATTCAGGTGGCAAAATCCATGAAGTAGGAAGAAAGGAACCGAATGCATGGGGTCTGTATGATATGTTAGGTAATGTTTGGGAGTGGTGTTGGGATTTATATGATGAACAAGTGTACGGCTCCTACCGAATTTTCCGAGGAGGTAGCTGGGCTGAAGAGTCCAGGGGTTGTGGCGCTTCGTGTCGTCGTCGTAGTCATCCGTCATTTAGCATAGACGATCTTGGATTCCGTCTTGCCCAGTCTTTTTAACTTCTACAAACAAGCCAACTTTCGAGATTTTACAACTCAACTAACGAAGTGCTAAAGTTAAATAAAACCCCCGATAAGGAATTATTCCACAAACAAAAAGCCGATTTCCCTTAACATGAGAAAATCGGCTTTCTATTTTTCACTTTCAGACTGGGCGTAGTGATTCTAAGATGGTTGATTACCTAAACTTAAATTGGCATAGGAAATTATATATTGCTTGATGGATTACCGCCTATTCCTCATACATCATTTCCCTCGTCATTCCACCGTCTACGACAAGATTAATACCTATAACAAAATCATTTTCTTTAGCTGTTAAATAAAGACAAGCTCGTGCAATATCATCTGGTTTTCCTACACGTTTTGATAGATGTTGTTCATGATTAATTTTACTTAATTTTGCATAATCTCCTGTTTCAATCCAACCTGTGGAAATGGCATTAACCGTAATCACATCTTCGCTAAATAAGGCTGCAAGCGCATGGATAATTGCAACAATCCCACCTTTTGTGGCAGCATAAGATTCTGAATTTGGCTCAGACATGATAGCCCTTATGGAGGCAATATTCACAATGGCTCCACCTTCCTTGTTATGATGCATATATTTTGCAGCTTCACGTGATCCGAAGAGTACTAAAGTTTACCACAATGCTTACATCGACCGCGTCTTCTTAAATAATAGGCCAGGGTTGCTATCCCTAGTGATATTCCCCAGGGCAGCCAAGATAAAAAAGGAACAAATCCCCCCCAATTTTCGATGGTGATTGTACCATTAACCATCATATATATGAATTGTGGACTAAGCTTTAGACCTGTTAACGTGATAATAGCTGAAATCAACGTGGCAGGAACCACAACAATCCAGATTGGAATTTGTTTACCTGCTAGAAATAAACACCAACGTGGAAAAATCTCTCCCCATCTCTGAATAAGCCCTAGGGTTAGGATTCCACCGCCAATACATAATCCTCCTAAGATGGCTTCAGTTATTACAATGTCTTCATTCCCAACTATTGTTGAGTTATTTGTCCCCAATGGAATGCTTAGGGCCCATGCCCAGCGGACGATGCCATATGGCATCGCCATAATGACCGCTAAGTAGGTAAACCACTTTCCCCACTGAGCAGCAGATTTCGCTGATGATCCTTCAGAAACGCCCTTCCTGCCGCAGTTGCCACAAGCATCCCGCGTAAGACGAAAATATGCTAATCCAGAAGCACCCCATATGAAGCCACCAACTATACAAAAGACTTGATTAACAACTCTCCAATCAATCAAATCGAAGTGAAGCAAAAATAAATAAGCAAAGTTCTGCACAATTCGAGAATCGGGAACTATCAAAACAAGCGTAACACTCTTTATCCATGCAAAGGAGAGCAATATCACACTAGGAATTCGGCGACCCCATGTACTTACCATCGCAAAAGCTACCACTGTTCCCACTAATCCGGCAATAGCAATGACTTTTCCCCCGATATCTACATTAAGATTTGATAAAAACGAGCCCATCATTTGTCCTCGTAGATCGTTTTTACCAAAAGGAAATCCAGTTCCTCCTAATAACCAGTACAGCCCGAGTAACCCGTATAGTAGGGACCATATAGCTGCAGCATACCCGGTCCATTGCGGCCAGCGCGACAGCCAGGAAAAATGTGCTGAATTCTTGACATTTATTTTCGGCTCCATTTCATCCTCCCTATAGCTAATTTATTATTAAAATAGTAATACTCCAAGATGTAATAACCTCCTTAATTGGTTCACCTCCCATAAAGTTCTTTATCTATTTTACCATTTTTTACTAATTAAGTAACCTCCTGTTAAATTAGAAAATTGCTTTTTTCGTTACTCTATAATCTGGTCCGATTGCTGAATAACATGACTGGGGGTTTAAACAACTTTACAATTTACTCATTGTGGCAAGATTCCAAAGGGATGTTGTAAATACTTCACAATATGTATTGAGAGAACATAGGAAAAGTTTTTTACATCTAAAAAAGCCATTGGAATTAATAAGCATAATTCCAATGGCTTTTTCACTTTACTACGTTTCACAGTAAATTCATGAAAAATTATGATTAACTACGTTTTTGTCTCTTATTTGATGAAGGTACTTTCATGGAACCTGTTTCTTGCGTAGTAGTTCCTTGCCCTTCAACTTGTGAAGAACCAAGGCCTGCTCTGGAAGGATCCTGTTTAGTTTTTCGACCCACTTTGCTCACCTCCAACGTTACTTTTTGCTTAGATGTTAGAAACTATGCAGGACAAGGTAAAAAACTCCCTTCCCTTTTAATAAACTTCCTTTTCATAGTTTCTAACAGGAAAATCATGAACACCGGTTGTATATTTAAAGTAAGCAATCCCTTTATAACGCGAAATCAAATGAAATCGGAGGAATTTTTAATGAAGCATCCAGCATTACAAGCGTATGAATATCATGTATGGGCAAATAAAAGAATCTTTGCACGCTTAAAAACATTGCCAACAGACATTTGGTCAACAGAAGTACAAAGTGTATTTCCCTCTATTTCACAAACATTTATGCATATGTATATCACTGATACAATTTGGTTAGGTACTTTATTAGGCAAACCTTTTGATGAAGTGAAGACATCAGCAATACATCTTTCAGAAAAAATAAAAGGAACAAGCATGGAAGAAATGGAGCAGTTATTTTTGAATTCTTTCGAAGACTATCAAACATTTTTCGCTCGTCAAGAAAATTTAGATGCAGCCGTTTCTCCTGAGCACCCTCAATTTGGGCCACTGGAAACAACTATCTTCGAATTGATACAGCATGTTGTAAATCATGGAACATATCATCGCGGAAATATAACAGCTATGTTAAGACAGTTAGGTTTTTCAGGGACTTCAACTGATTATATTTTTTATTTGTATGCAATGAGTGGATCAAAGAAATAATGTTTATTTTGACCTTTTCATAAGTAAAAATATTATAAGAGGAAATTTTTAACGAATATATCTAAAATATCAAAAGAGATACTCCCTTAAAAATTTACATCATGTAAAATAAAAATGGACTCTAAACAGAAAGACTATAATGTTGAATATCAATGACCTAAAGGAGTTGTGTATTACAGAAAAGTACAAGCGAGTGATATAGAAGAAGCAAAACAACAAATATTAGCTCAACAACCCGACATGAAAATTAGAGCTGTTAACCTTATTGATTCTGATTGAACTCCCCCCCTACCGCTTCACACTTGAGGTAGAGGGTCTTCTTGCCAGATATGATAAACAAAAATAGCTAGAGTTGAGGTAGATAACGACTACGAGCTCTAGCTATTTTTGTTTCATTCACATAATTGATGGTAGCGGAAGTTAATAATATTATTTTTCAACTTGCTTTATAAACGCAGATACGTTTCCTAAACAACAAGAACCTTGAGGATTATTTACCTCGCATCCACAACGGTTTGCTTTAATATGCATTGATATCTCTTGTACCGCTTGGCTCTTTCCGGTTTGCTTTATTTCTTTATGAATACGTGCCCGTGTCCAATTAAAACAATAACAAGCAGGAACATCTTCCTCTATATCTTTTTGAAAAACAGGAACCTTAAGATCGTTTTTAATAAATACTTGCTGTTCTTCATTAAAGTACACTACGTCACATTCTTGCTCTGAACAAAAATAGTATGTTTTATCTGACTCCAATCGAGCCAAGGCATTAGCATCCAGCAAGCTTTTTAAGGTAATCAATTTAACTTGTTTTCCCTTCGTTTTGGATAAAGGACAAACTACATCGTTAGTTGCATTTTTCGAAGCACCGCAGCAGTCTCCCATTTTACATGGAACCCCCTTTTACAAAATTTCACCACCAAACCAAAGTGTATATTCGTATCTATCAAGTATGATACTTTAGAAAACCTTTGGACAAGTAAGTGATTTTCCATTGTCTTTGGATGTAATACTAAGTATATATGGTACAGCAACATGTGACCAAGCTTCAGGTGTTGGAGAATTTGATATATATTCTGGTGCACACGAATGCAGCATCGGAGTATTGATGCTACCACCTGGATCCATTGAAACTACTGCCATTTCTTTTGGTAATTCTAATGCCATTGATTGAGTCAAACCCTCTATAGCAAACTTGGAAGCACAGTACGGTGCAAGTTTAGCTTCGCCGGACCTTCCCCAACTAGAACTAATGTTGATAATGACACCTCGTTTATTATGAATCATAGCTGGAACAAATGACCGTATCACATTGACTACACCATTCACATTGATATTCATAACATTTGCAAATTCTTCCGAAGAAATAGTCCAAAGCGGTGCGTTTTTATTAACAATGGAAGCATTATTTATAAGTAAATCTGGTGCACCGTATCGCTGAAGAATATATTCTCCCCAAGCTCTAATAGCCTTATCGTCCGAAACATCAACGGATTGAAAATCATGTTTGTCGTCAAATTGACTCCTAATTTGTTCTATCTTGTTTTGAGAACGGCCACATCCAACAATCAACCAACCTGGTTCAGAAAAACGGTCAATTAATGCCCGACCTAAACCTTGCGTTACTCCAGTGATTACCACAAGTTTTTTATTACTTTCTCTACTCAATTAGTTTCTCTCTCTCCCTTCTAACATTTTGATTCTTAAATTCATTTTACATTTTTTCAATTATAGATACTTGCTACATATTAACTAAATTTTCTCCAACTTTAGTAGTAATTTGAATATTGTCTTCAACTGACTTAATAAACTAAGCAAAAAGAGATGCTCTAAAGATATAAGCATCTCTTTTCATCTCAAACATGTTTAAACCAAAGATTTAGTCTCACGCAATACTTCAATAAAATACTCCCAGTTATTCACAACAGAAGGAATACTTACATGCTCATCTGGCGTATGAACATGAAACATATCTGGTCCAAGTGAAATCGCATCTAGTCCTGGAATTTTCTCAATAAATACCCCGCACTCAATTCCGGCATGAACTGCAAAGATCTCTGCATCTGTACCATATTTTTCTTGATGCACTTTTTCAAATAAGCTGCGAATTGAAGAATTCGGATTATATGGCCACTCTGGGTACTCAGATTCTTTTTCAAACTGCGCTCCTACTAATTCTGCAATATGCTTAATTTCATTTACAATATGTTGTTTTAAGCTTTTTACAGAACTTCTTACTTCGTTTCTTAATTTAATTTCATTATGTAACGTTTCAACAACACCTAAGTTTGTAGAACTTTCCACTAGTCCTTTTATATCCATGCTCATGCTTTGAATACCGTTAGGGATTAAAAATAATGAAGAAATAAGCTGTTTTTGCGTTTTTTGTGCGATTACCTTCTCAACTGTTTCTTCTAATTTCGTAAGTGAAACATACACATCTGGGTCTACAGCACGTAGTTCTTCTTGCAAAATGCCTGTCCACTCTTCCACTTTCTCCTCTACTTTTTGCGCATCACTTGCAGAAAGTAAAATCGTCGCTGTACTTTCACGCGGAATCGCATTCATTTTTAATCCGCCATGAACTTCACTTATAAAAAATGAAATTTCATTCGATAAATCATGAAGGATTCTACCTAAAATTTTATTTGCATTCCCTCTTTCTTTATCAATTTCCATGCCAGAATGTCCACCTTTTAATCCTCCAACAAAAAGGCGATAAGGTAATGCATGAGCCGGAACTTCTTCCCAAACAACAGGAATTGTTTCAACTGCTTTTGCACCGCCCGCACTACTTACTAACAATTTATGATCTTCTTCTGAGTCAATATTAATAAAAATTTTACCACTAAAATGATTTGGATCGACCGCAAAAGCGCCGCCCATCGTTGTTTCTTCTTCTGTCGTAATGACCACTTCAAGAGCAGGGTGTGGAATATTTGTTGCATCTAATAAAGTTAAAGCATATGCAACAGCAATCCCATTATCTGCTCCTAACGTTGTATGATTCGCATACAGCATATCCTCTACAATTCGTAATTGAATTGGATCTTTCTCAAAATCATGAACAGTCGATTGATTCTTCTCACATACCATATCCATGTGACCTTGAATAATAATTGTTGGCACCTGCTCATATCCAGGTGTTGCCGGCTTTTTCATAATGACATTTAACGCATGGTCTTGCACAACTTCTAAATTTCTATCTTGTGCAAACTTTACTAAATAATCACTAATCTCTTTCTCATTACCAGACCCTCTTGGAATCTTTGAAATTTCTGCAAAATGATGAAATACAGGATGCTTTATTAATTCTTCTAAATTCGTATACATATACTTCGCCTCTTTCTACCCATGGTAAAATGAAATTCTTATTTTGTCTGCTTCTTCTTACTTTGAACCAATCGGGATTTTACGGGCAATTATCCCCACATATCTTCTTCGGATTTTAGGGTCTTGCCCGCGAATAACAGGATAAACAATCCTATATAAGTATTGTACCACTTTCAATTGATATATCATCTATTTTCATTTCTTGAATACTTCCACATAAAATTGTACACCGTATAATCTATATGATGAAAAATGGAGTAGATACTATGCCTAAAATTATATCAGTTGGAATTTGTTCACCTCCTCACATAATCAATCAAAAAACAGTCGTCCACTTTGCAAAAGATTTATTTGGAGATGCTTTTAAAGATATAAATCGTTTATTACAAATATTCGAAAATGGACAAATAGAAAAGCGCCATTTCGCAAAAGAGCTATCTTGGTTTGAAAATAATCATACATTTGAGGAAAAAAATAATACGTATATAGAGTGCTCCATTACACTCGGTGCTCAAGCAATCGAAAACTGCGTAACTAATAAAACGTTTTTGAAGCAAAATATGAAACTAGAAGAGATTGAAGCATTGTTTTATATTTCGTCTACAGGACTCGCAACCCCAACTATCGATGCGAGAATTATGAACGTCTTACCTTTTTCTTCACATACGAAACGGATTCCCCTTTGGGGGCTTGGGTGTGCAGGCGGCGCAGCAGGGTTAGCAAGAGCTTTTGAATATTGCAAAGCTTTTCCAAAGGCAAAAGTCCTTGTTCTTGCTCTTGAATTATGCAGTCTCACATTTCAGCGCAATGATTTGTCTAAAAGTAACTTAATTGGAACATCTCTTTTTGCTGATGGTGCAGCATGCGCTTTAATAGCAGGTGATGAAGTGGATATTTCAGCTTTGTCTGCTCTTTCTATTCTTCCTTCTTATATTGATTCACAATCTACTCTTATGAAAGATAGTGAAGATGTAATGGGATGGGATGTAAGAAATGAAGGATTGTACGTTATCTTTTCCAAAGATATCCCAAGTATTATTAGCACTTGGTTTCATCCGAACGTAAAAGAATTTTTAACGAAGAATCATACTCAGCTTAGTGATCTTTCTCATTTCATTGTACATCCTGGCGGAAAAAAAGTACTAGAAGCTTATGAATATGCGTTAGGAATAGATGCACAGAAAATGCAGATTTCCTCTGATATACTACGTGAATATGGAAATATGTCGTCTGCTACTGTATTGTATGTGTTACAAAAATATGTACAGTCTGTCAACAAAAGTGGTGAACTTGGATTAATTGGAGCGCTTGGACCAGGTTTTAGTTCAGAGTTAGTTCTTCTACGCTGGGAGGATATTCAATGATTTTTGTTATTATTTTCATTCTGATTGTAATGCAACGCCTCATAGAGTTAGCAATTGCAAAACGAAATGAAAGATATATGAAAGAAAAAGGAGCACTAGAATTCGGAAAAGCGCATTATAAATATATCGTATTACTACACGCTTTCTTTCTCATTTCAATTTTTTTAGAGGTTACAATCTTTCATCGTCAACTTTCACCTATTTGGTACATACTTCTTACTTTTTTACTTCTAGCTCAACTCCTTCGTGTTTGGACGATCGTTTCTCTCGGTTCGTATTGGAACACCAAGATTATAGTTTTACCAAACGCTTCCGTAACAACAAAAGGGCCCTATAAATTTATACGGCACCCTAACTATGTGATTGTAATCTCGGAAATTTTACTCATTCCACTTTTATTTCAAGCATATTTCACTGCTGTTGTTTTTAGTTTCCTTAACTTAGCTGTTCTATCAATCCGAATTCGTGAGGAAGAGAAAGTACTAATAGAAATAACAAATTATAAAGACGCGTTTCAGCATATTCCACGATTTCGCCCATAATAATAGGGATTTTCCAAAACAAGAGAGAAGATTGTATATTATTAAGATCTAAACTCAAAAATAGCCCAAGTATAAAACTTGTAAAAATACAAACAAAATATTATTTGTTTGTATTTTTATATTTCACAACTGGATGTTTTTCTTTATGGAGAGATGCAAGAAATTTTTTGTCCATATCAAGGGTTTCAAGAACTAACTGCTGCGGTGTAAGCGCCAACCACTGATTTAATGAAATATCAGCATAATGATCACTTTTAAATATTTCAAGAAAGTATAGTGGCTCATCACCGATATTTTCTACATAATGTCCCATTGCAAACGGAACATAACCAACATCACCAGCTTGATAATTAAATGTACGCGCATGACCGCCAGCAGCAAATACAGTCATTTTTGCTTTACCTGAGATATAATATTGCCATTCATCAGTATTCGGGTGCCAATGTAATTCACGCATTGCACCAGGTAACACTTCAACTAAAGCTGTTGCAATAGTTTTAGATACTTTAAAATTAGAAGAATCAGCAATCCATACTCTACCGCCACTCGATTCAATTGGTGTTTGATTTAATAATTCATATTTAAAGGGATTAGGAACGGTTCCGTAGGGACTTTCTACTCGATCATCATCAATTGACCCTGGAACATCCTCTTGAAACATATACTTCTCTTTTTTAGGTAAGTTTTTTAGTAATTCCTTTGAAACTCCAAAATTCTTCTCAAGTACATCCTGAGGAGTATGCGCTAACCAATCCGTAACTTGAAAAGTACTATTTTCAGAGAAATGACCATCATCAAATACTAGTAAGAATTCTGCACCATCTTTTAAACCTTGAATAGAATGAGGAAGCCCCGCTGGGAAATACCATAATTCATTTTTTTGTACATCTGCAATAAAATTACGGCCTTTTTCGTCAATAGACGTAATACGTGCTCCGCCATAAATCATATACGCCCATTCCGCTTCTTTATGCCAATGCAACTCCCGAATTGCTCCAGGTTTTAAACGCATATTAACAGCAGCAATCGAGTGCGAAATAGGCAGTTCACGAATAGTTACTTCACGTGCATAACCACCATGTTCTAATCGATTATGTGTAGCAGAAAATGAAAATTTCAAATTACTAACGGTACCGTTGTCTGTTTCTGGCGAAGCTAACATATCAGGATTTTGACGGTCAAGTTCAATGTTACGCGGGATTTTAACAGTAGCTCCTTTATCTCCTTTAATTGGTTGTGGTATTTTTTGTTTTTCATTCTTCACTTAAATTCCCCCTTCTTTTTCACGAAAACTCCCCTCGTTTTTCTCCCTTGGGTTCTGAAATGGAGCTTTCTTCTGCTTTCATTCAATAGCTGCTTAGCACGTGTGAAGTAGAAACGACTTCCTGATAACACAATCCTTCTATTCCATCAACAAAAGCCTGAGGAACTACTTTTTTCAATATATTATAAGAAACACTCACAATATAACTTATCTAAAAAATCCAAAATAGATGTGCCTTATGACACATCCATTTTAATAACATGAAATTTTCTATTCATTTTTACGAGAGTGTTATATGCTTCGGAATTTCTCCTTCTGGCACTTCTCCACCCATACTTAAATAGTAATGCCGAATTGGTTGTAAATTATCATCTAATTCATACACAAGTGGAATGCTTGTAGGAATATTTAATGTTACAACTCCATCATCAGATAAATTATCGAGATACTTTACAAGTGAACGAATTGTATTACCATGTGATGAAATGATTACTTTCTCGCCCCTTTTCATTACTGGTACAATTTCTTCATACCAATACTTAAGAACTCGTTTTCCTGTATCTTCTAGACACTCTGTAAGAGGAAATTCTCCTTCTTTGAGATATTTATATCTGGGATCTGAAACTTCATAACGCGGATCATTTTCCGTAAGTGCTGGCGGTCTTACATTTGTACTTCTGCGCCATGTATTTACTTGTTCTTCCCCATATTTTTTTATTGTTTCATCCTTATTTAAACCTTGCAGTGCACCGTAATGCCTTTCATTTAAATGCCATGTTTTAGAAATAGGTACCCAAGCGAGATCCATCTCATGAAGAATAATCCATAACGTTCGAATTGCTCGTTTTAACACGGAAGTGTATGCCATATCAAATGTATAACCATTTGCCTTTAAAATTTGTGCTGCTTCTCTTGCTTCCTGTAATCCTTTTGCAGACATATCAACATCCATCCATCCAGTAAACCTATTTTCCAAATTCCATACACTTTGCCCGTGACGAAGAAGTACAATTTTAATCATGATGACTTTCCTCCTAACAATAAAATTTTTGCCTTACAATTGTAATCATGCTGCCTCTTTTCATTACCTTCATTATGTACTATTACACAAGTTGTTCTATAAATCCCCACACCTGTTAGTATATCCATCATTTTTTACGTACATAAAAAAACATGAGTCCTTTATTCAAAGGATACTCATGTTAAGTAATTGATATATTTCTATCTTATCTTCCGCGATTTTTTTGCCCCGGCTTCGCACTGCGCTTCTTTTTACTTGGCTGACCATAACGTGATTTTTCTGTTTTCGTTTCTTCTTTTCTATCACGACGTCCGGATTGTCCAAATTGTTTCTTCTCTTTAAACTGTTTCTTTTCTTTTGGCTTTTGTGATCTTGTTTCCTTTTCCACAGATTCTTGCTTATTAGGCTGCTCTAATACTTGTCGTTGTAATGATGCGTTAATTCCTTTTTCAATTTGTTGTAGATACATTTTATCTTTTGGCGCAACTAATGTAATGGCAAGTCCACTTCCGCCAGCGCGTCCTGTTCGACCGATGCGGTGAATGTAACTTTCGACATCTTCTGGAATGTCATAGTTAAACACATGTGTAACCCCTTCTACATCGAGACCTCTTGCTGCTACATCTGTTGCGATTAAATATTGACTTTCAGCATCTCGAAAACGTTTCATGACACGTTCACGTTTTGCTTGTGATAAATCACCGTGAAGTTCATCACAATTGTAGCCGTATCCTTTTAACGCTTCATACAGTGTTGTAACTCTACGTTTCGTACGGCAGAAAATAACTGCTAAAAATGGTTGATCTCGTTCCATTAATTGACGCAAAGTATCCTGTTTTGCTCGGTCTGTCGTTTCTACAACACGTTGTTTAATATTATTTACTGTAACCTCTGCGCTTTGAATTTTTATAATTTCAGGTTTTCTCATATAACGCTTTGCAAGAGATTGAATTTGCTTAGCCATCGTAGCCGAAAACAACATTGTTTGTCTCTCTGAAGGTGTTTGTTCAATAATTTCTTCTACCTCTGGTAAAAAACCAAAATGCAACATTTGATCAGCTTCATCTAAAACAAGCATAGATACATGCGATAATTCCATTGTTCCGCGGCGTAAATGGTCTAATAATCGTCCAGGTGTCGCTACAACAATATGTGTATTTCCTTGTAATTTCTTCATTTGCTGTGAAACGTCTTGTCCACCATAAACAGCAAGTACATTAATATCCTTTACATGCACAATCATTTTTTGAATTTCATTTGTGATTTGCAATGCCAATTCTCGTGTTGGTGCTACGATTAACGCCTGTACATGACTGGATTGTGGATTTATTTTTTCTAGTATCGGCAAAACAAATGCTAATGTTTTTCCTGTTCCTGTTTTCGCTTGTCCAATAATATCTTTTCCTGCTAGAACTACTGGGATTGCTTTTTCTTGAATCGGAGTTGATTCCGCGATTCCATTTTCTCTTAATGTATCATTTAACGTTGTGCTAATTCCTAATTCTAAAAAACTTTTCAAATCGATCACTTCTCTTCACTATTTTTCATATCAAATATTGATTGTACCATTAATTTTGCTAAATATGAAAGTGTTAGAAAAACGTTTTGGCACGTTCAAAAAAGAAGATAGCCATCTCATATATAGGTGGCTACCTTCTTTTTTGTATATTTGCGGGCCTTCCGTCAGTGGGGATGAAAAAATCGCTGATGGAAGTTTCACTTTAATATGAAAGGATATTATTCTCAAATGGATAGTCGCATATGCGACTTCTATTTCAATTTCTGTTCAATCTTGTCATGTATCAATTCGATTTTTTCAGGCAGTACAAATAAATATTCGATAAGGACTTCCAATAATTCTGTTAATAAAACGATTGTTTCATCGTCAATTTCTTGCCTTAGTTCAAGCATTTCATAAAAAGGACTGTCCGGATGAACAAGGTGGCCAATATTTTGAATCGATTTCGTTAAATCAACATGTTTTGGAAATTGCTCGAATTGTTGGGAAAGAGACTGCCCATTCGTTTTCTCCCCAAGGAAATGTTTGAGGACACCTTCAAGAACTCGTTTTGACATTACTGCAGTAGCAGAATGATCTTTTGACTGACTGATATTTAAGGTAGAGCGATATGATCTGAGAAGGTCTATCGGGATTTTTTTGTTGTGTTCGAGTTGATGTAAAGGATCTTTTGAAACTGAAGGATTATACATATAGATGTCTACTTCATTGATTTGATCTGAACAATTATGAAACATAATGACAAACTCTGATGGGTTTTTACATTCAGAACAAAGCCCTTCTGCGAATAATCCGCTTTTTTTCACTTGGTAAAAATTTGCTTTCAACGCAAATTCACTTGATTTACCGCAATTCGGACATTGGCTTTTAATATCTTTTGGCACTTTTAAATATCCATATTGGGTATAAGATAAAATGGCTCCCGGCAATATTCTTTTCATTTAAACCTCCTATGAAACGCGATCCTAATTTGTAGCTTATATAAATATTCCTGATAACTACTCAGTCACCCTATGAAAATATAAGATAATTGGAGAATTTTAATGAAAAAAATATGTTTATCCGTTTTATCACAAGATGTAGTAGTATTGCACATGTATTTGTTGCAGCAAGAAAACAGACCGAATTTTAGCCTGTCAAACTCCTAAGTCAAGGGTATAGCCGAATTTTATGATTGATGATACAAATTTCTTCGTTGATATAAAAAGTATAACTTTTAAAAAAATGTTTGCAAGATGTAATAAATGGAACAGAGGTTATTGATAATTCGCGTATATTTGACGCTTACATATGGAAAACAAAAAAGCCCTTTTTTATTTTTCATATGTAAGAGAGCTTTTATACATACGAATCCTTATAAACAATTAGAATTCAATTATTTTGTTGTAAGTGGCACTTCAAACTCTATAATAGATTTCCCGTTTTCTCCTATGCTTTCTACTGTAATTTTATCAATAGTGAATCGCATAATATCTCGAAGTGGATGAAGATCTGTTATAACCCGTAAAGCATGTTCTTTATCACTTTTTCTTCCCACTGTAACATGAGGAACATAAGGAATTTCTTTACGATAAAACGGTTGAAGAAAATCTGTATATAACTTATTATGTAGCTCGATTATATTTTCTTTTTCATCTTTTATAAGCAGAAATAAGTACTCATCTGCATTGGTTACAACTGGGCTTAGCGTAATATGAAAAGGATTCATTTTACTTATATTTGTTTCTATATGCTTTTTTAAATTCTCATTTGACACTTCATTCATAAAAGGAAATACTAATGTAATATGAGGGGGAATTCTATCATATAAAGGATCGTGCTTTCTTCTTATTTCTTCAATTTCATACAAATTATCACTATCTAAAAAGAGCAAGATTGTTCTTTGCATCATAATTATCCTTTCTTCCTAAAAAGAGCTGTCCCAAAAAATGGTTCTCCAAATACTTCATTAGGTTGCCTAATTTCTTTCATTTTGCGCAGTTCAATGATCTCAAAATCTTGAAAAACATCCCGTAGTTTTACTTCTGAATATGCAATTCCTCTGTAATCAAAATTTCTTTAAGTTATCACTGCTTGATTAATAAATAAGTTGTCTTCGTATCGAAATTAAACATCCAGCTTAAAGGTAACACCTATTTGAGAAGCTTGCTGTCCCCCTTTAAATCCCCAATTATCAAGAGATGGTTCGTGTAGCGTTATAATTATGGCATTCTTGTCGATTTTCAATATATTTGATACTTGTTCTGTTAGTTCTTTTAGCAATTTAGCTTTTGTTTCTTTCCTGCGTCCAGGCAAGATTAGAAGCTCAATAAAGACCTTTTCTTCTTCCCATCCATCGGGCATAAACCAGTCACTTTCATCAATTTCAAAAAACTTTACAGGTCCATCATTAGCAGGCACTTTAAAAACATCCTTAAGTATCTCTCTTACAGTAAAAGCAATCAATTTTTTATCTATTCCATTTCTTTTTTTAAATAAATTTTTACTAATGGCATAAATACACTCCCTACATTTCCTTTATTGTGTAGCATATGTGTAAATAATTCGTTTGTAATAATAAAATATCCTTGCTATGTTTTTCTTTAATCTTGATTTTCATCTTTGTATACTTTATTCATATGAAGTTAACATACCATTATCGTTAGCGAGCAAACTGTAACCCCTTCCCACATTTAGGTTTGTTTACTTTCTTTTTTCTTTTAACTGTAATTACAAGTATTATTACGGTACATGAAATTATATATTTTTATTTTCACTTCAAACTAAACAAACGAGCATTGATATATCAATGCTCGTTTGTTTAATTCTTAAATTTCTCTTTCGCTGCACGCATCTTCACTTGTAAATCATAATCGACAGCGTTACGAATATTACGTTCTACTGCTTCCATTTCTTTTTGGAATCCTTTTAAATAAACAGTAAGCTCTTCTTCTTTCTCAGAACGCTGCGCTGGTGGAATTTGTGCAATGAGTGACAACATATCTACTAAGTCTTTCATTAAGAAAGTCTCAAGTTTATGTTGCTGTTCAAACATACGATTTTCTTGATAAAACGGAATGGCATGTAAAACAGAGATTGTCACATCATCAATACTTCTTTGCAATGATGGATTCACTGAACGTTTGTACATTTCAATATGTTTTAATGCGTCTGGATAACGATCATAAAAGTATAACTTGTAAAACGAGAAATCTTTCGGCTTCGATAATTGTTGTGATTCCTGTTTCAAAAATTCTTTTACTTTCATCGTTGTCATTTCCATATCTTCACTTGTAATTTGCTTTGTTTTTTTTACAACATAATGTAGTTTTTTCTGTTTTTCCCTCGGCAACATTGAAAAAACCTGCTGCTTTGTGCGTTGATTAGCTGTGCAAAAAAGAACTGTAAATGCTTTTTGGCTACTGCTTCCTTCTGTACGAATCCAGCGGTAAAACAACGGATTCTGTGTAAATTCTCGTAAGAATGGTACTGTGCTGTGTGATAAGCGTGCTATTGAGTCTGTCGCTCGTTTATACGGCTTTGTCCACGATAAATAAAACTTTCTTCCAAAGTAAACAAGTAAAATTACTGCAGTAAGTCCTAACAAAAGAACAATACCTATCAGTGTCAAAATAAATTGAAAGAAATCCATGATTTCACCTCCTCTATTGCAGCTTATTTAGTTGGACGCTGAATGAGCTTATTTTTCATTTCATCGTTGAACGAATCTAGTTCTTTTACAAACATTTTACTTGATTCGATAATTCGCTCTGATGATTTTTCAGACGCTTCAATCGCTGCAAAGACGTTTTGGAATGATTCACGAAGTTTCTCCATGCTGATTGCTGGATTTTCTAATAATTTTGTCGTTTCTTCTGTATTTTGTTTCAACGCTTGTGAGTTACTTAATACCATAGATTCAATTGCTTCGTTTGTTGCATTCACTGCGTCAATTGTTTTCCTTTGGTTCGTTAATGCCAATTGAATAGCGGCAGATACGGTTACAACGTTTTGTGTCATTGTGATTGCATTTCGAATCGCTTCTGTTAATTTTTCATTATTTTTCTTAATAATATCAACAGAGGCAATAGATTGCAGTAAGACACTCTTTGCTTGCTGCATGTTACGCGTACGTACAAGAATTTTTTCTAGCGCATCATTAATTAACGGAACATCTTTATATCTCTCTGGATTTTGTTTCTCCACTTCCAACATATCTGCAAGTTTCTTACCTAAATATACTTGTTTATCAAGCGCATGAATCTTTGCTTGAGACTGTTCTTTTAACATTTCTAAACCAACACTATCTTCTTTTAAATTATCACGACCAACTAATAGTGATTTTATAATCTCTTCGATTTGTTTATCGATGGATTGATATTTATGAACATACGTTTCCATTGGATTTTTCTTAAATACTTTAAACATAATTCGTTTCATACCAGTTGCTTGTAATGAATTCGGATCTAATTCCGATACAACTTTACGTAAATCAAGCAACGTATTAGGAATATCCTCATTTTTCCCATTCATCATTGCTGTTACTGGACGTTTTAATGCCGTTAATGTCTGTCCTGCATCACGTTGTTCTTTATCTCCTAAATCAGCCAGTTGTGACAATACTTTTGAAAGATCTGCATTATGCTCACTATTTAACTTTTGTACATACAAATCTGCCTCTTTATTTAGTGCAACTAATTCATCCTCTTTAATTACTGTATCTACGATTACCTCCATATTATTTTGTGAATCTACTGATAAGGTTTCTTTCTTTTGCAATTCCGTCAACAAAATCGCTCCTTTATATGCATACACTTATAATTATGGTTAGGGTACCATATCTCTCAACAATTTATATTACATTCATTCCCTGTTTTATATTATAAGTATACCTATTGTATTTTTAATTGTCCTCAGACCTAAGGCTGAGAAACATCCATTCTTAAGTCGGATTCTTTATTTTAAAAGCTAACACTTCCTCTTTTTTATTTTTTAGCTTTTTTTTCGCATTACATAGGCCCCCATTTTAAAAGGAAGTAACACCGTTTCAAAGCTTTCTTCTGCCTCTACTAACTCAAAAAAGTGTTGTAATTCTTCCGCATGAGAAGTTGCATTATCAATGACGATAACTCCTTGAGGTGTTAAAATACGTTTTAAATCTTCCCACCACCATATATATTGCGTTCGTTCTGCATCTAAAAAAATAAAATCATAGGACTTGTCTATCTGTTCTGATAAAAATGCACCAGCTTCTTGATTATGGGTATGAATATAGTTTGTGAGGTTTGCTTTTTGGAAGTTTTCAATTGCTTGTGCAACTCGTTTCGATGAGAGTTCAACTGTTGTGACAGTCCCATTAGTTTCCTCTGCGGCATTGGCAAGCCATAATGTAGAAAATCCATTGGACGTACCAATTTCTAAAATATGTTTCGCTCCACAAATTTTCACTAAAATAGATAAAAACTGTCCCATTTCTTTCGAAACATTGCGTAGCTTTTCTTCTCTCGTTTCTTTTGAACAATCATGTTCTAATCCGAATGCCTCAAGGTTTTGCAGTAACTTTTCTACTTCTAGTCTCATGCATAATCCCCCTTATTTACGCTGCATATGGATGATACTGAAAATGAGATGTAGGTCTACTTACAATTATATACCATTAGAAAGGCTTTTTCCTGTACGAAGACGAACTATTATTTTATTAAGTAAAAAATAGACAAATGAAGGTGAATTTGTGAAAGAACAACGATTATCGATTTTGCATTTGCAGTAAACATAGAAATGGCAATATATATGTCTTCGGCAAAAATGAATGGTATTGAAACGTCAATCACGACAACTCTTTCACATTTAGATACTATTGAAATAATTATTGACTCTCATAACAGTCAACTTGAACCAGAATGGTTGAATTTCGCTAATACCTCTAAAGCACAGTTGGCAATTCATAAAGCATTTCATAAAGAATAATCTTTTTTCATACATCTAAACCAACATACGATTATACATCATGAAAGCATCAAAATTTATACAACCGCACGTTCTCTAATAAGCTGTGAAAAGAGTAAAATGGGCCAATAACATGTAAAGGGTGATACAATTACCAAAATTGTATCACCCTTTATCAATCTCTCATACGTTTCCTAATATCTGATGCCACCTTAGTAGGATTATCAATTTCAAAAACAACATACTTATATTTTTCGTGTCCTTCTAATTCAATCATTACGAGAGGAACTTTATTTTCATAGGAAAGAAAGTACCATTCATCAGCATATTTGAAACTTCCTTCATAGATATTAAGAGAAGGAATAGATGTTCCAGGCATGCGAAGCATCCATCGCGGAGCATCAAAATAGTCTACAAACACACTTTTAATTGTATGAAATGGCATTTTTAAAGATAGTTTCAACGCAAAAAAACCATTTACTCCATTCAATTTTAAAATTACACCTTCGCCATCAAAGCGCACTTCTCTCCCCATGTTCTCCCTCCTAGCTTTTTTATATCGTATCCACCCCCTAAATTATACCATGTCCATTTCAAGAATGTTTAAGGCTACTGTCAGAATCCAAATTTAAATCGATTCCCTAAACTACCTATATGAAACCATTTTCGTATATACATTCGTACTTTTGAACGATATAAACAGCAAAGAAAAAACATATTATACTATTAAAATCTACAATTTATAAGGAGTGATTTATTATGTCACTTAGCGATATGTTAAAAAAAGAGATTCTTAGCTGGGAAGGTGTGACTGAAAAGCCGCATCGATACGGTGGGGTTGAATTTAATTATAAAAATAAAGAATTAGGTCATGTTCACGGAGACACATTAGCTGATTTGCCATTTCCAAAATCAATAAGAGATGAGATTTTAAAGCAAGGATTAGCTCAACCACATCATATTTTCCCCAATTCTGGTTGGATTAGTTATTACATGAAAAACGAAGATGACCTTCCTTTGCTCATTCATCTTTTTCGTTTGCAATACGATAGATTCGTAAAAAAATTAGATAACAGCCAAATGTAATTTTGTTTATAAGCATTAAATGTATTTTTTATTTCCAGTTATTAAAAATTGTAAAGCACACCGAAATGGACTTAAGATTACAGAGGCAAAAGTATTAAATAAAGTGAAACTTCCCTCAGTGATTTTTTCTTCATCTTTCACTGAGGGTTAGTTAAACCAATCGCGCTCTTACTACCCGCTAGTGCGGGATAAAAAGTCAAAAAATGCAGCCTTATTCAAAATACATAGCAACCGGTGAAATGATATAATCATTTGCTGTTACCAATCCAAATCCACCTAATAAATTGGTAGGGAATCCTAAAAACTCATTCAAGATTTCTTGTGATTGCTTATCCACAAAATTCGAGTAATCAAGGTCATTCATTTCTTTTTTATTTATTTTTTTCGTTATTTTTCCAATAAGGGTAATTTCAATTGATGTGTTTTCCGATCCGTATTTAAAAGCCAGTTCTTCTATACTCTCTCTTAAATAGCTTTCCTTAACTGGTATTAAACAATTATCCATCTTTATAAAGGAATTAAACGGAATAGCCTCTTTAATGTATACCAACATATCTTTAACTGAGTGAATCTTATTCTTTTGAGCACTCACCATATTCTCATAGGTTTTTTCTAGTTCATTCAAAAAAACAGTCCGTTGTTCTAATGTTAATGTTTGTTCAAGGATATTTTGTACTTCGACATTTTTTGCTTCTTCTAGTTTATTAAAAAGAAATTTAATAAATTTATCATTTATCATTTTTTGAACAACATCAAAATTTATTGGTTGAAAATTTGAAGTAAACTTAATATATGAACCTGGTGTCACTTCCTCGCTGTCCTTCTGCTCATTAAAATTAACTAAAGAAGAATTTTTAAGAAGGTAATTTTCAAATTGATTCAGAGCACTATACTGCTGCCCTAGCGTATTTTCCTTTGTTTCCATTCTTTGTTCTTGAACCTCTATACTTTTAGTACCTATTAATTCATTATTTATTTGTGCAATAAAAGAATGTATAAAATCCTTATCTAAATATATCAACTCTTTCAAAAAAAATTCCTCCTAAAATAATAATTTATTTATTCAGTTATTATAATATCTTTTCGTACACATAGATATAAAATTATGAATTAATATTGCTGTATTTTAACAAAAACCCTTACAAAGGTTATCATTTACAAGTATCAATATATTCGTCAACAAAAGTACTTTTTTAAAATTCACATACTAATGTAAATCGAAAAACATCGTAAAAATATAAAGGGTATATTAGCTCTAACTAATATACCCTTGAATCGACCTATCGCCTATTCATCCCTGCTAATTATAAGGCACAATAAATCTTCTTCTTCATCAAATCCCCCTGCTTCAACAAAACCAAAACTTTTATATAATTGACGGGCAGCATGGTTTTCTTTATGAACTGTTAAGCGAATTTCTTTGCATTGCGAATATTGATTTATAATCCAATTCACCATCTTACGTAGAGCCGCTCGACCATATCCTTTTCCTTGATGCTTTTCATCAATGATAAAGCCATTGATCCAATACATATCATCCGTATTTTCTATATAAGCATGCATCACAAAGCCGATTATTCCTTGCTCTTCTTCATAAATTGCAAAGGGCAGATAATTCACGTTATCACCATCTGGTTTAATATAAACCTTAGCAAGTGATACCGCTACAGTAGGAACAAAATGATTTTGGGCATCTTTTACTTTTAACCTTAAAGCTTCTTGCCAATTTTCTCTTGTTACTGCTTCCAATCGCACTTTCATTCTATTTCTCCATGCTTACTCATTATCGCGTTACTTCTTCTTTACTAAATTCTAAAAGTTCAATTACATTTCCAAATGGATCCTTACATGCACTAAAATAACCAGGAGGACATTTTTGCGGCGTATCATAAATAATTTCGATGCCTTTTTCTTTATAAGAAGCTATCGTTTCCATTAAATTATCCGTTTCAATTCCTAAAACTATTTGAGCTTGTTGTGGATAATTAACATTCGTTATTTTTTCTACTTTATTTAATATAATCGGAACTCCATTATGCTGTAAACCAACGATACAATCACTGTATTCTCTCGAAACTTCAAACCCTAATTTTTCGCAATAAAAATCTTTCGCTTGCTTTATATTTGTTACGTTTATAGAAATCACACAAATGTTTGGCATTTGTAAGGCCTCCTCATCTTTGATTTAGTTCTACATTCTCTACTTCTTAAAGTTCTCCTTCTTTTTTTCAAATGTGCTATATGACCCTACCTCATCACTTAGTGAGCTAAATCAAATTATTCAACAGTACCTTTACATGTATTACCAAATAAACCACATACTAAGTGTAAATTTATTTAGAATAAAGCGAGGTCCATTATATGATGAAAACTCCTAAAGCTATTATTGTTATTTTTGGTGCAACAGGTGATTTAGCAAAGCGTAAATTGTTTCCTTCTATTTATAGATTGTATCGTAACGGGAATATTTCTGAAGATTTCGCTGTTGTTGGTGTTGCAAGAAGACCTTGGTCTAATGAAACGTTTCGCGAAAACGTCAAACAATCTGTTAACCACTTTCCAGATGATGATGGAAGTCAGGAGACATTTGCCTCCCATTTCTATTACCACCCTTTTGATGTAACAAACATATCTTCTTATCAAGAGCTAAAAAGTTTGTTAAACACTCTTGATGACAATTATAATACGAATGGAAACCGCATTTTTTATTTAGCGATGGCACCTGATTTTTTCGGTACAATTGCCACAAATTTAAAGTCAGAAGGATTAACTTCTACGGAAGGACGGATTCGTTTAGTTATTGAAAAACCGTTTGGCCATGACTATGAATCAGCCGAAGAGCTAAACAATCAGCTTCGCCATGCGTTTACAGAAGAACAAATTTATCGAATTGATCATTACTTAGGAAAAGAAATGGTTCAAAATATTAAAGTTATTCGCTTTGCTAATGCTATTTTCGAACCACTTTGGAACAATCAATATATTGCCAACGTGCAAATTACTTCAAGTGAAACATTAGGAGTTGAAGATCGAGGACGTTATTATGAGTCTTCCGGTGCTCTCCGCGATATGGTACAAAATCATATGCTACAAATGGTTGCTCTTCTTGCAATGGAGCCGCCTATTAAATTAACAGCAGATGAGATCCGAAGCGAGAAAATAAAAATTTTCCGTGCTTTAAAACCTCTTTCTGAAGACGAAGTCGAACAATATTTTGTTCGTGGACAGTATGGACCCGGCATCGTAAACGAAGAAAAGGTGATTAGCTACAAAGAAGAAAACGCGGTAGATCCCGCATCGAATACAGAAACATTTGTTTCTGGTAAGTTAATGATTGAAAACTTTAGATGGTCAGGGATTCCTTTTTATATTCGGACAGGTAAACGTATGCAAGAGAAATCGACTGAAATTGTTATACAGTTTAAAGACTTACCAATGAACTTATACTTTAATAATGAAAAAAAGACTCACCCTAACTTACTAATTATTCATATTCAACCTGATGAAGGAATTACATTGCATCTAAATGCCCAACAAACAAATAGCAGTGTTACATCAACCCCTATTAGATTAAGCTATTGCAATAACTGTTCCGATAAAATGAACACACCCGAGGCATATGAAGTTCTCTTATATGATTGTATACTCGGCGACTCAACCAATTTTGCGCATTGGGAGGAAGTAGCCCTTTCCTGGAAATTTGTTGATGTTATCTCAAATGTTTGGGCAAATAAAAAAGCTGAAGACTTCCCTAACTATGAATCAGGATCAATGGGTCCTAAGGAGTCAGATGCTTTATTAGAAAAAGATGGTTTTCATTGGTGGCCAACGATAACAACTCGTTTCAAAGGAGAAAACGATAATGAAAATCATTAAATAGAAGAAAAATTCGTTAAGGCAAAAAAACACTCATCATTCATAATTTGATGAGTGTTTTTTACTTGTTCGCATAAAGTACGGCTCTACCGAAACAGTACTTTACGCTTTATTTTTCTTTAACCAATATATCATTTCGTTTAAAAACTTTACGTCATATCGATTATGCAAATTAAAATTAGTAGAGAAAACTTTATCCATGATTTCTTCTACTGTTTCTTGTACAAAGTTTGCTTCTATCATTGTACAATAACTTACTTTTACATTATTAAGAGCAGCGTAGTATTTTTTATGCGGCTCCGTAATATGTATATGTTTCTCAAAATTCCCACGTCTACGTGTCACATCATACTCTTTTCTCTGGCGCAAAGTATCATTACTTGTATACAAATATAAATAACAATCTGGTAACCCAATTTCTTTATAAAACAACTTTTCACAATAAAATGCTTCTAATAAAGATAGTGTTTGCCCAAAGACTTGAAAATGAAAGCACCAGTTATAGCTAAACGGCTGATATATATCTCCGTCTAATACAACAAATTCATTATTCCTTGACTGCTCTATTGCTATTTTCCAGCGTTCTACTTGCCGATTCAAATACCAATTCTTCTGTTCGTCAACAGGACGTTCAAAAAGTAAGTTTACTTCAGGAACAATGTATGCACCGTATTGTTTTTCTAATTCCTTACAAATTGTCGTTTTTCCAACTGCGCTAGCTCCTTCTAAGCATAGAATCGGCACCATTTTCACCTACCATACTTTGAATCATTATGTATTGTTATCGCAAACAAAGTCGGTATTTTCCAATAATTCTAAATGAAAAATCAAAATTCTGCTAAAATCGGAAACTTACACTGGTTAAATTCAATAGGAAGTTCTCCTCTTACCATAAAATGCTTATTTGATTCATATAATTTCAACTCAACATCTTCGACTCCTAATTGATCTGGAGAAAAATAAAACTCTATTGTGTGAAATGCTTCTGGAATTACTGCACATAATTCATCTAAAACAGGCATTAATTCGCTTATTACTCCGTATAACTTTAACACACCATCTACAACTTCATATATAAGTATAGCTTTGATTTCTTCTGAAAAGTAAAGCTTATCGTTCCACTTTTCATCGTACATATGTAAAGAAAAAGAAGATTGATAGTTCATCGGTGTCAAAACTCGAGAAAGACATTCTTTGTTTTCAAATACATCTTTTATAAGCTGCAAATCTTCTTCATCAAAAAAATCTAATTTTCGAGTAGCCGATAACTGTAGTTCATTCTTTTCATACTGCATAGTAGATATATATTCTTTCACTATTTTAAAGCCAAATGATGTATACAGTTCTGGTGTTTCTGTAAATAAAAATGAATATGTATACTCTTCATCTATGCTTTTCAATGCTTCACTCAACAATTGCTTCATCAAACCTTTATTACGATAATCAGGATGTGTCATTACAGACTGAATGCCAGCTGCTTTTATGCGCTCTCCCCCAACCATCATTGGCATTGAAAACGTAGATACATTTGAAATTGCTTTATTTTCTTCAAATAAAGTAAACGGAGAGTAAGTTTCATCCCAAAACCCCTTTTGATAAAAGTCTTGTAATGTATGTACTGGAATGTGAAATACTCGTTCGAACAACTGATATAATTGTTCTCTTCGTTCATTTTCAAATGCGTAATTGACAGAAATTGCAAGATTATTCATACTGTTCCTCCACTTACAGATCACTACTTATATTCCCCTTTTTTTAACATAAAATGTAAGAAGTGACATAAAGATTAAATTTTATCTTACAATATATTAACATAAATTATTTAAAAAAGTTTATGTTCACAAAAATATAATCACCATTATAAAAAGTGGAATAAAATGATATCCTTATATATTTATATTTTATTTTTATGTTTTTATTTTTGTTTAAATAGCGTTAGATTAAATGTTATTTATATAATCAAATTTTTCTAATCATCAAGTAACACTTCCAACAAATGATTATTACATGTTAATACAGCTCTATACTTCATACTATTGTTCTTAATCAAGTGAAAATCTCATTTTTCTGACTTATCCATTTACTAATCAAGGTTAAAATTTTACAATAATCCTATCCTTAAGACATTTCATTTATATTCTATTTAGAAAGGAATTGTACGTATATGTATCACTATGTAATAGACATATAGTAACTTCAATTCATGTCGTGGACCTCCTTTTATATATTACAACTATTCATATATAACGCAGGAGGAATTACTATGAAGGACACTTTTTACCATTTCATTAAACAGGCAGATCAGCCTTTTCATGGGTGGAACTTCTCGTTTTTAGCAGATACCGGAAGGCTAAGTACGGAACCTCTGCCGTGGAGTTATGCAACAAATGTATTACACTATATACAAAAAGTAGATAGCATGCTAGATATGGGGACTGGTGGTGGTGAGTTTTTATCTTTGTTAACCCCTCTTCCCGCTAGAACTGCAGCAACAGAAGGCTATCCGCCAAATGTAGCTTTAGCAAAAGCGAAATTAGAACCTTTAGGTGTCTCTGTTTATCCAGTCGAAGATGATACATGTTTACCTTTCGCAGATAACCAATTTGATTTAATTATTAATAAACATGAATCGTATTCGGAGACAGAAATAAAAAGAATTTTAAAGCCAAACGGAGTTTTTATCACCCAACAAGTGGGCGGATTAGATAATTTACAATTAGATCACCTGCTGCATGCATATACTGAAAGTGAATATAGTTATTGGAACTTGCAGTACGCCTCTTCACGACTAAAACAAGCTGGCTTTCAAATTCTTAAGCAACAAGAAGCATTCCCGTATCAACGCTTTTACGACATCGGAAGCATTGTGTATTATTTAAAAGCAGTTCCATGGCAAATTCCTGATTTTTCAGTATCCAAATATAAAGAACAATTACTTTACACTCATAACTTCATTCAACAAAATGGATATATTGAAGTAAAAGCACATCGATTCTATATCGTAGCTTCCGTATAATGCATCACCTCTCCAAACAAGTTAATCCTGCTTGGAGAGGCCATTTGTTAAAACAGCCAAAAATGTTACCATCACTTGCAATATTTCTCATTTCGTTGTAAAATGAAACCATAGAATACAATATGAAGAAAAATCCACTTCACATATTATCAAGCATCAATAGGGATGATATGCGTTCCTTATGGGTTTTTGATAATATGTGAATTTTTATTTTCTTAGAAATAAGACGGATCATATTATATTTATTTTTTTACTTTTAGGAGGCATTTACCATGACATTAACAGGTAAAGTAAAATGGTTTAACAGCGAAAAAGGTTTCGGATTCATCGAAGTTGCAGACGGAAACGACGTATTCGTTCACTTCTCAGCTATCACTGGCGACGGTTTCAAAACTCTTGACGAAGGTCAAGAAGTTAGCTTCGAAGTTGAAGAAGGTAACCGCGGACCTCAAGCTAAAAACGTTGTAAAGCTATAATTTAGACAATAAAAAGGTTGTTAACACGAACGGTTAACAACCTTTTTACTTATATAAGAAAATATTTCACATAAAAGGAGTGATCACATGTATCGTAACAAAAAGAATGATGTTGCAGAAGTACCACCAGAAGAAATTCCAGTTTGGGAATGTGAATCGGAAGAGTGCTTAGGATGGATGCGAAAAAACTTCGCATTTGAAGAACATCCAAAATGTCCTTTATGTGGAAGTGAAATGAAAAGCGGAGAACGTTTATTGCCTCGATTGGGATAAACCATAGTTTGCCCCTTGCAGGATGTTCTCTGCAAGGCTTTTTCTTTCATCTCCCCTCATGATGATTCAAATGATTTTCAAGCTATACATAATTGCTAACAGCTATTGAACTCTCTTCCTCACTTATTATCACCAACATAAAATACATGACACTACTAATAATATGAATCATTGAGTATTTTCTATTTTCCCCTTATACTTCATTACAATAAAAAGCAAAGTAGTAAATAAACTACTTTGCTTTTTTGTTGTGCTTACTCCCCTATATGACTCTTTTTCCTACACAGTACTTCCATTCCCCTTCTATATCGTATTCATTGCGGATTATCGTACTTGAATAAGCTCCCTTTTCCATAGCTTCTATTTATTTGTATATTTTACCTGTTTTATCAAAAAATAAGTTTAGCTTAATAATAAAGGAGTGAGTACATTGTTTCGAAAAACAGCTGGTGAAGTACTAGTCGATTTACTAATCGAATGGGGTGTCGATCATATATATGGCATGCCTGGTGATTCCATTAATTCTATTATCGAACCCCTTCGTAAAGCACAAGATAAAATTAAATTCATTCAAGTCCGTCACGAGGAAGCTGGTGCTTTAGCAGCTGCTTCTTATGCAAAATTAACTGGAAAACTCGGTGTATGTATGGCAATCGCAGGTCCAGGGGCAATTCATTTACTAAATGGATTGTACGATGCCAAATTAGATCAAGCACCCGTCCTTGCGATTACTGGTCAGATTGAGTCTGATTTAATTGGAACTGGTTTTTTTCAAGAAGTAAATTTAGAAAGAATGTTTGATGATGTTGCAGTTTATAACCAGCGAATCATGTCAGCTGAGCAACTGCCAGCTGTTGTAAATCAAGCAATTCGCATGGCTTATACAAAAAAAGGCGTGTCAGTTCTTACAATTCCGGATGACGTTCAAAAATTTGAGGTAGATACAAAAGCACGGATGACAACCTCTTCTTTTACGCTGCCGGAGTTATTTCCGCAAAAGCATGATTTAGAAAAAGCAACGGCTGCATTAAATGAAGCAGAAAAACCTGTTATTCTAGCAGGAAAGGGCGCAAAAGATGCAAGGGAATCTTTGCTTGCTTTTGCAGAACATATTGGAGCTCCTATTGTGTTAACACTTCCAGCTAAGGGGATTATTCCAGATGAGCATCCACTTTGTATTGGTGGTTTAGGTTTAATCGGCACAAAACCTTCATATGAAGCGATGAAAAATGCTGATACACTCATTATGGTAGGTACTTCTTACCCATTCACAGGATTTTTACCAGAAAAAGCAAAAACAATTCATATCGACACAGATCCAGCACAAATCGGAAAGCGTTATCCAACTGATATTGGTCTTGCTGGTAATGCTGATAAAACCTTAAAATGGCTCACACAAAATACCGAAAAACATACTGATCACTCTTTCTTAGAACATCATCAAGAACTGATGAAGAAATGGAAAGAAAAACTGCACAATCAAGAAAACGACAATTCTATTCCCATTAAACCACAAAGAGTCATGCATGCTGTGCAGCAAGTTGCACACGATGACGCTATTTTATCAGTAGATGTAGGCAATGTAACAGTTTGGACAGCGCGCCATTTCCGTATAACAAATCAGCGCTTTATTTTGTCAAGCTGGTTAGCAACACTTGGCTGCGGTCTTCCCGGCGCAATTGCTGGACAGATTGCGTTTCCAAATAAACAAGTTTTCGCCATTTGCGGAGATGGTGGATTTGGTATGACGATGAATGATTTTGTAACGGCTGTGAAATATAACCTCCCAATCATTGTAGTCGTATTAAACAACCATAAAATCGCTATGATTAAATTTGAACAAGAAGTAATGGGAAATATTGAGTTTGGGACAGAACTTACAAATCCAAACTTCGCGAAATATGCTGAAGCATGTGGTGGAATTGGTTACCGCGTGGAAAAACTTGAGGAATTAATGCCTGCTTTTGAAAAAGCTGTAAAACAAAATAAACCATGTATTATTGACGTGATCGTTGATGTCAATGAAGCCCCTATGCCTGCAAAAATTACATTCGCACAGGCAGCTGGCTATACAAAACACATGCTAAAGGAGTTATTTGAAGAAGGAAAAATTGATTTACCTCCTTTGTAAAAATGCAAATATAAAACAGCGGTTTATTTTTCAATAACCGCTGTTTTATCGATATCTATCCTGTTATTTCATTAAAAAGCCACCAAAAATGGTTGTTTCTTTTCATCTAAACAATATAAAATACGCTCTTTGAAATTTGTCCATGTTACCATTTGCAGTGCTTCTTCAATAGGAAAATACCCTACATCTAAGCTTTCACTACTTGTTGTAAATTGACCACCAACTGGCTTTCCTATGAACAAATGATTGCAAATACATTGTGAAACATTTTGATACACTCCGCAATATTTTATAATCTCAATATCAATCCCAGTCTCTTCTTTCGCTTCTCTAATAGCACCTACTGGAATTACTTCTCCTTCTTCTACTTGACCACCAGGGATTTCCCAGCCTCGCATTGGACTTTTTAAAAGTAAAATTTCATTTTTATCATTTAGCACGACCGTTGCAGCCGTTACAATATGTTTCGGATAAGGCATATCTATCCCTCCTTTATATAAAATAATGGATTTTTATACACAATGAATAGGTAATACAGACCAAGAACTGACAAGTGAAATTTGTTTCCCTTCTATACGTAACACTTGTTCAGAAGGGTTTGCTATATGGTGTAATTGAGGGAATATTTCTTTTACGTAATGTTGGTGAGCTGCTGCATCTTTCCATAAAGACAGAACAATGTAACGGTTCGAAGAAAGAGATCTTCCAACAACTCCTCCCATCATTCCTTCTATTCTTGCCATACCTGGATTCCAAACGGTTTCTTGCATATGTAAAAATTGTTTTTCGTTACCTTGCTTCACATCACATATTGCTACTCGTAAGAGGGAACTATACGCCAGTGCTTCCACAAATGAAGTATCAGTTATGTCAAATAAAGATTGATATAGTTCTGTTTCACATAATGTATATGTATCTTTTTGATTGCTATTATAAAAAACCTTATCGTGTGTTTTATTCATAAACTTTTGATACATTTTCATATTTTCCCAACAACCAACTATATAAGCCTCTGATTCATCCCATCCCCCAATTTGTCCATGAAACCCTTCTAACTCCTTCAGCTCACTCCATTGTTCTTGAGCAATTGAAAATCGTTCCTTTTTTTCTTCGTCAACTTTACAAATAATAGACTTAATTAACATACTCGTATCCCCCTTATTTTCTATAAAAACCTTAATATGGCTAACCTGCTCTTAATCGCATCACTAAAATCTTATATTTTTATTTTAAAGAAATTAAATAGAAAAATCAAAATTATAAGAAAAATATTATTACAAATAAGTAAAACTTCCTAATAAAAAAACAAGGGTCAAAAATCCCCTTGTTTTTTCTACTTAATCAAATGTAAGTTCTATTTGGATAATCTCTGATCGACTCCCAAGTCTTAAAGCTGGTCCCCAAAATCCAAATCCTGAGGAAACAATCGCATGAAATAAATCTTTCTGTACATATCCCCAATCTAATTCGTACATTCTTCTTGTAATAATATGATTCGGCGCCATTTGTCCTCTATGAGTATGTCCAGACAATAATACATCAACACCTGATACTTCAGCTTGCTTTAATTCAAATGGCTGATGATCCATTGCAATGATTGGAAAACTCTTATCTACAGTACTCATTAACTCCTCAAAACTTTTACGATTTCGGTCCGTCTTATCTCTTCTTCCTACAATATAAAAACAATCTTCAATTTTTACAACTTCATCTAATAATATATTTACATCAATCTTATTCATTTCTTGCAGAAACTCAGGTATAGCCCCGCCGTAATATTCATGATTTCCTAGCACCCCATAGATGCCAAGCGGAGCATGCATTTGTTTCATCACTTGTCCCATATTCTTTTTTATAAAATATTCTGGATGATCGTCAATAATATCTCCTGGCAAAAGTATAATATCCGGTTTCATATCATTTACATGATCAACCAATCTTTGAAGGTGCGACAAGCCAGACAGTTTACCGAAGTGCATATCCGAAGCCATCGCAATTCGAAGTGTCTTACGATTATTAGCTTTTTTAGGTACGTGAATCTCATATTTTCGAACGATTGGACTATACGCATTAAATGTTCCATAGGCAAAAATAAGAACAAAAATAAGAAGAACGATTATTCCAGTCCAAAAAATAGATTGTTCTTTCGGAAACGATAACAAATTTAAAATGAATACTGTTACATCCGCTATTGGTAATAGTATGACTGCATATTGTACGACCGCAAACCAATATGAACCAATTGTTCTAAGAGGTGAATCAAATTTAATCAATCGATCTAGAATATACGCGTATGAAAATAATCCAACTATAATCGCGTAATATCCCCAAGATTGAACTTGAAAAGTCGTATGAAGCCAAACCCAGCCATTCCATCCAATGTAAATCATTAACAGTGTATATAGCATAAATAAAATGAAAATATTTAATACACTTCTCGTTTTCAAAGTATCCCCCTCTTCTATATGTTTCATTATAACCATTCATTACGAATGTTTACATACTATAATGAATTAACAGTTATACCTAATGAGAATTTTATTTTGACATAAAAACTTTTATAATTCCACTAATACGCAGCAAAATAAAAAGAGACTGATTCAGAATTTTTTACGAATCAATCTCTTTTTTTATTTTCATTTACAATTTCATATTTCAGCTGGATGGATAAGCATCCGAACTCAAATAACGTTCTTTTATAATTTGGCGATGATGAAGCTCATGACCAGCAATAATGTTTGCCAATGCACGAACCGTTACTTCAGAATTATTTGCCACCCCTCTTTGTAACCAAGCTTCTTCATCTAAACTTTTAAGTAAATGCACAGTAGATTGACGAACAACTGTTAAATTCTCAAGAAGATCTTGCATGGATTGCTTATCAAAAGCAGCTCGAAGAACATACATATCATCGTTATACCCAGGAAGTGCTACTGTCTCGCCTCTCGCTATAGAAAGCAGTCGATATCCCATAATACGTTCAGTATCCGCAATATGACCGATGACTTCTTTTATACTCCATTTATTAGGAGCGTATCGAAAATGTCCCTCACTATTAGAAATATCCTTCAATAAGTGGTTCGTTCCCTTCATTTGCTCTTCTAAAATATGTATGATATCTCCATCTGGCAATAAGTTTATGTATGTTGAATAATACGGGTTATATTCATTTGCTCCTGGTCTCTTTTGCATTTTTACCATCCTTTTTATTTTATCTTTATACATACGCCTTATCATAAAATATTATCATATTAATCCGAAAAGTTTAAATTCTAAAACAAAAGGTTCCCATCCTTTTAATCTAGAAACAAATTACATAATAAACTTTCTCAACCTTCGACCTTTAGACTGCTCTATTATCGGATGCTAACATAATAGGCGAGCTCCTAACGAGTTTCATTATCTAACGAAGAGATCTGTTTCAGACACAGGTCTTTTTGCTTTTTATTTAATCTACTTGATGATACTTTCAACAAAGTAAAGCAATTTGAGGTTAGTTATGTTTTTGGAAGTTATATTACATCCTTTTAGCGAGCATCACTTAATCTTTAGATAATTGAATTATTTATTAAGCAAAACTTCAACAATTAGCGTTTCATATATAAACAACCACATTAATGGTATAATTTTACTTAACAATATAATTAGAAAGTGAGATGAGGATAATGAAAGTATCATATTGGAGCAGTAAAAAGGTACGGCTAAGGGCACCTCAACGAATAAGTGAAAGTGATTGAGCTATATTAAAAGAAAATACCTTTTTTCAACTAACGGGTGCCACTGTTGAACAAAACATATCCTAAAATGATCAAAAATTTTTTATAAAAATTCCACATGTATCTAAATCTTGAAAATCCATTTCAATCGACCTTTTTTAATCATGAATTCTGTTGTTTGCTATTTAAAAAGGACTACTTGTGTCCTTTTTATCAAACTTTATTACAAAACTACATAATGTCTAACTTTTAATTAATTTACGATCTCCATTTGTGTCTAATCTTCCTTACATCTATCATTATCTAATCCTATCCTTCTTTTCTTAATATCCTCTTTGTTACAATCGCTATTACTAGCATTATGAAACTTACAAATAATATAGGTAAGTAAATTTTTATACTGAAGGTTTCAAAAATAAATCCATATATGATCTGCCCTATAGGTGCCATACATTGCGCAACCGCTGTAATAATTGCCATAACTTTTCCTAAATTTTCATCAGGTGTTTTCTTTTGCACAACTGTAATGACAAAAATAGAAATAATGGTCATTACTATTGCAATAAGGATTGCACACAAGATAAAGAGAATAAATGACGAGTAGTATCCAAATCTAAGAACAAGGGGCATAAGGGAGACAGCCATCGGTACAATCAATAAAGCAATAATAAGTAACCACTGGTATATTGTGTTCATTTTCATCTTTTTTGCAAAGAAACCAATAGACAAGGCCCCTAAAATTGTAGCAAGCTCTATAAGTCCCATCCCGATACCAAACAATGTATCGCTGCTTTGCATCGTTACCCGCAAAATGATGGGACCACCAACAACAAAAAGTGGTGTAAGAATTAAGTTAAGCATTGCTGCCAGAATCATAGATTTCAATATATAAGGCGCTCTAATAACAAAAGTAAATCCAACTTTCATGTCTTTTATAATTGTTGGTACAATATGTGCGTCTATATCTCTTTTCGTAAATGGGATTTTAATAAACATTTCTAATATTGCTGATAAAAAGAAAGCAATGCAGCTCATGAAAACAAGGGTTTTTAACCCTACCATACTATATAGTATTCCTCCTAAAACAGGAGCTGCCACACTTGCCAATGCTTGAACACCATTTACAATTCCATTAGCCTGTTCTAATCTTTTTTCCGCAACGAGTAGCGGAATACTCGCCATAACAACGGGAGAATACATTGCACTAATAATTGCTAACAAAATCATGACAATACCAATCAATATCACAGAAGTATTGTCGATGGACAGTAACAAAAGAAAGCCGAAAATAATAATACTACTTAACATATCATAGATGACCATTAAATTGCGTCGATTGAACCGATCAGCGATAGCACCACCAAGAGGGGATAGCAAAAGAGGCACACTGGATATAGCATATAAAGTAGCATAAATATCTGCACGACCTGTTATATCCAAGACATAAAGTGATAAAGCAAAGCGTAAAAGGGTGGAACCTAAGATCGATACAATTTGCCCGATTACCATAAGATTAAAATCTTTAGCGGAAGACTTTATGCTCGCACTGTTTTCCATCGTATACACACCTTTCAGTAGAACGCTAGACCGACTGTCGGTCTAACAAATTTATAAAACAATTATGCTATGACTGTCCCAGCAAAATAGCTAGCATGTAATCAAAGGTACCTTTTTCAGCTCCGAGAGTGGTCTCCATCATGTTGATGAACGCCTTTGCCCTTTGCATCGCTTCATGAGGCTGCCATTGAAACAATCCTTCATCAAATATGATTTGTGCAGACGCAATTAAAAATTCTATTGTTTCCCTGGGATATACAGTCACAAAAACCCCTTCCTTGATCCCCTGTTCAATTACCTCTGTTAAAACAGGTGTTAAATGCACAATAGCTTGCACTAAACTTTTTTGATGCATCTCTGCATTATTTGGTTGATGGAATTGTTCAATCATTTTTTCTTTATTCTCACCCGCTTTCGGCATTTGAGCCATTAAAATTTGAAACAACTTATCAATTACAGGGATATTTGAATTTGAGGCAATCTTTTTCGCTGCTGCTACATCCGTATTTACAATTCTCAAAATAATAGCATCCATCACTTCCTCCTTTGATTTGAAATAATGATAAAATGTTCCTTTTGCAATACCAATTTCTCGTAGAATGTCATTCACGGTGGTTTTCATATATCCTTTAGAAACGAACAGCCTTTCTGCGGTATCTAAAATTTCATTTCTACGTTCTTCATATTCCTTTACAATCCTCATAAAGAAACTCCTTTCATCTAGACCGACTGTCGGTCTAATATAAATATATGTGCCTTCTGTAAAAAAGTTTCATTCTTAGCTATAAAATTGATTGCACATCACAAACAGTCGATCACCCTTCCTTTTTCAATTCTTTGACTAGTAATTCCATAACCCTATGGTTGATTTGAATGTGAAAGTGTTGTTTTCATAGATAAATAAATTCGGAAAAATCAGCCAAATTCCTTTTTCATGTATGATTTTTATAGAATGGTTCTCGTATGTATAGCTTGATTCCCTTGTTCTTGGTGAATAGCAAATCCATAAGAACATAAAAAAGACTCTGCAATTTTGCAGAGTCCAAAGTTAAAAAATATAAACCTATTTAATATGATTAAAAACCAAAGACGGAACGAGTATTCCTAAGAAAATGAAACACGTACCGTCTCTGAAAAATTAGATGCCGTATTCGAAATGCGTGACCAAAATTGTGACCGCAAATTAAAATCAAGCACTCTAGCTATTTCACCACAAACTTCGTCTTACTACATCCATCTTTCTGCTTCCTTACTTCCAGCACTGCTGGCATTGCGTTTTTCAATTCTTGCACGTGCGAAATCACACCGATAAAGCGGCCTGATTTTTGTAAGTCTATCAATGCATCGACTGCTTTTGTTAACGATTCTTCATCTAATGAACCGAAGCCTTCGTCAATGAACATCGTTTCGATTGAAATACCGCCTTCGTATGATTGAATGATATCAGCCATACCAAGTGCTAAGCAAAGAGATGCGTTAAATTTCTCACCACCGGACAATGTTTTTACGTCACGCGTTTGTCCTGTGTATGCATCATACACGTCTAAGCCTAAACCGCTTTGACGATTTCGTTTTTCTACACGTTCACTTCGTTTTAAGTAAAACTGTCCGTTTGATAATTTACGGAGTCGTTCATTGGCTACTTGAACAATTTGCTCCAAATATTCTATTAAAATGTAACGCTCAAACGAAATGCGGCTTTCATTGTCACCTTTCATAACTTCATATAAATCAACGAGCTCTTGGAATGCCGTTTCTTCTTCATGAATTTGTTCATCAATGCGGCGAATATTTTCATGCAAATCAGAAATATATTCATTGGCACTTTTTGTACGCTGACGTTGTTCTTTTATAATATCAAGCTGAATTTCTAGTTCTTTCAACTGCTCTTCTAGTTGCGTTAACTCTGTCCATTCTTTTCCTTCTAGCTGCTCTGTTAATTCTTCAATTTGTTTTGTTAATACTTCGAGCGCCCCGTAATACGCTTGAATGTGTTGTTGTAAGTCTTTTCGCTCTGCGTCTGATAATTTAGCCTCTGTGTATGCTTGTTGACTCGCAAAACCACTTGCTTCAAGTTCTGCCATAAAACGTGCATACTTTTCTTCTTTGTTCTCATTTCCTTGTGTATATTGTTGCTGCGCTGCTTTATATGCTTCTTCAACACGAATTTTTTCACTCATACAACGCTGAAATTCCTCTTGTGCTCTTTGCCATGCTTCTTGCAAACGACGAAGTAAAGAAGCTTTTTCTTCATACGCTTGTTGCCACGCTTCTAATGTTTGCATTTCTGCTGGAATTTTTTCTTTGTCATTTTCATATGATGTTCGCAGTTGGATTGATTCCATTTCAGATCGATGCAATTTTCCTTCTACATCACGCTTAGCCCTCTGCAATATATCTAATTGTTCTTCTAGATTTTGCAACTGCGGTGATAATTGTTTACGTTTTTCTTCACTTGCCTTTAATTCATTTACTTCTGCAGCTAGCTGTTTTCCTTGTTGAATTAACGTTTGATATGCATCTGCTAACTCTGATACAGCATACCCACGACCCTGTACTTCTTTACATAATTCTTCATATTGACCTTTATAAAAATTACATTTTTCTTCTATTTGAACGTGTTGCTTTTCAGCTTGTGCTTTTTGTTCACGAAGAATATTTAACTGTTCCTCATTAATGGACACTTCTTGTTCAGTCGCTTTGTTTGGATGAGAAGTACTACCACAAACTGGGCAAGGCTTACCATCGTGTAAATGAATCACTAACTGGCCAGCTTGTTCGCTTAACCATGATTTCTCCAACGTTTCATACGCTTGTTGTGCAGCATTCATATGTTCGAAGGTACCCTTTCTTTCCCTCTCATACTTTTGCACTTCTTGCCATACTTGATTTGCATCTTTTAATATTTTTGCATCTTCACGCATACGACTTAACTGTTCTACTTTTGCTCGGTATTGCTCAAGTGCTTGTTCAATCTGTTTTAGCTTACTAGAAAGCTGTTGCTTTTGTGTACTGCTAGATTCTTGCTGTTTCTCCAACTGACTTATCTCAAGTTTAAATTGCTCCATTTGTTTTTCTGACGCCGCTAATTTTATTTTTTTATCAGCAAATGTTGCGATAACCTCTTTTAACTCTTCTAGCATTTGTACGTTTCGCTTCGTTTCTTCACGAACTGCTTCATTATTTTTTTCTTGTTCGTACCGCTGCTCTGCACGTTCGTAAGCTAATACAAGTTCTTCTTGTTTGGCAGCGATTTGCTTCATATATTGCTCGGCTTGCTGAGCACTTTGAACCGCTTCGTTATACCACTGTTCAAACGGCGATAGCCGACTTGCTTGCTCAGCTTGTTTAAATTGCTGCTCTTTTACTTCAATAGAAGAACGTTCTTGTTGCAATGAGCCGTAACGACTTTGTTTTGTTTGCAAATCTTGCAATCTATCATTTAAAGCCTTCGCTTCATGATACCCTGTTTCCGCTTCTTTTAATTGCTTTAGCTGTATGGATTCTTGTTCTTCTAATTGCTTTTCTTGTTTTTCATAAAAAGTAATTTCTTGTTGAAGTGCTTCTACTACTTGATGTGTATTTACATGTTCTTGATTTGCTAATATTTCAAGCAGTGCACCATCCCGCACTGGTAGCTTGAAAACGTTACGAAAATACAATTCTCGTTCTTTTTGCTTTTCTTGCAGAACATCTTTCCATTCTTTACGCTTTTGATCTAATAACTCTCGCATTAATTTATATCGATCCGTTTTAAAAATGCGGCGTAAAATTTCTTCTTTATTTTCTGTTTCAGATGTTAATAACTTACGAAATTCCCCTTGCGGCAACATCACAATTTGGCTAAATTGATGTTTACTAAGACCAATTAAATCTTCCACTTTTTTGTTTACATCAGTCACGTGGAAGCGATCTACACATGGAATATTCTCGTCATCAACGACTTCATAAAATTCAATCGCATGGCCTGTAATCGTTTTATTACCTTGTTTTTTATGACCAAGTTGCCGCTTTATACAATACGTTTTTGCTTTTAATTGAAATAGTAATTCAACGCTTGTATATACGTTATCATCAGCAAACTGACTACGAAGCATACTCGTATCATTGCGTTCTTCTCCGCTCGCTTCTCCGTACAGCGCATAACAAATCGCATCAAAAATCGTTGTTTTTCCTGCACCTGTATTTCCAGAAATCGCAAAAATTCGATGTTCACCTAATTCTTCAAAATCAATCGTTTCCTGCTGCTTATATGGGCCAAACGCTGTCATAATAAGTTTGATAGGTCTCATGCTCTCTCCCCCTCTCGCTCATGAACTGTCTTTAATACCTCTAAGAAGAGACGTTCTTTTTCTTCCGATAACTCAGTCCCTTTCATTTCTTTATAAAAAGCTTTCACAAGAGAAAGATCATCCATTTTATGACGTGAAGTGACTGTTGCATTTTCATTTGCTAACTCTTTTCTTTGAATAACACGCTCTACGTGCATCGCATTTGGATAAACAGAACGAATCTTTTCCATCGGCTGCAATACAGGATTTTCATCTAATAATTTCACAAATACGTAATCTTCACAAACAGGATGCTGCAACAATTCATCAATCTTTGCTTCAACCGTTCTCATTTTCCGCTTCGGTGTTAATGAGCGTTTCTCAATTGTTATTTCCCCTGTTTCATTTAATTCAATAATGGAATATCCTTTTTTGTGATGCTCTTCCGAAATCGAATACGCGAGCGGTGAACCTGCATAACGAATTGATTCATTTCGTACGTAATGTGCTTGGTGTAAATGACCAAGCGCTGTATAATGAAAAGCATCAAAATAATGACTGTTTACATATTCTGCTCCACCAATTGATAACGGTCTCTCAGCATCACTTGTATTTTCTTCCGCTTCCCCGGACGATGTTACGAAAGCATGTCCGATAAAAACATGGCGTACCTCTTTATCCATATTTTCCGATAGCTCATTCATAAAAATACGCATTGCATCATCATGACTGCGAATATCATCATTTTTCATCACATGACGAACAATACTTGGGTCAACATATGGAACTAAATGAAAATGCACTTCTCCGTATTCATCGTTCATTACAACAGGCTCATATGGATATTGAAATTGTCCAATAATATGCAGCCCCTGCTTCTTCATTAAGCCACTTCCAAAATGAATACGATCTGGACTATCGTGATTCCCGGCTATCGCAAGTACTGGTGTCTGTAATTCAATCACAATTTTTTGTAATACTTCATTTAATAAATCTACCGCTTCTGTTGGCGGAATCGCACGGTCGTATAAATCTCCTGCAATAATCACGGCATCTGGTTTTTCTTCTTCAACTGCTTGTACGAACTGTTCTAAGACATAACGCTGATCTTCTGTCATATAAACACCGTGAACAAGTTTTCCTAAATGCCAATCGGCTGTATGAAAAAATTTCATTTTTCCCTTCCTTTCTTTTTATCCCGCTATTCGAGGGCAGTAAAACCCCCACCTTAAAATTCAGAGAAAGCGAAGAAGATAGGTGGTGGATAACTGTCCATAAATGCCCGATTGGTGAGAGCTTTCCATCAGTGGGGGGCATCCCCCACTGATGGAAGTTTCACTGTTTCACTTAGTCAATTCACAGATTGAAGTGAAATAAGCTGATATAAAAGCGTTGTCTTCCCTTCTGTCCATTCCACTTTTTTTACAACTGCACTTCCAACAAGCTCTTGATTTGTTTTATACACTGGCAATATTTCATCAACTACAAATAAATGATATCCTGCTAAAATTAACTGAAATATATTATCTTCTATATGTAATCGTTTCTCCGTTTCGTTTGCGATAATCTTTGTATGCATTTCAAATTTCATGCAAAAACACCCCTTTTTTTCTGTCTCTATTTTTATAGTATAGCGGGCATTACTGATTGACAAGGAAATCAGCAAGAAAGGAATGACTTTCCTACTGAAAATCCCCGCCACCTACCTCATTCCAATCTTGAAGTAAGGGATTTCTATGTACCATCTTCAGCAAACACCTTTGGAACTAGTTTATTAATATGTTATAGGAACCCATTGTCATCTGCAAATAGCGAGATAGCCACAAATCATGTTGCTGATATTTTTTTGAATTTTTATTTTTAGTACGGTATGTGAAATTAAATATTTTATTAAAAAAAAAATGCCGTTCACGACACTTTTATCCCGTTATTCGAGGGCAATAAGCCCCCCACCTCAAGGTTCTGAGAAAGCAATGAAGATAGGTGGGAGATAACTGCCCATAGAATCTCGATTGGACGGGCTTTCCATCAGTGAGAGATGCCCCGCTGATGGAGTTTCACTTTATTTTTGTAAATAATCTTTCATCACAACGTACAAAACCACAAATAATAATACTGTTGTTAAAAGCCACGAAAGAACCGCAACGTAATCATTTTTATTTAATGCAAAACTAATCGCAATTGTTAAGATAAAGACCGGGAATACAAATCGTACTTTATCTTGTATAGTATCTTGCTGTGCATCTTCTTGATGAAAGTAGAAAGTTAAACCAATCATAAGAGAAGATAAAATAATGACCGATAATAACAAAGGCCCTGACATTCCGATCTCCCCCTTCTTTTCTTTCCTTCATTAGGGCACATTAGACATTCTATACCTATAAGCGAACCTAATACATATAACATAATAGAAACAAAAAACTTAAATATAGAAAATGTATTCATATTTATTAAAACCTTTATTCTAAAAGATTACAAATTATATATTTAGTAACAATCTGTTCAAAACAATATCCGTTAAAAATTGTATATTCCTTTTTTTTAATGAAAACCCTTTAAAAATAACTCGTCAAAATATGCCAGGTTTTCATTGCATGAATTCTCAATCTTTCCTTCTTTACATATTTTTGATTGTTTATCATTTTTTTATTTTAAAAGACATACTCTTTTAGTCTAAAAACTTTATCATAATACTACAAAAAATACAAAGCAACACACTACTTCTCTTCTATTTTCTACAGTATACTCATTTGTTCTTCATTTTAAAACAAAAAAGACAGCAATATAGCAGGATTCACGAAATGAAACAAGAAAGATATAAAGTGAAACGTTAATCAGTGGTCCCCCACTGATTATTAGCCCTCACCAATCGGGCTTTTACAGGCAGTAATACTCCCTTCTATCTTCTCTACTTTCACCAAATTTTGAGGTGGGAGTATTACTGCCCTCGAATAGCGGGATAAACAAGAAGTCATCTTTCATAACACCTCAGGGCATCGCTACATATTTTTTGTTCGTTGCTACAATTATCATCATAGATGCTATCGCTCTGTCGTCTTATAACATGTCTATTTGTTTAGACACTTAAACATTTTGTGTCCAATCCATCCCTGCTAACATACAACATTTGAATTGGCACAATTCTTGCAAAAATAAATAGATGATCATAAAGGAGGATATAGATAATGGAAACTAAATTTGCAAATATAAGAAAACAAAACTTTATTACAATAGTAGAAGTGAACAATGCGCCAGCAAATGCTCTATCATCTGCATGCATAGCTGAATTACGCTCGATCTTTTCAATGCTTGCTGAGGATGACGAAACAAAAACTATTATTCTAACAGGTTTTGGACGTTTTTTCGTAGCGGGTGCCGATATTAAAGAGTTTGTTTCTGCATTAGGAGATCAGGAGAAAGGATTAGCAATGGCAAAAGCAGGTCAAGCACTTTGCGACGAAATAGAAGCTATGAAGAAGCCGGTCATTGCTGCCATAAATGGTCCTGCTCTTGGGGGCGGATTAGAGTTAGCCATGGGATGTCATTTTAGAATTACATCGGATACTGCTATTCTCGGTTTACCAGAATTAAAACTTGGATTACTCCCAACATTTGGCGGTACGCAACGCCTTAGCAGAATAACAAATATGGCAACGGCTTTAGACTTAATTTTAACAAGTAAACAAATAAATGGAAAAGAAGCAGCGAATCTCGGCCTTGTTCAATTGGTCGTTTCCCAAGAAGAACTGCTACCAACGGCTCTCTTAATTGCTCAATCCTTTCTCGAAGGAAAAAGCATGACTAGTGTCACACGTGCGATAGAATGTATTACACAAGGGTATAACGAAAATATGGCTGAAGGATTGAAGAGAGAGCGAGAAAAATTCTCTGAATTATTTTTAACTGATGACGCTAAAGAGGGTATTCAAGCTTTCATCGAGAAGCGGAAACCTAATTTTATACATTCATAAAAGGAGGATATGTTATGACTGATCAAGTTCTATTTTCCATTAACGAAAATGGTGTAGCCACTATTACTTTAAATCGTCCGAAAGCACTAAACTCACTTTCCTATGAAATGATTGGACCAATTACACAAAAGCTAAAAGAATGGGAATCTGATGATCAAATTCATCTTGTCATTATAAATGGCGCAGGTACGAAGGGACTTTGTGCTGGCGGTGACATCAAGACACTTTACGAAGCTCGTTTACATGAATCTGCCATGCAAAAAGCAGAGCAATTTTTTGAAGATGAATATAAATTAGATATGCTCGTTTATAAATTTTCTAAACCGATTATCGCATGTTTAGATGGCTTTGTTATGGGCGGAGGCGTTGGCCTAACTTACGGAGCGAGCCATAGAATTGTAACTGGGCAGACGAAATGGGCCATGCCAGAAATGAATATTGGCTTTTTCCCGGATGTCGGAGCTGCTTATTTCTTAAATAAATCTCCAGGGCATATAGGACGTTACTTAGCATTAACAGCTGCTGTCATTAAAGCTCCTGATGTCCTACATATAAATGGTGCAGACTTTTACATGACAAGCGAAAATTTGAATACTTTTCTTAAACATATCGAACAAATAGATTGGCGTACAAAAGACATACACACAGCATTAACACAACTAATCGCTGACTACTCTGAGCTTCCTGCCAATGAAAGTGAGCTATCGTCATTCCAAGCAAACATTAACAATCACTTTTCGTTTCACACAGTTGAAGAGATTATACATTCTTTAGAAAAAGATACTAGCGATTTTGCAACTAAAACAAAAGAAACGATTTTGTCAAAGTCTCCCTTCTCCTTAAAAATCACTTTAAAACAACTTATTGATGGAGAAGAAAAAACGTTAGAAGAGTGCTTTGCAACTGATCTAGTGCTCGCTAAAAACTTTATGAAACATGAAGACTTTTTCGAAGGAGTACGCTCGGTTGTCATAGATAAGGACCAAAATCCGCAATATAAATATAAGCAATTAGACGATGTTTCAGACGAGATTGTGAACAGCTTTTTCAATCTTCTAAGAAGCTAATTATACAAAATGAAACTTATGTTATTTCAAAAAAAAGTGTCCAATATCATGGACACTTTTTTTACATTCTTCTTAGAACCAGCGCTCTGTTACTACTTTTTTACGTGTATAAAATTGCACACCATCTTTTCCATTTGTACCTAAGTCACCGTAGAAAGAAGCTTTATTTCCTGCAAATGCGAAAAATGCCATTGGAGCTGGAACGTTTACGTTTACGCCAATCATCCCTGCATCGATATTATCACGGAATGTTTGTGCGTGTTTACCACTTGACGTATAAATGACTGCACCATTTGCAAATTTTGATTGGTTTGTAATCTTAATTCCTTCTTCTAAATCCTTTACTCTCACAATGCTTAATACTGGAGCAAAGATTTCATCTTGCCAAATTTTCATATCTTGATTCACACCATCAAAGATTGTTGCTCCAACGAAATACCCTTCCCCAACTTCTTCATTAATTTTACGGCCATCTACTAATAAAGCAGCTCCATCTGCTACACCGCTATTAATATAGCCTAGTACACGCTCTTTATGAGATTCACGAATTAATGGACCTACATAATTCTCTTCATGGAAACCATCACCGACTTTTAATTTACGCGTTTCTGATACAAGAACATCAATGAATTCATCAGCAATTTCATCCACTACCGCTACAACAGAGCATGCCATGCAGCGCTCTCCACTGCTCGCAAATGCAGAGCCAATGACACCTTGTACTGTCTTTTCAATATTGCAGTCCGGCATAACAATTGCATGGTTTTTCGCTCCTGCAAGTGCTTGTACTCGTTTTCCATATCTTGTTCCTGTTTCGTATACATAGCGTGCAACTGGCTCAGATCCAACAAACGAAACAGCTTGAATATCTTTATTTTCTAAAATGCTATTTACAACATCTTTTCCACCTTGTACTAAGTTTAAAACCCCTTTCGGGAAGCCCGCTTCATAGAATAATTCTACTAGTCTTTCTGCTAAAAGCGGCGTTCTTTCAGATGTTTTTAATACAAATGTATTACCGCAAGCGATTGCTAATGGGAACATCCATAGTGGAATCATCATCGGGAAGTTGAACGGTGTAATACCAGCAACAACTCCAATTGGGTATCTCCAAATTGAACCATCAATTCCACCTGCAATATTTGGAAGTGCTTGTCCCATCATTAAATTTGGTGTTGATGTTGCCAGTTCTACAGCTTCAATCCCTCGCTGCACTTCACCAATTGCATCTTTTAATGTTTTACCATTTTCTAAAGTAATGATTTTTGCAAGCTCATCTTTGTTTTCTTGTAAAAGTTGTAAATATTTATATAGCTGTCTTGAACGATTTGGAACTGGTACTTTAGACCATGTTTCATATGCTGCTTTTGCAGCTTCAACAGCACGATCCACATCTTCTTTTGGAGAAAGTGGAACATAAGCAATTATTTTCCCAGTCGCAGGATTTGGAACAGCTTCCACTTCTGTGCCAGTAGATTCTACCCATTCACCATTAATATGATTTTTCACGCGTTTAATTTCTGTTGTAATCATTGTATTCGCTCCTTTTTATTTTTTATATTTGCTAGTATTCATTGTTATTTATGACTAGAGATTAATTGTTCACTTACCTTTTGATATAAAGCAGCCATGTCTTTTTCACCATATCCCGCTTTACCAGCTTCATCATACAAATTCAAAAGCATTTCACTCACTGGTAAGTGAAGCTCACCATCTTTTGCTAAATCAACTGCAAATCCTAAGTCTTTCTTTAGTAGATTTACAGTAAATCCTGGTTCATAGTTTTCTGGCGCAATAAAACTTTTGTAATTGCGCTCATAAATTCTACTTTGTCCATAACTCACATTTAAAATATCAAACATTTTATCTAAATCCATATTGTTTTTCTTTGCTAATGTCAGAGCTTCACTAACACCCGCTGTATAAAAACCAATTAATAAGTTATTAATCAATTTTACAGTCGTGCCACTTTCAATTTGCTCACTCACATGAAATATATTTGTTCCCAATACTTCCATCACTGGTAAACCTTTTTCATATACTTCTTTTGGTCCACCAACCATAAAAGTTAATGTGCGGTTTTCCGCTCCAATCACTCCACCGCTAACCGGTGCAGCCAAGAAATCGACTTTTTTATCCTTCGCAGCATCTGCAAGCTTTTTATTTAGTTGCGGAGCTACTGTGCTTGTATCAATTAAAACAACATTCGAATGACTATTCTCAATTAAACCCTCTTCTCCAAAATAAACAGCTTCAACAGCTCGCGGTGACGGTAAACTTGTAAAAATCAAATCACATGTTTCTGCTAATTTTCCAATTGATAAACCGATGATTCCCCCTTCTTTCTCGAAGGAAGCTTCAGCATCTTTATTTAAATCGACTCCATATACCGTATAATTTGATTTAACTAAATTTTTAGACATTGGAAGACCCATATTACCTAAACCGATAAAACCAATCTTTTTCATACTGCTCTCCTCCTATTTAAACAATATATTTCCCGCGATTTATAATCGTTTTTGCGATTTCTCTCTTTTTCGTAAACAAGTTCGTGTATAGAGGTACTGACAGTTGACGAATTTCATCTAGAATTGCGTTTCTAGTTTGCTCTTCTTGCACCGCTGCAGAAAGAAGAACAATTGCTGCTGATTCTACTTTTCGATATCCTTCTTCACAAAGCACATCCGTAATAAATTGTTTTGTACGTTCTTTTTCTTCACCATTTTTACTTATCGCTTTCTTTGTACGTAAAAATGACGATTCCATTACATATACATCTTTCAACATGTCTGCTAACACGCGTGAATATTCTTGTTCTTGTTCGATTTTTAATTCAGGAGTTTGAGATAGCGTTTTCAAAGATTGCTTCAATAATTGTTTCGATAATAAAATATAACGATGATTTCGTTCTACATTTTCAAATGTGTTTTCATCTACTTGGTCCCCTAGTTGTTTCGTTTGTTTCATTAACATTTTCGCAACTGTTAAGCGATTAATTTCATTCGTTCCTTCAAATATACGGCTAATTCTAGCATCACGATATAATCGTTCTACTTCATATTCTTGCATATAACCGTAACCACCATGAATTTGTACCGCTTCATCCACAATATTTCCAAGTGTTTCTGAAGCATTCACTTTGTTGATCGCACACTCCATTGCAAATTGAGACATTTTCTGCATAATACCTTCATCACTCTCATGAATTGCCTCATCAATTACGCCTGCTGTTCGATAAGCTGCGCTCTCTGCACCGTATGTAGCGATAATCATATTTGCAATTTTCTCTTGAATCATCGTGAAATCAACTAATTCTGTTTGAAACTGTTTTCGTTCTTTTCCGTATTGAACAGATAGGCCAATTGCTTGCTTTGCTGTTCCAATATTTCCGAAAGCAAGTTTCAATCTAGCAAAATTGAGAATATTAAGAGCTACGTGATGTCCCTTTCCTACTTCCCCTAGTACATTTTCAGCAGGAATGACGACATCCTCTAAAATCAGTGTCGCAGTTGAAGAACCTTTAATACCCATTTTCTTTTCTTCTAGGCCAATCGAAACGCCTTCACATGTTCTTTCGACAATAAATGCTGTCATTCCTTTATTTGTCTTTGCAAAAACAACATATACGTCAGCCATATGAGCATTTGTAATCCACTGTTTTTCACCATTTAATGTCCAAGCTGTTCCTTCTTCATTTAATACAGCACTTGTTTTTGCACTTAATGCATCAGATCCAGCATTAGGTTCTGTTAAAGCATAAGCTCCAATCCATTCTCCTGATGCAATTTTAGGTAAGTATTTTTCCTTCTGCTCTTTTGTTCCGTAATATATATATGGCAGCGTTCCTACTCCAGCATGAATATTAAAGGAAACACTAAAGGCTCCTGCATATCCCATCTTTTCCGCCACAAGTCCAGAAACCGCTTTCCCTAATTCAAATCCACCATACTCTTCTGGAACCTCTATACTCAACAATCCAAGTTCTCCAGCCTTTTCAAACAACCTGCGGGAAACTTGATAATTGTGCTGCTCGATATTTTCAATTTGAGGAACAATTTCCTGTTTCACAAATTGTTCTGTTGTTTTTGCGATTAAATCTTCATCACTTGAAAAATCCTCAGGTGTAAAAGAGGTTGTATTATGCTCCTGATTCAGCGAAAAAAATTCGTCCCATTGCAACTTTGTTTTCTCCATCTGTATCCCCCTATCATTTCGGTCTTCATTTTATTTATATGCAAAATCTATGCCAATCTAAAAACTTGATAGAACACGGACAAAATGAAAAGAAAACGTAAAACTGTCTAGACAGTTTTACACTTGATATAACAATTGTTTAGATTTTGAATCTTGACAATTTATTATAAAGGGTCGCCCTAGAAATCCCTAACAATGCCGCTGCTTTTGACTTATTTCCTTTTGCTTCTTTTAAAACTCGTTCAATTAAGCCTCTTTCTTCCTCTTCACGCACCACTTTCATCGCTTCTTGTTTTGCTGGTAAAGACTGAATCATAGGTACTAATTTCTTTTGCTCCATATCCCGATAATAAAATTCTTCTGGTAAATCCTTAGCCCGTATATGTGCATCATCTGATAGTGCAAATAGCCTTTCTAACACATTGATTAACTCCCTGACATTACCCGGCCAATTATAATGGAACATAAGGCGTAATACCTCTTTATCAAGTGTCTTTTCTTCGGCACCATACATTTGACATAACTTTTGTAAATGTTCTTCGACAATGAGTGGTATATCTTGTTTTCGAAAGCGAAGCGGTGGAATATGAATCGGAATAACATGAAGACGATGATATAAATCCTCCCTAAAGGTTCCTTCTCTAACCATTTGTTTTAAATCTTTATTTGTCGCTGCGATTAGCCTGAAATCAACAGGAATTGGATGTATGCCACCTATTCTTTCTATTTCCCTTTCTTGTAAAACACGTAAAATTTTCACTTGCGTTAATAGAGACATATCGCCAATCTCGTCTAAAAATAATGTTCCATGATTTGCAAGTTCAAACTTCCCTGCCTTCCCATTCTTTTTCGCACCTGTAAAAGCACCTTCTGCATAACCAAACAATTCAGATTCTAGTAAATTATCAGGAATAGCAGCACAGTTCACACTAATAAATGGACCATTTTTTGTTATACCGGTATCATGTATAGCACGTGCAAATTGCTCTTTACCAACACCGCTTTCCCCAGTAATTAATACGGATGCTTTTGATTTAGCTGCTTTTCGAGCCATTTTTTTCGTTTCAGAAATGGTTTGGCTTTCCCCAAGAATATCTTCAAATCGGATCTGTTTCTTTTTTGGTTTAGAAAACGTTGGTTTGATTGTCCTATCCTTTTGATCAAATCGTTCTAGTATTTTATAAATATCTGAAATCCCTTCATGTATAAGCATCCCTACAGCACCTATCACTCTTCCCTGCTTCCAAATTGGCATTCGATGCACAACTAGATTCTGTCCTTGCAGACGGTGCACTTGATTTCTTTCTGGTACTCCTGTTTTTAATACAATTGGAAGCCGCGTATTCTCAATTACATTTTCAGCGCGCTGCCCAATTGCTTCTTCCTTCGTTACACCAACAAAACGACTGTACGTTTCATTAAACATTTGGATAACTCCATTTTCATCCACAATTGCAATTCCTTCATATGCAGTATCAAAACAAAGTTTAAACCACTCTATTGTTTGATAGGCATCTTCAACTTCTTGAACCAAATCTTTATGAAACGCTAATAACTCCTTGTTATTCACTACTCCTTTAAGCTCTCCATTCTCTTCACAAGTAACATAAAGTGGAATATTCTCTAGCTTCCTTAATGAAAAATCTTCTTTTACTTTATAGAAAGAATCTCTCAGTATAGTAGCAATTGGTTCATCCCACTCTGAATAATCTTCTAACCACTTTACACAATCGATTAGTTTAACAACTCCAATTACATGATTATTTTCTAAAACAGGGAGTTCTGTACTCTCTGATTCAGCTAGTAGTCGTAACGCTTCTCGAATCGTAGCATCTTTTCTCAAAATGTATGGGTCCTGTTTCATCCAGTTTCGAACAGAGTCATATTTTGCAGCCATCATAACTGAATTTCCCTTCCTTTAGAATGTCTATACTCCTCTTTTCCTATCTATTAACATGCTAATGCTTTTTTACCGTGGAAAAAATATTATGATAAAATGCAACTACACAAATGAGCATTTCGTTTCTTCTTCGTTCAAAAGCTTTTATTAATCCCATTCTTATCATCCTTTAATATAACAAAAAAGCGATGATTCATTTCACATCAAGCAGGTGTTTTTGCTAAAAATGTGTATCATCGCTTTCTTATTTTATCTCGCATTAACGAGTTCTCCAAAGATTTAGAGAGAAACGAGGAAGATAGGCGGACAACAACTGCTGGCATGCACCCGATAGATTCAACTAACCAGCAGTGAGAGGATGCCTCCACTGCTGGAAGTTTCACTTTATCTATTGTCCCTCAGATAAGACTGTTTTTGCAATTCCCTTATCTAACTCTTCAAAATCATGGTACGAAATTGTTTCATACAATTCGCTTCTTGTTTGCATATCGGAAAGCCCTTCTTTTTGCGATCCTTCTTCTTTTATAAGATGAAAAATACGCTCATAAGCTTTTGCTGCTACGCGAAGAGACGTCACTGGATATATGACCATTTGATAACCGATATTAGCAAACTCTTCAGCAGTATAATACGGTGTTTTTCCAAATTCGGTCATATTAGCAAGTAAAGGTACTGTTACTTTCTTTGTAAATAAACGAAACTCTTCTTCTGACTGTAAAGCTTCTGGGAAAATAGCATCTGCACCTGCTTCAATGTAAGCAATTGCTCTCTCAATCGATGCATCTAATCCTTCAACTGCACGAGCATCTGTACGAGCTACAACAACCATCGATGGTGCTACTTCTTTTATTACTTTAATTTTTTGTTGCATTTCTTCAATAGAAACAAGTTTTTTCCCATTGAGATGTCCACACTTTTTAGGGAGTTGTTGATCTTCAATTTGAACAGCGGCTACATTTGCTTCCACCATCTCTACAGCAGTTCTCGCTACATTTAACACTCCACCAAATCCTGTATCAATATCGACAAGAATAGGTAAATCCGTTGCTCTAACAAGATCCCTTGCTCTTTCAGCTACTTCAGTAGATGTTACAATTCCTAAGTCTGGTAAACCCTTACTTGCTGTATAAGCAGCTCCCGATAAATAAAGAGCTGAAAATCCAGTATTTTTTGCAACAAGAGCAGCCATTGCATCATGTGCACCAGGAATTTGCAAAATTTCAGGTGCTTCTACTAAAGCACGGAATCGATTGGCAAGTTCTTCTTGTGTTGACTGTTTATTTACAACCCAAGCCATTCTTATTCCCCCTATACTTAAATTAAGAAAAGATCTACAAATTCATTTACATTCATATTTACTAATTTTTCTTCATTCAAACAAGCTTCATGAATTTTTTCTTGTTGTTTATTAGAATAATGAACAGCCATATTTGCAGAGAACTTTTGAATAACCTTTGGAATCGCTTCGTCTCTACGGAAACGGTGACCTAATGGGTATTCACATTCTACGTTTTCTGTTACTGTACCATCTTTAAAATGAATTTGAACAGCGTTGGCGATTGAGCGCTTGTTCGGATCAAGGTAATCTAAACTATATTGTTTATTTTCAACAACAACCATTTTATTTCGTAATTCATCTACGCGAAGGTCAGAAGCTACTTCATCCTCATAATCATCTGCAACAATGTCGCCTTTTAATAAACCAATTGCAGTAATGTATTGCAAGCAATGATCGCGGTCAGCTGGATTATTTAATGGACCCTCTTTATCAATAATACGAACTGCTGATTCATGAGTCGTAATTGTAATACGATCAATTTCCTCTAATCGTTCTTTCACTTCTGGATGTAATTTCACCGCGCATTCTGCAGCTGTTTGAGCATGGAATTCTGCTGGATATGATACTTTAAACAATACATTTTCCATTACATAAGAATCTAAAGGTCTTGCTAATTTTAGTTCCTGCTTATTAAATAATACATCTTGGAATCCCCAGCCTGGTGCAGATAATGCTGTTGGATAGCCCATCTCACCTTTTAATGCAGTGAGCGCAAGATAAACTCCACGGCTCGTTGCATCACCAGCTGCCCATGACTTACGTGAACCTGTATTTGGAGCATGACGGTATGTACGAAGACTAGAGTTATCTATCCATGCATGAGACAATGCGTTAAAGATTTCTTCACGCGTGCCACCAAGCATTTTTGCAACAACTGCTGTCGTCGCTACTTTTACGTATAACACATGATCAAGACCAACACGGTTTAAACTATTTTCCAGCGCAAGTACACCTTGAATTTCATGTGCTTTAATCATCATTTCAAGTACATCGCTTACTTTTAATGGTTCTTTTCCTTCTGAAACACGAACGCGGCTCACATAATCTGCAACGGCTAAAATGCCACCTAAATTATCAGACGGATGTCCCCATTCTGCTGCAAGCCATGTATCGTTATAATCTAACCAACGAATCATACATCCGATATTAAAAGCACCGCGTACTGGATCAAGTACAAATGATGTTCCCGGTACACGTGTACCATTTGGTACAACTGTTCCTGGTACGACAGGTCCTAGTAATTTCGTGCACTCTGGATATTGCAATGCTAGAATTCCACATCCAAGCGTATCAAGTAACACGTAGCGCGCTGTACTGAATGCTTCTGAGCTTGTCACCTCTTTATTTAATACATAATCCGTAATCTCTTCTAAAATTGCATCTTTTTGTTTAATTTCATTTGTTTTAATCACGCTATCCTTCCCTTTCTGTCAAGAATTCGTTATTATTAAGAATGGGTGTCGGTCAAACACCCATATGGCGGGCGGCCTTAACAACTCCCCAGTTGTTTTTTATTTACTAAGCACATGTCGCTCGCCGATATAATTTACACGCGGGCGGAACAATCGATTATTTGTATGTTGCTCAATCACATGCGCACATAAGCCTACCGTTCTTGAACTGAAAAAGATTGGTGTATACAGTTGAATTGGAATACCTAACATCCAATAGACTGGAGCAGCATAATAATCTAGGTTCGGATAGATTCCTTTTTCCTTCTCCATAATCTTCTCTCCAGCTTCACACATTTCATATAATGTATAATCACCTTTTACATCACATAACTGTTTTAATGCTTCCTTCATCATGAGCGCTCTTGGATCTATCTTCTTCATGTAGACGCGATGTCCAAATCCCATGATTTTTTCTTTGTTATATAGTTTCTTTTGCAGTAATTCTTCAAATTTCTCAACAGTACCTGCTTCTAACAGCATGTACATTACTGCCTCATTTGCGCCTCCATGTAAATTACCTTTTAGAGAAGCAACTGCTCCGGTTAAGGCACCGTACAAGTCTGATTGTGTCGATGCAATTACTCTAGCCGTAAAAGTAGAATTTGGCATCTCGTGTTCACTATACAAAACTAGTGATTTATCAAATATTTTTTCTTCTAATTCAGAAGGCTTCTTACCCGTAAGCATATGGAAGAAGTTCGCACTATAAGATAACTCTTGAATTGGTTCAATTGGTTCTTCATTATTCAAAATTCGATAACTGTTCGCTACTATATTTGGAACTTTACTTAACAATTTATAAGCACGTTTTTTATTCACATCTAATGAGCGATCATCAATTTCATTGTCATAGCCAGAAAGCGCTGAAATTCCCGTACGTAACCCGTCCATCGGATGTGTTTGTTTTGGCAATGCTTTTAAAACATCAAAAACACCAGCAGGAACTTCATATTCACACTTTAACGTTTCTTCCAATACCGCTTTTTCATCTGAATTAGGAAGTTTCTCCTCTAATAAAAGATGAACAATATCTAAATAGCTTTTCGTTTTAGATAACTCAATCAGATCATACCCTTGAATAACGATTTCTCCTTTTTGTGTATCAAGAAAAGAAATCTTCGTCTCTGCTGCAACTACCCCATCAAGTCCTGGAAAAAAATTTTTTTCAGCTCCCATTTTCCTTCCTCCAATCCAAATAGATCTTCGTTTACACTTCTGTAAGCCTTTGCAAGATTGCACAAATATATTTCCCTTAGTATTCTCTTCTAGTTACTTCATCCACTAATAAAGAATACGTGGTAAGCAGCATACAAGATTTTTCTATGTTTAGATTGTTCATAATAGTAGTTTTGAAAGAATTAAGAATTTAAGTGGCCATTCCAAACAGAGAATTTCTCATAGCTTCATACTTATTAATGAACTTCGACAATAACAGAAAACTTTCCAAGAAGCTGTTACCATACGAAGAGATACTATAAAACATATTTTCTACCTTCGCACCTAACACCTCCTATTCACATAGACTTTGATGTGTACTAAACCAGGCAAGGGCCTCATAGCATCCAAATAGCGCAACTTCCCTTTTAAGAAGCTAGAACGAACACTATATCCTCACCAGTTCTACATCTATTACTTTTTCTACTTAAATATATCAGACTCTTCTAATAATTACAATTTATTTTACTTTCAGTATTTTTAAATATTATAACTATTAATTTTATTAATATACTTATTATCATTTTTATTCTGTTTTTTATGATAATGAATTTAAATTTTCAGTAGCGGCGTCACTCACCTTCCACAAGATGATTTTCAATAAAAAAAAGATAGCAACAAGCTATCCTTTTCACACATTTATGCTTATTAATTCTATTTCAACCATGCTCCAACAATCGGATATTGAAAAGGTCGATCTTTTAGCGCACGAACGATTCCGATGATTGGAGTAATTAAAGCCACTAATCCAAAAATAATTAAGAACGGAATTCCAATTAATACCCAAGAAAAAAATACTGAAATAGCAATTAATACACCTATTACAAAATGAAATATGACTGCTTGTAATGATAAATTTTTAATTTCTCGATCTGAACTAACAAGAAATATAATAAACGGAACTAATACAGGTGCAAACCAAGTACTAGCATGAATGAATATTTTCAGTCCTTTATTCTCCATTTAAAAATTACTCCTTTTCATTCGCATTTTCTTTATTATGTAATATTTTACATTTTATTCTATAATATGTGAATGAATCTTGAGACTGATTTATATTCATTCAAAAGTTGGATAATTTACTCCGACTTTAAACCAATATTAGCTTCTATTAGCCCTCTTTTGATTACCACGGGACCAGACAATGACTGGGATAAGCAGTAGTGAAAGAATACCTCCGGCAAATGAAAGTGCTGTGTAACTGAAATGAGCTACGACCATGCCAGATAGCGCTCCTCCTGATGCCCCCGCCAAAGCGATCAAGACATCAACAGATCCTTGTGTCTTTGCGCGAGTGGACGGAGTAGTTGCGTCCACGATGAGCGCAGTACCGCTAATCAAGCCAAAATTCCAACCAAGCCCAAGCAAAGTGAGAGCGATGATGAGTACTAACATGGAGTCAGCAGGTGCAACAGCAGCCAGAACACCAGCAGCAAGTAGTGTAGCACCAGATGCGATTGCCATTGCAGTACGTCCAATCTTATCTACGAGGATACCAGTCATAAGAGATGGTAGGTACATTGCGCCGATATGAAAACCAATTACCAGCCCTACCTCTTTCAAGCCATGTCCATGATGTCCCATATGTACAGGTGTCATTGTCATAATTGAAACCATGACAATTTGAGTTAAGACCATGATTGTAGCACCAACAACGATTCCTCGTTTTTTTATTGCTAATTTACTAGATTTCTCATCTGAAAGATTACTCCCGTCCGTTCTCTGCACATCTGCAATTGCTTTCGCAACAACGAGAGGGTCTGGGCGAAGTAGAGCTAGAAGTACCAAACCGGCAAGGATATAGGCTGCAGCTGCTAGAATGAACGGACCAGCTAGAGCAGGAACTTTAATCATTAATGCGAATCGCCCCATTGCATCAACTAAATTTGGCCCTGCGACTGCACCTAAAGTGGTTGATACCATTGCAATACTGATTGCTGTTGCTCGCTGTGTAGAATTTGCTAGGTCTGTACCCGCATAGCGTGCTTGTAAATTTGTAGCAGTTCCAGCCCCATAGATTAATAGTGAAGAAAAAAGAAGTACAAGATTATTAGTTAATGCTGAAATCACTACTCCGATTGCGCCGATACCGCCAGTCAAAAATCCTGTCGCGAGTCCGAAACGTCGTCCAAAACGCTGAGAGAGTCGCCCTACAAGTAGTGCTGCTCCAGCAGAACCCAAAGTGAACAACGCAGCCGGAACCCCTGCAAAACTATCTGTACCTAGCATGTCTTGTGCAAGAAGTGCTCCGACGGTTACGCCTGCTGCAAGTCCTGCACCACCGAAAATTTGTGAAATGACAACGATGATCAACGTCCGTCGATATAACTGTCGTTGCTTTTCCGGAGAATCAATGTAACTTTGTAACCAAGCCGGTTGATTTTCTAAAGCTTTTGAATCATCAACTTTCTGCAACATCATTCAGTCCACCCTTCCTAGGAACTGACCTTGCATATTGTATAAACCAATTGTTAAAGTCTTCTTCCCGATAAGGTCTCACTACTAATCTCTCAGTTTTAGAACACAAGCTAAATTCTCTCAAATTAACTCTCCTAACCTCACATTATTTACACGTATTTTTTAAACAGAAAGTTCCGATAATAACAATTTATCATATTACTTCAATACCCACTAATATTCATTTCACTTTAATCAATTTTTCTGCTATTTTGTGTCTCCTTTACATTTACCATTCTAAAAAAACGCTCCAATTTTGTTCCTTTTTTTAAATTTAATGTTACACAGACTGCTGCACAATAGAAAAATAGACTCATATCCTATTCCATATACCTAGACTTATTTCAGAACAGAAAGGCAGGAAAAAAGATGACTTCTTATATAGATTACACCTCCCCTTCTATCCAGTTCGCTCAAGATGTAAGTAAAAGTAATTTTTTTCACAAAGGATGCGCAAAATTATATAAACGTGTTAGGGATTAAACAATTAAATACATTAGAGAATACATCTTTACTAGACATTTTTTTAAGCGCGGATAATATTGTAGAGCCTCATGTACACCAAAATGCCGCTGAACTAGTTTATTGTATTTCTGGTGCAGCTGTCGTTTCCTTACTTAACCCATTTACGAATCAAATTCTTAATTTCCCTATAAAGCCAGGTCAAGTTACTAATGTACCGCAAGGTTGGTGGCATTATGAAATTGCCACTGTAGACAATACACATTTATTAGCCATTTTTAATGCTCCTACTCCAGAAGTTATTTTTGGATCAGATATTTTAAGATTAACTCCATCCAACGTAATGGCCCATACTTATTGTCTTGATGAACAACAATGGAAACAAGCAGTATCTCCTATTCAATCCACTACTGTAATTGGCCCTCCAAAAGACTGTAATCAAAGTCAACATCGAAATACAATACATCATATACCCAACCAAAATCAAATACATCCCCAACATCCATCATATTATCATCAATCCCAAATTCCATATCAATATTGGGGATATTGATATGACAAACTACCTTTAAAGCTCATTTATGATGTATGCTTTTACAAACACTCCATACTTAACTGTTAGTTCTCTAATTTCTTTATACTTTTTATAAGCGCAATAATAATGTAAATAAAAAAAGCTGACTCTCATGAGCCAGCTTTTCTCATTATATTTGTGAAATCCACATTCCATACCCCGGATACACTGCTTTCAACTTCAAAAATGTCTCATCACACCATGTTTTTGAATTAAAATCACCAACTACAATACGGTGATTTCCATCATCTAGACACTGCACCCAAACACCATATCCTGGTAATATTTCTTTAATTTTTCTCAATACATCTGAAGTCCACTCAACAGAATTGAAATCCCCTACATAAATACGATAGGACTCTGTGCCTATAAACCATTCTAACGGCTTGTCCCCTGTTAATAGATTCACATCAACTTTCCCAATCCCTTCAACATAACCATTATCACTGTATTGCCACAAGTCACACGCATAATCAGGCTTTACCTGTGGTATTCCGTCATTTGTTCCATAACGAGGTAACCATATGAAATCTGCATTCACATTTTGCAATCCGTAAGATCCGTACATATAGTGCGATACATATAACCCTACTTTCCATCCAGCCTCTTTACATATATCAATAAATGTCTGCGACGCTTCTGCTAGATTAACAGCTCCGCAGCTTGTTAAAGTATCATTCTCAACATCTAGAACAAGAAATTTAGCATTAGGGCTTACTCGGTTCATAAAATCTTTCGCCTCTACAATAGCATCTGCCACGGATATATAGCACCCGTAAGCATAAGCTGCATGGGGAATACCTCGTGCTTCTAAATGTTCCACATGGTCTGTATATATCTCGTCTACTTTTCTGGAACCATACTGCACACGGCAGATTGCTAAGTCAATGTGCTGGGCAGCTATATCCCAATTTATATTTTCATTCCATTTTGAAATATCTATGATATATCCCATGTTTTATTTTCTCCTTTTGGATTATTGTATTCGATAGCTTGTCTCATAATCTGTATAAACGCTTAAAACAACAGCAAATCCTTCTCGTTTTATCACTATCTCAGTATATCCTGCTTAATTTTCCTCTTCTTTTTTCATCAGGACACATCATACTTTGTAAATTGTTCCATTCAATATATTTCTCCTCCTCTCACAATACTTTTCTACTTCAATTGCAGTTCTTTATATATATAAAACGCCACGCTATAATTTGGTAAAACAATATTGCTGTTCTATATCCCTCAATGTAATATCATATTAGAGGTGAATATTATGCAGAGTTTAAAATCTTTAAAACAGGATATAATTGTCTTTCTTCCTTTTCGTAAGAGAATGTCGTCAATGCGGTATGAAGAAAGGCGTATACCCATATTCAGTGCTTTTTTCTTTGCAAAATAAAAAGCACCCGTTATGGATGCCTTTTTATTTTCATCACTTATATATATTAAGTATTACTGTAAAACGATGATTTCCATGAGGTACAACTTGATGAATCTCAACGTATTGCGCTTCAGACTCTCGACGAGTATCCTCATTCAACTTCAATAAAGCTTTAGTCAATGTTTCTCCTTCATGAAGTTTTAACTCATCATAACCTTGTTGTTTAATCATCCATCCCACTCCTTTCATTAATTTAATTTGCATTTCGACTAAAAGAAATATTCATCAGAACGAAAGGAAATGTTGCAAGTCATTTCCGAGATGGTGGTTTTACATCTTTTAAACATCGCATTGGTGTAATTATGCTTAATGAGATGTAAAACAGTATGACGAATACGGTTATTTTCACACTCACCACACTAGAATATGTCTTAATTTCTTTTAATTAACTTCAATAATTCAAGTAAGGGAATCTTACCACCCTAATCGCGGGTTCCTACCGCCCGTTCTCCGGTAACGTTTTGATAGCAGGGCAACGCTATCCCCACAAGCTATTCTTTTTTCAAAGAACAGTATAGGTATAGCTTAATATTAATTTCACTTTGAAAAATTCTCGAAAATGCCCCAAAAAATATCCCCCATTTTGTCCCCGTTTTTGTCGAGAAAATAGATACTTTACTCTATACAAATTGTGAAAAGTATCTATACTAAACATTAATAATTTTCCGGATAATGTTTCTCAATTTACTATATATTCCATCTGTGTTAAATTTGATTTGAAAAAGGTTTCTTTTTCATTACTTCCCTTTTCAAACCTCGAATGCAATAAGATGGATGGTGACACTCCTACGAGTGTCTTTTTCTTTTACAAAAAAGACTCCGTCATAAGACAAAGCCTAAAGTCGGAAAAACATATACCTCTATAAAAGTAATACAATCTATTCATACGCACAAAAAGACAAAATCTCATTTTCATTAATTCTCGAATAAAGTGAAACTCCCATCATTGCCCCCACTGATGGTTAGTTTAACCAATCGGGCTTTTACGGACAGTTAGCTTCTGCTAGCTGCTAATGTACAATTGGAAACTTTTATTTTAATCCCTTCGCAATTCCATGAATAAATTGCAGTCGAACCCTTTCGAAGAATGAATCATATAGTGATTTAAACAATCCCTGATAAAGTAGGTGAAAATATGCCGTCTGTTGTTGGGAACTTAGTCGTTCAAAATAGTAACGGTTCTTTTAACTTAGGAGACTTCTATAATGTATCTCCGAAAGAAAATACGAAAGCTTATAACGGATCCGGTTCATCTAATGTTGCTTTTGTTCTTAATACCTTTAACGGTGTAAGCGGTACGAATACATTTGATTCAGATGTAGCTGATCAAAATCAAATTGGAACAGTCTAAATTTATTTATCCTTTTCTCTCCACTGCATAACATTTCAAATCCCTTTTATACTACAGCTAGTTTCAGCTAATTTTAGCGAGGCGACCCCATATTTCTTTTGTAGAGCAGTTAGCTTTTGCTAGCTCCTCTTTTTATTGAACTTGTACCACTTTCGTTTTCCTTCATTACGATAATCCTCAAACGGATCAAATTTTACTGACATGAATAAGTTTCCATTAAACAGCTATTATTTTTTATTATTATTATTTACTATAAATTGTATTCAGTTCCATACGGAATCGTTGAAAAAGATATTCCATATTGTGTAATATGCATTGGGTAATAATATTGCAATGGATAGTAAGGTTGCATACTTTGTTGCATTTGTTGCGCCTATTGCTGTGCTTGTAATGCTTGTTGAACAGCTTGAATTGTACTTTGCGCTCCACTAGACGTTACACTAGCACCATACCCAGCAGGAATTCTCATTTGGTTGCTAAGATAAGGATAAAACATTATTATTCAACTCACTTTCGTATAAGTTACTACAAAATATGTTATGAAGATTAATTTTGGAAAGTGTTAAGTAAAACGAGTTATCTAATTCGTTACCTCCCTACCAAATAACGCTTTTGTTTAGTTTTGAACCGTCCCACTTCCACTAACTAAGATTAATCTACTTGAAATACATTCAATATTTCTAATGCTTTTAACAGTCAAGAATTTGCCTTCAAATTTCACTGCTAAACCTACCCCTATAACTTTTGGCAACTCAATTACAACACTGAACTATTCTGTTCTAGCCATCTCTCATTCCCCTTTACTACAAAATTCAAAAATGGTGCTACTTCGCTTTCCTATTCCAAGTCTTTGTGCTCCCTATCCAAAAACCTTATTTCTGCCAGTACTTCTTTAACCTAGATACATATGGACCACTACGATCAAACATAATACTGATATCTTCGTATGGAAAGATATTGATTTCGAAAGAAAACCACTATCTGTAAATCGTTCTCTTTCTCATGTTACAAAAGAATTTCATGAACCTAAGACTTCTTCCGGAAAACGATTAATTGTTCTTCCTGAAATTACATTACATGCTCTAGAAGAACAACTTGGCCGAATTAATATGGACAAAGAACGCTATAGTAGTGGAATATAATGACTTCGATTTAGTCTGTTCCACTTCTAACAGGAATCCCTGCAATTTCAAAAGTTTGACACATCTATTGAAAAAGCTTATAAAGAAAAGTGAAGTCCCTAATATTCACTTTCACAATCTTCGGCATACCTTTGCTAATTAATACTAAAAACAAGGTATTCATCCGAAGATTGGTAGTGAGCGATTAGGACATAAAAGAATAGGTATCACATTAGACACTTATTCTCACGTTGTGCTAGATCTTCAAGAAAAAGCAGTAGAAGATTTTGCAAACAATCTATTTCAAAAACACTAATGTTTGCAAATACGAGTTTTGCATAAAAATACTAGCAAATTCGTGTGACATTGAGAGGAGTCAAAACATGAAAGAAATCAAGTCTGAACAAGAGTTTCGTGATCTTATCGCAAAGGAAAATCCAGTAGTAGTTAAATTCTTCACAACATGGTGCCCAGATTGCGTGCGTATGGATAACTTTATCGATGATGTAATGGAAGAGTTCAATAAATTTGAATGGTATTCCATTAATAAGGATGAGTTCCCAAGTATCGCTGAGGAATATCAAGTAATGGGAATCCCAAGTTTATTAGTATATCAAAACGGTGAAAAACTTGGACATTTACATAGTGCGAATGCAAAGACGGAAGAACAAGTTACTGAGTTTTTAGAAGTATATTAAAATAATATGAATAACACACAAGAAGCTCAACAAATTTTGAATTAGTACTGGACTGAATAAGTCAGAATGAAAACAGCCTACTGTATATATGCAGTAGGCTGTTTTCTTAGATTTTTTAGATATTAAACAGTTTTAAAAATACTGAGGGCCGAAAAACAACTTACGTATAGTATCTGAAACTAACTATTTTAGATGTTTTTATCGTGTTTCATATATTTTTGAATTACAGCTTTTATTTCTTGCTCTGTCGCATGTTCTTTTACAATATCTTTAATATAACTATATACTTGCTGCATACCAGATTCATCGGCTGGATTGAACTTATGGATTCCATGTATGACTACAAACCGAAGCCATGTATCCTTCATTCGTTTCATGTTATCTTGCTGCTCCAGCACCACCTTTATGCCATGTACAATCGGCACTTCTGCTTGTATCAACTTTTCCTTCACAAGCTTTCTTTCTGTTTCATCTGGAATTACCTTCATGAGTGCATCTACCTTTTCATAGTTGGTAATTCCTTGATCTATTGATTCAACACTTGTATATGCGGCTGCATGAATTTCGTATATACGCTGATTTAAATCAACGATTGCCTTAAGCGTGCTTATTCTTTTTATTAAGTCACTTTTTTCCTTGCTATTTGGCAATGCTTTTACTAGGTCTTCCGCAGAAGAAATAGCTTTATACGCATCCATAATTTTTTCTTGTGTAGTTAGATCTCCATTCGCCAACTGCGCTGCATATAATACTGCAGCTTTTGCAGGAAAATCTGGCACAATAAGCTTCATTTGTGCTTCTCGCCAGCCGCTTTTTACCGTAATTACAGCTTCTCCAGGAGATAAAGCTGTAACGGTTCCTGTGTCATCTACAGAAGCAACTTTTTCATTGCTCGATTTCCATTCTGTCTTGAATGGCGGTGCAATTGGAAGCGTAATTGGGGTGTTCGTGCTCGTCATAAACTTGCCATTTACCTCCAATTTCACTTTCGCATTTGTTTCTACCGTTACGGAATCTGCACTGAAGCTGATGGAGTCTAATAAAGGAATAACATCCCAGCTTATTGTATTAGCTTCTATCTTTAAGTTGAGGTAATGATAAAAGCCGCCTTTTTCCGGAGGGATATGAGTATACTTTCCACCCCCGCCTGAAATGATATAGTCTACACCCTGTACATTTTTATGCTGATATGCGTGAAGATCTCCGCTCAATACTACAATATTTTTATTACGGTTCTGCTGTTTATAGGCACCCATCATATCATAAAACTTCTGTGCTTCTTCTCGATTGGAAAATCCGTGTCCTGTATTATAGTCTTCTCCATCAGCGCTAATTTCATCTGGCGGCACATGCATAAACACAAGTACATTTTTTTTATTATTGTTTGCCAGCACTTCTTGCAGCCAAGGCCATTGTGATGCATCAGAATTTGTAAGACCTCCGTTTGCACTGTCCAAGCCAATGATGCGCGTATTTCCATAATCATACATATATGTCGGTTCGCCAAACGTTTTTTGATAGTTTAAGCGTGAATTTGTACCGGAAATCTCATGGTTTCCTATGCTTACGATATACGGCATTTTAAAGAGATTCATATTTGCAAGACCTGTCGCAAAATTTTCGGCTGTATCATTTTCCACTATGTCTCCCGTATATCCTATAAGCTCTGAAGGCTCTTGGTTAATTCGATTAATTTGTTCTCGAAGCAAAATATCCGCTGCCGTTTGTCCCTGTCCTGCTGTATAATAACCGCCATCACCGATAACGCTCATTTGAAAATGATTTTGTTTTTTAGGCTGTCCAAGCGGCGAACCAATGGTAAATGACCATGTTTGTACCGTTTCATTATTGCTTTTATCCACTGCGGTTACTTTTACTTTATGATTTGTCCCATTTTCCCATGCCATTCTAGGCATATAATACACGGTTCCGCTCGCTTCGTCGTATTGGAACGGAACATCTTTATCATCAATCGTCATTTGTATCTTACTTACATCGATTCCTTTATACTCGTCAAACAACTTTGCAGCAATGCGCGGTTGATTTGTACGTGTTGTGATGCCATCCGCAGGAGAAATAATAGTAACCTCCGGCTTATCTAGATCATCTCCTGTATACACAACAAACTTCCAGTCTGCTTTAGGTAGCGCAGGATTTCCTGCAATATCCATGCCATCAATAACAACGTGGTGCTCTCCATCTGCTAATGGCTCAGCAGGCTTGTAAGAAATCTTTCCTGTTGTTGCATCGTATTGATGCTGTACAACGTTGCCGTCAATCATCATCTTAAGAGAGCCACTGTCTACACCCTTTCCTTCATCCTTTACGACTGCTGAAATATCAGGTGTATTCGTATAGACGCGCTTTCCCTTTGCGGGAGACACATCAGAAAAGACGGGCCCTATTAGGTCCTCTCCGGTATCAGAGTAAATTGCACGCAACTGGTCAAAATAAACGGCGCCTTTATTTTTGTTACTATTACTCGTTTCCACAACATAAATTTGACGCAGCTTAATTGGAGTTACTGTATCAGATGGGATATCTACTGATACGTACTTCCATCCATCCCAGTTCAGCTCTCCAGCATCCGTTAAACTAAGCGGAATGTTTTTACCGTTTCCATCTTGAATAACCGCACGGAGCCAATGGTTCTTTTCATCTCCATATACCCATAATCCAAGTTTAGAAGGTCTTCCTTCTAATTCACGTCCTATATTTCCATCTGCACCTTTAAAGTTTACATAAGCTGCAGACGTTCCTACTGTTCCAGTAAAATCATAAGAAAGCCTTGCAGAATGAGTGCCGACTCTTACAGGCTTTGGACGACTCATTAAATCCAGACTTACACTATTTGCTTTTGCCGAGGAAAAATATAAGTCGTTTAAGTCTTCAAAATCCTCAATCACAGCAGGAGGCTTTCCGACGCTTACTGCGACTTCGGCTTTTGTGCTTCCATAAGAAACAATAACAGATCCTGTTGCCGTTTCATTTACAGCCGTCAGTTCCCCCTCAGGTGATATGGTGCCAATATTCCCCATCACTTCCCACTTAAGGAGATTTGGAGAAACGATGATTTCATTTCCGCTCTGGTCATAACCTTTTACATGAAAAGTTTGCTTTTGCCCTGGATTGACAATAGTCGGATTTGGTGAAATCTTTATTGAGGAAAGTTCATTTACAACCTCTACAGGTACAGATTGAGAAATAGCTCCTAAGTTTATGTTTACATTTCCTTGTCCTGCTGTATTACTTGCAGTAAACTTACCCGCTGAAGAAATATTTCCAATTGCACCATCTACTGCAAAGGTTAACTTTTGTGTATCAACAGGCACACCATTAAAATATTGGTCCTGCCCTTTTGCAGAAAAATCAACCGTTCCATTTGCAAGAACCTTTAATGGTCCTTTTGGTACCGGAACAAGGTGTGCAAGGTCTGAAACCGGCGCTGTTGATACAATCATTAAAGAGTTAGAGTTAGAACGCTCATAGCCGTCAGATGGACTATTTAAAACAGAAAGTGTTTGATCCCCCGGCATTCTGGCTGTATATGTCGTAGAGCCGCCACCGTCAACATTAATGGCCATTTCCATACCAAGCTCAGCAAGATATTTGGCGCCCTCCGCCAAAGTTACACCGTCACTATATGTCGGCTGTCTTCCGTCAAATGTAATTACATGCAGCTTTCCCTGCTTAGAAGCAACAAACGTTCTCGGATGACGATCCTTATTATCATTTAAAGCTTGTTCAGTAGGCTTTCCGTTTTCTACAAGTACAGCACCGCCAGAAACCGCTTGCACTGCATTGTTAAAATCCTCATTGAACTGTATATTGATTTGCACTTCTTTTCCTTCAAAAAAATTTTCCTTCACCCAAGCTGCTTGATCGCCTGTCGCAGAAAGAACCCACTTCCCATCAGGAATGGGTGTATTATTTGTTTCATAGACAGCCTCTACTTTTCCGGTTAACACTTTATTTGCCTCAAGCTTCGTATTTGAAGGATTAATCACAACCTCTACTCCTGCGCCAGCAGACTTTGTAGTAGAGTTGAACTTAGAAGTATATAAATATAGGTTGTTAGAAGCAGAATCTGTACGCGGTCTGTTCACTCCATCAAGCGTTCTCTCCTGACCGTTGGCAGGATTCAAAATAGTACCTGCCATTTTAAGATTCTTAGAAATCTTAATGCCTCCATCTGCCATTACAGCCAGCGCTGATTGCGTACTTACAGGAGCAGTTATCACTTCTCCTTGTGTAATTTGCAATCCATTTGGTACACCTGCATAGTTCGGGTCGGTATTATAAAAATCCATGTTGAAGCCAGCAATTACCCGATTTCCTTCGCGGTCAATTTGCTTCGCTTGATTACGCACCGTATCCAGTGCCACTACCTTCCCTTTCGGAGAAGTGACTTCAAGCTTAATATGAGGATTGCTCGGGTCCACCTCTATCATATTTACCGCTTCAATATGAGTTTCATTCTTAAGAGTGAGACTCTTATGCTCAACACCAGGCCCAACGGTAAAACTGTCTTCTTTTACTGATTGAAATAAAGACTCAGCCGCATATACAGGCATAGAAACAGTTGATACTAGCATACTTACAACATAAAAGACAACCAGCCATACAATATTAATTTGTCGTATTTTTTTCGACAAATATTCCTTCTCCATCATCCACACTCCTTCGGTATATTTTTACAAAATATTTATTCTATTTAAAATTATCAAATTATTATGTTGTCGAAATAAACTTAATGTTAAGGATTTGTAAAGTAAGATTCTAAAAGTACACAGCGTGCATAAGAGGAATTTTTATTATTCTGACGGTCACAAAATTTTTGTTTTAGGGAGCATCATGAAATCTTAGCTTGAAGGCTGTGGGGTACTGTCAACATTTCGGGAATTCTGTGTACTAAGGAATCTGTAATTTAAAAAAGNNCTTTTTTAAATTACAGATTCAACTAAAATGAAATGAGCGAACTTTTTTTGCCCTTATGAAACAATGTTCTCTCTTCCTTAAAAAGCTAAAAGTACACAACAATGTTTGTATAGACCCACACGACTTTCATTTGGTACGCTTATACATACATAGAGAATCTTTGAAAGAAAGGTGAGTGAAAGGCATGGAGTCACTTTCTAACAAAGCTGCTGATAAAGGGGCAATGCTCAGCATTGTTGCATATATATTTTTATCGACCATTAAAATTGTAATAAGTTACATAGCTGTTTCTAGCGCACTGCGTGCAGATGGTCTGAATAATTTAACCGATATTGGAGCATCACTAGCTGTTTTAATTGGATTAAAAATTTCCCGAAAGCCTCGCGATCTTGATCACCCATATGGTCATTCAAGAGCCGAACAAATTGCTTCACTCGTCGCGTCATTTATCATGATGACTGTCGGATTAGAAGTTATTGTGAATGCTGTCCAATCCTTTTTCAAAGAAGCGCAAACAACACCCAATTTACTTGCTGCTTGGGTTGATTTATTTTGCGCCGCTGTTATGTATAGCGTATACATATATAATCGTAAAATTGCAAAGGAAACAAAAAGTAAGGCACTAGAAGCGGCAGCGAAAGATAATTTATCTGATGTCCTCGTAAGTCTTGGGACAGTTGTTGGTATTTTGGGTTCACAATTTCAGATGCCACTTCTTGATCCAATTGCGGCACTTATCGTTGGTATGATTATTTGTAAAACTGCATGGGACATTTTTAAAGAAGCATCACATATGTTAACAGACGGTATTGACCCAGATAAAATGGAAAAATACGTTGAAACAGTAAAAACAATTGCAGGCGTTGAACACATTGTGGACATTCGAGCGCGAATGTATGGAAATCAAACGTATGTTGACATTACAATTGAAGTAGACGCACACATGGATGTAAGTGAAAGTCATCGTATTACCGATGAAATTGAAAAAAAGTTACAACACAATCATAATATTTGGTACACACATATTCATGTGGAACCAATGCAAAAAGAACCCATGCTTACATAGTGTTGTATTTAGTTTTGTTGGGAAAAATACCTACCAAGAAAAGGTAGGTGAACTTACTTGAGAAAAAAATTATGTATTATTTTCAGCATTTTATCTTTCTAAATTTTCAACAGCATTCCTTATCGGTGTAGTTTTATAAAAAGATTGATAATGTAAAACAAAGTTCGATTATTTAAAATAAAGATTGATTAAAAATCCTGTGTTGATATGCAGGATTTTTTCTTGTTCCACAATTGGACCATTTAACGGAATTAGGAAAATGAAAAAACCAAATGTAGCTTTGAAATAAAGTTTGTTCAAAAATACCTCACAATCCCAAGTTTTACGATAAATAAAAAGAATCCATTTTGAAAAAAGATTGATTAAAATGGATTCTTCTCCAGCAGATTTAAGTTTGGTTTTTATAAAAAAGTTTGATCATTTTTACCTATGTTGTGTTGTTCCTGTTGTTTTAGAATAAAGTTTGTTCAAATTAATGCTATTGACCTTGATAAAAGAACAAAAAGAAAGAGCGTGTTTTGAAAAAAGATTGTTCAAAACTTGCTCTTAAAATATTCTAACAAATTATTTTTTTATAAATAAGTTTAATCATTTATTGTATTGCTTGTTCAACTACAATACCTGTTAATTGATTAACCTCTAGATAAACCAAGTAGTGACTTTATTTTATATTCGTAATTTGTAATATTACACAACTAATCCTGTATCATTCAAACCTAAACATCTTTTTTAGTAGTAGGAAAACCTGATGGTCTTATATCATATTCCCATTTATGAGTGCATTCTGTTAATATGTATCCTACTTTTCCTATTAAAAAGCCTAATTTCTCAATTTATTGTAGAGAAATTAGGCTTTTTTCATCACTCCATTAAAGCGCCCTATAGTTTAATGACTTGATTTACTGATTATATCTTCAATCATTCACTTTGAACTACATAGATATAGTTTTTGTTGCAACTGTTTGTTGAAATGCCTTATCATGCTCAACAATAACCATTGTGGGATTAAATTGTTGAATAAGCTCTTCAATCTGCATGCGCGAATAAATATCAATAAAATTTAATGGTTCATCCCATATATATAAATGAGCTTTTTCACATAAACTTTTAGCGATAAGCAGCTTTTTCTTTTGTCCACCAGAATAATGAGATATATCTTTCTCAAATTGAATTCGATCAAAATCCATCTTACGTAGGATGGATTTAAATAACGTCTCATCAATCTCGTGCTCTTCAATAAAGTCCGATAACGATCCCTTCAAATGAGAAGTATCTTGTTGGACATAGGAAATGATGGGTCCTGAACCTAAATTAACTGAGCCTGTATGCTGTATTGGATGCCCTAGAATTAGTTTTAGGATACTACTTTTCCCGCTTCCATTCTTTCCATCAAGTACAATTCGGTCCCCTTGTTCAACTATGAAGCTAATTGGTTCATTTACTATTTGGTCATCATACTTAACAGACACATCAGTCAAAACAACCAATTCATTTGACTGAAATTTCAATTGTTCTAATTTTAACAACTCAGTTTTCTCCACATTTTTTAGTAATTTCGACTTTTCTTCAATAGCTTTTTGTTGCCTTGATTCAAGGTTCTTCGCTCTCTTCATCATCTTGGCCGCTTTATGTCCTACAAAACCCTTATCTAACTTAGATCCTGAATTCCTTGTTCCATTTTTGGAAGCTTCCACTTGATGAGACCAACCTGCTGAATTCTTTGAAGACTGTTTTAATCTCCCTATGTCTTTTTGTAGACGCTCATTTGTAGTCTCTTCGTGTTCCTGCTGTCTATCAAAATTTAACTTCCAAGAAGAATAGTTACCACTTTGAACTTCAATATTTGCTCTATTTATAGATAAAATATGGTCAACGCATCCATCTAAAAAGATTCTGTCATGTGAAATCAAAATAAACCCTTTTTTCTTCCTTAGATAATCAGAGACCATCTTTCGTGCATCAGTGTCTAGATGATTTGTTGGCTCATCAATTAATAGAAATTGACCCTCATTCAAAAACAGTGCAGCAAGCAACACCTTTGTTTGTTCTCCATTTGATAATGTTTTAAATGGTCGATACATGACCTCGGCATCAACATTTAAATAGGATATTTCACGCAGAAATTCCCAATCTTCTGCTTGGGGACAAATTTCTTCAAGGATTTCATGAGTGAACTTGTTCTTATCCGAAACTGGGTAAGGGAAATAATTAAATTCTACCGAAGAAGTGATTTTCCCACTATACTCATAATTACCTAATAATAAATTAAAGAATGTCGTTTTACCTCGTCCGTTTCTACCAATAAATCCCAGTTTCCAATCCGTATCTATTTGAAAGTTTACACCTTCAAAAATATTATCAAAGCTACCTGGGTATGAAAAAGTTAAGTCTTGAACTTTTATCATTGACATAATAATTCCTCCTTTATATATCAACACTTTTCATATAAAGTCGGAATATCCATCAATTTTTTAATTCCTCCATATAAGTTTGATGGATATTAACGACTTATATAGAGCATTACATGTGTAACAATAGTGTCTGAATTACTCATTTTTCTCTCTCCTTTATTTGTTAGGTTACAGTTACGGATTAATAAATATCAACTTACCTATAAGAGAATAAAAAAATCCTCCCAATTTGTAATCGGAAGGATTAGTCTTTCACTTATACTTAATAAGTTCTTATTAATCATTGGAATCATGACAAATAAAGTATGAACTGATTTATAAAAATGGATAGACTAACCCTATATTTTGTAGTTTGAATTTATTAATTTCAAATTTAAATATAGATTAGTTAATCATTATTCATCCATCAGTCCTCTCATAATTCTATTTTTAGAGTAGCATTCTTTTTTATGGAATGCAATATCACAATCATCTTTACCTCAAATTACTGCTTACTACTTCTTTAGAATCAACAATGTATATTCCTTCTTTCTTTATACGTCCCTTCCATAAAAATCTTAATCCTAAATTGTGTGGCTTTAAAACACAGTTTGCTCAAAAAGTGAAAACAAAATTTTATTCAAAATCACAATCCAAACTCATTTAAAATTCTTCGATCAAAAAGATAAAGCATCGCATCATTTTTATAAACATCGCAACTTTGTTCAAAGCTTCGCGTCTTTCTTACAAACATCGTAACTTTATTTCAAACCCACACCAAACCCAGCTTGAAGCCGAGCCATTTGTATTCATTAGTGTCATTTTAATTATGTGTATATGTGTAGGGTGTCAAATTAAAATTTTAAATGTCAATCAGCTGTTTCATTTTCAATAATCTGTTTAAGTGTTCTCTGATAATTCCTAAATTCCGAACTTCCCTTTTCCGTCAATGTATACCAGGTGCAGGGGCGCTTTCCAACATAACCTTTGATGACTTCTACAAATCCGGCAGATTCCAATGTGTTGATATGTTTGGATAAAAGGGAATCACTAACTTCAATGGTATCACGGAGAAAATGAAAGTCAGTTTCGCCTCCCGATGCGAGTGCTGCCATAATTGACAATCGCACGGGAGAATGGATCACACTGTTTAGGCTATGTCTTGGGTGCTTACAGTTGGTTTTCATTTACGGGACACCTTCCAGGCACCGTAAAAGCAGGGCAATGCGGGAAGGATGCCGGTGAAGGCAGCCAATACAGTGCCTTGATAGGGTTTCAACAAGAAAAAGTCAATTGCGATGGCTGTCAACATTAACAGGACAAAGATGTATCCTAATCGAATTTCAAGGTTCCTTAGTTCCCTTCCAGAATTTGGTGGGTGGGATTTTCGAATAGCTAGTAAAATAAAACAAGTCAGAATGGGAACAAAAGAAATCAGGGAAAAAAGGTACCATGGGGTACTTCGGGCGGGAACCCAACCGACCAAAGCAAAAAAAGCAATTGTAAAAATACCCAAAGTTAGCATGGAACTGATATGCCACCGTCGGCTTGATCGAACACGTTCTTCCACACGATGGATTTCGGAAACTGCCGCATTCGGGCTGAGATTGTCTCCCGTTTTGTTTGTCATTTCTTCACCTTCCGTTAACTAAAGTACTTGAATAATCGGAAACTAATATAATCATATTCATATAATGTTCATTTGGTAACGGCTGAAGATGAAATTGATACAAAGTTCTTCAAGAAAAAGGAAAGATTATCACGATCTTTCCTTTTTTAATCTAGAATCGTACTATATATGTTTTTTAATCCATTCATGTATAAATTGCTTGTCGTCTGAAGTAAAAGCAAAATCTCCATAACGGGTTTTTTCGTACAATCCTACTATTTCATTTGAACACCCAATACGTGTAAACCACTGTTGAATAGTTTCATAGGAGCGTCTTTGTTTAGATAGTGGTAGCTGTCGTTCCCATGTCACTAATTCAGCACGTATAGGATTATTGGGCAACCAATCGGTTTTTATCTTTGCAGAGGGTGATGGAGTTGATTGAGGAGGGATTTTTCCCTCATCTATTGTACCTTGTTGTAATTGCTTTTTGTTTCTTCTGGACTTATAAATGCGCCAAACAATAAGTAATATTATAATTGTAATACAAGAGTAAATTATTATACTATTAGATGCCATTCCTTCCTTTAAGTAGGGAATGTGTGGACCTCCCCCCTTTTTTTCTGCAGATTCTTCAATCCATAATTTACCAGACTTTTCATTATCATCTAACCCATAATCTAAATTGGCTTTATCCCTACTCTTTTTACCGCTCAGCGTTTCTGCTAAACCATCTATAATATAAATCTTTTTGTTATTAATCATCCATTCCTGAAATATTTCGTGTGAATATAGAGCTCCTTGCGCTAAAAGAAAGGCAACAATTATAGTACTACATAATAAAATTAAGCGAAATCCGGCAACCATCCACTTGTTCATACTATCTCCTTTCTATTTTACAACCTGTAACCAGTTTGTTTACTGCAACTCGTTCCGCTTTTATCATCGTAAACATCTTCTACAAGGTTACAGACATATGATAGTTATACTTACAGTACTGTCGACCGTTACAATCACATATTGCATCCTAATTTACACACGTGTAATTTCGCCAAAGCAAAAGTATTTTCCTTTTCTAATCATTTAATATTAATAAGGCAATGATATTCAGCTTAAAAAACAAAAAATGGATGCTTTTATTCTATTTTTTGTTTTTTATTTTTTCTATTAAGTTGGGAACTTTGTTCATTAGACATCCGGCGATACAAAATTGGGTACGGTAATGACCCAAACTTTTGGGCGTAGTTTGTCCATATTTGGGTTATGTTTGCTTTTGCAGTCCCCTAATTTATGTCGTAAAACATAAAAGTCCCTGTTCAGTTAAAAAAATGCTGAGAGCGAAATAGAATTACATGTTACTTCATATTAATAATAGGAGGTGATTCGAGCAGTTGAAGATATTAAAATAAGGCAAAAATAAGTGTCGGGGGCGTCAAATGGGAGTAATACTTTTCTTTTTAGGGATAGTATTCTCAATAACTTTTCATGTGTTAAGCCACAGAAAAGTGGATTCAACCAAAAAGAAGTTGTACTTTTTAAGTCTGTTTTTTGCTATTGTTTTTGCCTTTATTCCTACAATAGGACAAAATGATGTGGATTTTTTTCACTTCGGCATACCTGCAGAAAATTTCATTTATTATGGTAGATGGGATTTTTGGTTTAATCCATTGGGTTTTTTCTTCAACTTTTTTCTGTTTTATTGGGTTTTTAAGCTAATACTAAAGATATGGAGGTCTTTGTCAAAAAAAACGAAGGATTAACTGGATATGTATTAAAACGGATGAGTAAATTTGAAAAGACATTAGTGGAATTCTTTAAAACACCTAATTTATTGGAATTTTTAAGTCATGATAATACAAAGAAATTTTTTGAAAAGATGTTTTTAAGGAATTTTCGATAATCCTTAATTGGTTATACTGCCAGACAACAGAAACTCCCCTTCTCTTAAGATACAACAGTGCCAACTCCCATTGTACAATATAGAAGTCTTAAATATCTTAGACAAACAGTACTATTACTTACATAATTTTTTCTACTAAGTTGGCAACTTTGCATCGTGCGTTCATCAAGTTGGGATTTTTATGTCGCAAATTTATGACACAAAAGTCCCAACTAAATTAAGCAGATTATCGTAATATTAATAATTTATTAGTTGGTAATTTTGTGCCGCTAGACAGGTGCCGCGCGTGGCATAGGTGACTAACGGGTGCGTTGAACAAGAATATAAAGGTAAGTATATATTATACATAACTAATATGTACTCACCTTTATTTTTTAAGGATTTTTAGCTTTTAGGTCTTGATAATATTGAAATAGGTTCTTTTGGCATAAAGTGAAGCTTCCATCATTACTATCTTGATACAGAAGATTTCCTATCCGCTGAGTGCGTAATAAATGTTTTATGAAACATGATACACAAAATAAGCCAACTCCCCCCAGCAGCCCAACCCGCTAAAATATCAGACGGATAATGCACACCTAGATATACACGACTGATAGAAATTGAAAAAATAAGAAAACAGGTGATAACAATAAGTAATATTTTTTGATGCAATTGTATGCGATGCTCGGTAATCGTAATGTATGCAATAAATCCAAGAAATGCGACAGCATTCATCGAATGTCCACTCGGAAAACTGTAACCTGTCGCAGTAACAAGTTGTGATATATCAGGCCTTGGTCGTTCATACCATAGTTTTAACATATTGTTCATATAGCGCGAACCGCAATAATTTATCAGTAACAAGATCGCTGTCATGTGTCGTCGTCGAATCAAGAAATACATAAACAGAATAAACAATACAGGAAAATATACCTTTTTCGATCCAATATAAGACATCCATATAAAGTAAGAAGTAAGATATTCATTACGAAAGCTTTGTATGTAATTACTCACTGCATGATCAAACTGATCAATGAAAGATGTTTGATAAGAAAAAGACAACACGATAAAACAAATGAGTAAAACAAATAGTAACGTATATAAATGTCGATATCTCTTCATCTGCATAACCTCACTATATAGAAATGGAGGGGATGTTTTATTTTCCCCCTCCATTTCTTTTTTATGCATGCATTATCGAGAAATATAATTGTTAATTTTTTGCTGCATTGTTGGAATGTCTTCACGCTTCACTGTGAAACGTAAAACTTTTTCGTCCATTTCTAAAGCTTCAGCAAATAATCCAGCAAGGCCTCGTGCTTTTCGATCTACTTCCATCACAATTTCTAGACTATCGTACGAGCGCGGTATGATAAGGAGCTCTAATTCATCGAGCTTTCCATAATATTGTCCGGATACAGGAACAAATTCAAATTCTTGTGCAAATGGTACGTGATCGCGTAAACGATATGGAAGTTCTTCACATTCCGCTTGACGAAGACGAAATCCAAGATTTTGGACTGCATCTAATACGTTTTTTAACAATATATTTGGAAGTACTTGAATATAATCACGATCACTCGGATCAATGCTGCGTTTAATATCTAGACCAGTATGTACCCAAACGTTTTTCATACCAAATGTTAACGGTACTTCAATCGGCATTGGAAAAGAAAATGGGATTTCTCGTTTTTCATTTATTCCAATTGTAATTGGAGTTGTTAAACGAACTTTCTTTAAATCATATGTTGAACTCACTTTTTTATCATCCACTTCACGAATATATGTAGTAGATAACGTTAAATAAATACTATCAATTTCTTGTTCTACCGATCCACCAGTAATATGTACAACCCCTGTAATTTCTTCCCCAATGAGCCACTCCTCTTGTGTTAACACAGTATCAACTTTCGCACTACCAATACCAACGCTTGCTAAAAACTTTTGGAACATGTATCTCCCATCCTTTCTATTATACAGCGCACATCTTCTATTAATTCTTGTACATTTTCATAATACGGCTCTTTCATTTGTAGCATCCGCATAATTACGTCACTGCTATTTGCTGATAATGTTAATTCTTCGTACCAAGGCCGTTCTTCTTTTGAAGTTTCATAACTAGAATACAGCAAAAACAAAACAAAATGCCCAAGAGCATAAAAATCACTACAATACTGAATTTCACGCATATACGCTTGTTCCCCTTTATAATACCGAGCACGTTCATCATTTTCACCAATAAATCGAGCTAATCCAAAATCAATGATAGATATATCATCATCTCTCATTAAAATATTAGGAATTCGTAAATCACGATGAACGATACCCTGACTATGAAAATAGGAAACAACTTCAAGCACTTTATATAAAATAAGAAAAGTTTCTTTCTCTGTATACATTTTTCCATCTCGAAAAATAAAATCCTCAAATGTTTTTCCGCACATTTCCTCCATCACAAAAAATGGTTCTTTTCTCCATATAAAACTATGAAAGAAACGGGGAATTGCATGGTGCTCTAACTGCTGTAAAATGGTTTGCTCATATGCGAACGATTTCCTACCTGATGCATATCTCTGTTTACTTTTTCGAAGCTGTTTTAATACTTTTATCTCACCAGACAGCATGTCAGTAACAAGATATGTAAAACCATAACTCCCCATACCAAGAATGTCCTTAATTTGATACCTCTGTGCAACGACAGTATCAATGGACAGCGGTCGATCAAACCATGTCAATATTTTACGAAAAGTCATCAGCTACTAGAGAAAAAACTGTGACTTTTATGTTTTCTTTTATAATGGTGATGCCCATACTCATGAGATGGACGACGCTTGTGATAATCGCTGCTAGAATAAGAACGATGTCTATGACGATAATCACTGCTGGAATAAGAACGATGTCTATGACGATAATCACTACTGGAGTAAGAGTGATGCTTATGCTTATTTCCTAGCAAAGAATCAATAATTTTTTTGATCATCTCTTCACCTCTTCAAAAAATTTTCACTTTCATTATACCAAATACAACACAATATAGTTATAGCTGTTTTATAAAGTGAAACTTCCATCAGTGGGGCTTTTCTTCATCCCCCACCTATCTTCTTCGCTTTTCTCACAATTTTGAGGCTGGAGTCTTACTACCCACGAATAGCGATATAAACATAAACAACCCATGTACAATATAAAAAACGACGAGTCTATCCCGTCGTTACTTTCATTCATCATCTTCGTCAAATATTTCATCAATCATACATTTCTCTAACAAATAATCGAATGCAATATCTGCAAGATCTTCAATTTCTTCGCGCTTTGGTACATACCCTCTCACAATTAATTGCTCATAAAAAAATTCCGCAATTTCTTCCGTATCAATCACGACTTCTATTTCCTTCATGAGCATCACCCCTTTAATTCTGTTTTATGAAAAAAAATAGAAATTATGTATAAGAATAGAAAAACATTTTTCTTTTCATACTAGATATGTAGGTTATATGCAGAGAAACTTTTGCATAGGATGTAGTACAAGCTATATAAAGGAGGAAAACACAATGAAATATAAAGAAGAAATGATGCATGCAAAAGAAGAGTTCATACATGAGGATGAATGGGTGGACAAGCTTATTTCTATATTTATTATATTTTTAACGATTGTGGGCATACCATATACAGCTTATATTTTCTTTCAATTTCTTCTCACTTTCTAGATTATTTTTTCTCAGATAATTTGATTAAATAGTTTCGTACAACTTCCATCACAATCCTATATTCTTCATCTTGAAATGTTTCATATAATGTTCTGTAATCATTAAAAATATCTAATAAACCGTCGATAATTTCTTTTCGATTTGTTTTTATGCTTACTTTTTTCGAGTTATTAATAGACTTTAATTTACCTAGATCAAGCTTATTCATTCCTGCCTTATCTTGTTTTATCTTCTTTAAAATTGCGTTTGCTGTTTGTGCATTGGCAATAAGCGTCAAATCTGATTCATCCGCTTCTAGCCACTCACCATCAGTAATACGTGATAATTCATAAATCGTATCTTCCCAAGCATCATTTTTATAACGCCATACTTCCGTCCGGTATCCGACAACGCGAAATACATCTTTTTCATAGCCTGTTACTTGAACAAGATCACCAAATGTAAATTTATAACGCAGTTCAATCCACTCTAATTCGCCATCTTTCACCTCTTGTTCTGTCACAAGCTGCAATGTATGTTCTACGTAAAATCCATCGTGATTGTTCACTTCATATACATAAACGCCGTCTAGCATTTTTATGTTTGTAACTTTACCGACTGTACCATATAACGTAATCACGACTATATCTCCTATATTATATTTGGGCTGCTTTTTTCTCATCATTTTTCTCTCTCTCCTTTTTAAGTCGTGATTTTAAGTATGTGACGCTAACAGTATATGCGGCTCACTACGAAAACGCTTATCACATGAGTTTGTATAATTGAATATTTTTTTATAAAGTGAAACTTCCATCAGTGGGGTTTTACGGGCAGTTATCCCCCACCTATCTTCTTCGATTCTCTCTCAATCTTAAGATTGGGGTCTTACTGCCCGCGAATAGCGGGATAAAAAAATACACTCCGCTATTGGAGTGTACATAACACAAATTGAAAATGATTAGTGATAAAGCGACCTACGAATAGACACTTCACTCTATCGTTCTTGCATATATAATTCCCATGCACGATCAAAAATGGCCATGCTTTCTAGTGAACCGCTTAATTCCAAATATGAACTGATCTCATCATAATCCTCCGATTGTTTTGGAAAACTATGGTCCTCATACATTGTTTCTGCCAAGTCTGATAGTTCATCTTTCAGTAAAGAAGCACGGTGCTTCATCATATAGTGATAAAATGACTTTTTCAACAATATTCCCTGCCTTTCTAACTTGGCTACATTATACAAGGCAAACAAGAAAAAAACCAGCATAAAAATGCTGGTTAAAAATCAAAATAATTTCGCTTTAGTAAACGTGGACGCTCCATGAGCTCTGTATATGTGACTTGTTTTGGCAAATCTTTCGTATAAATCAAAAAGAGCTGATCTTCAATTTCTTTCACAATATCCTCTGATTGATAATGCATTCCGCAATTTTGACATGCGATACAAGGTGTTTCTTCAATTGCAACTGTTTTTGTTCCGTCTGGTAATTCCCAGTATACAGTGTTTACACTCTCAATTGCTTCCTCACCTTCACACCACATACATCTCATACTGCATCTCCCTCAGTTTTCGTGCTCTCATCTAGTTTTGCCATTTGCGCTTGATATTTTTTATCCTTCAACTGGTCACGCTTGTCACGTTTATCTTTTAATGAAGCATGTTCTGTACTTGTTTCGTAATCTTTACGGCGATTCATACGCTGCAAGCCTTCTGGTACAAGGTTAAACTTCTTATCGCTCATCAGCCCTGCGATTCCAACATCAGAACGTTTTTCTTCGTAAGTTGGATAAATTTCTTTAAAGTATCCTTCCGCTCTGCCTGCCACATAATTCTCTGGCTCTGGATACGTTGTAATTACACCTTCAAAGTTACGAAGAACAACTTTATCAGCACTTTGTGAAATAATGTAGTTTGGCTGAACGGCAATTTTTCCACCGCCGCCCGGTGCATCTACAACAAATGTTGGAACTGCATAACCAGACGTATGTCCACGTAACCCTTCAATAATTTCAAGACCTTTGGAAACTGGTGCGCGGAAATGACCAATTCCTTCTGATAAGTCACATTGATAAATATAGTAAGGACGCACGCGAATTTTTACTAAATCATGCATCAATTTTTTCATAATCGGTACGCTATCATTAATACCTGCTAAAATAACAGCTTGGTTACCAAGTGGCACACCTGCATTTGCAAGCATTTCACAAGCAAGTTTTGATTCTTCCGTGATCTCAATAGAAGTATTAAAGTGTGTATTTAACCAAACTGGATGATATTTCTTAAGAATATTGCAAAGATTTTCTGTAATACGCTGCGGAAACACAACAGGAGCTCTCGTTCCAATACGGATAATTTCCACATGCGGAATTGCACGTAAATTCTTTAAAATGTACTCTACAATATTATCGTTAATAAGAAGACCATCACCGCCAGAAATTAAGACGTCGCGTACTTGCGGCGTTTCGCGAATATACGCAATTGCATCGTCTAATTGCTTCTTCGGAACACCCATTCCGATTTGTCCGCTAAAACGACGGCGTGTACAGTAGCGACAATACATAGAACATTGGTTTGTTACTAAGAAAAGAACACGGTCCGGATAACGATGTGTCAATCCTGGAACTGGTGAATCTTCATCTTCATGAAGTGGATCTTCTAAGTCATACTTTGTTTTATATAATTCCTCTGAAATCGGTACAGATTGCATACGAATCGGACAACGCGGATCATCTGGATTCATAAGGGATGCATAGTATGGTGTAATGTTTAATGGAATTGTTTTTGTTGAAATTTTAACACCTTCTTCTTCTTCCGGTGTTAAATTGATTACTTTCTTTAAATCATCTAATGTTTTAATTGTATTTGTTAATTGCCAAATCCAATCATTCCATTGCTCCTCTGTAACATCTTTCCATAATTCAATCTCTTTCCAATGACGGTTTGGTTTATATACGTCGTGTAACATTGCAATTCCCCCTTTTTTCAAACGCTCGCTATTTATTAAAGCAATAATCATGCCAATTATAACTATTAAATCTAAATTTCTATTTATCTCCACTAGTACAACCTTTGCTATTACACGTTTCTTTACTTTAAAAATATTGTTTTATACGACAACAATATAAAAATAATTAGCAGAAAAAACGGAATTTTCTTTTATTTTCTATATATGTAAGTACTTATTTATTGGTGCAAATGCACAAAAGCTGCCAATTATTCGGCAGCTTTCGCATTTTTATTTAATTTATACTGCAACGTTTGTCTTGGGATGCCTAACAACTTTGCAGCTTGCAAAACATTTCCCTTCGTTGTTAACATTGCTTGTTCAATCAATTCTTTTTCCGTTTCATGAAGCGCCTCTCGGAGCGGTAATATCGGCTTTTCTTGTGGATACGGCACTTGTCGAAACGAACGCGGTAAACAAGATAACGTTAATGTTTTCCCCTCTGCAACAATGACCGCATGTTCTATCATATGCTTTAATTCACGCACATTACCTGGCCAATGATACTGAAGCAATTGCTTTTTCGTATCTTCATTCATATCAATCACATGCTTTTTATATTCCTCGTTATAAGCCTTCAAAAAGTGCGGGACTAATAATAAAATATCTTCTTTTCGCTCGCGAAGCGGTGGAATAAATAAAGAAAACACATTTAATCGATAATATAAATCCGTACGAATTTTATTTTCACGAAGGCACTCATCTGGTGGTTGATTCATTGCTGTAATAACGCGTACATCCACCTTTCTTGTTTTGTTATCACCGATGCGACGAATGACACCATCTTCCAATACTCGTAGCATTTTTGCTTGTAAATCTAAAGGCATCGAATTTAACTCATCTAGAAATAACGTACCACCATCCGCAAGTTCAAATAAACCCGCGCGTTCTATCGCACCTGTATAACTACCTTTTGTTGTTCCAAACAGTAAACTTTCAAGTAATGATTCTGGCAAAGCAGCGCAGTTTTGAGCGATAAATGGATTATTCCTTCTATTCGAAGCTTCATGTATCGCTTGTACAAATAACTCTTTTCCAGTTCCCGTTTCACCGTAAATGAGTACGTTCGCATTAGTGGTAGCAACCTTGTGTGCAAGCTGTTTCGTCTGCAAAAAGCGCTTATCATTCGTTATAATCGTATCAAATGCTACATGCCTGTACGGTGTTTTTTTCGCCGGTGATCGCCTCATTTTTGACTGCAAATCAGCAATACTTTCTGTCAGCTTTTGAATGGTAGAGTAATCTTTTGCAATCTCAACTGCGCCAGCAATGCGCCCTTCTATAAAAATCGGAAGCGTTGTATTTACCGTATAAACATCTTTCCCACTTTGATTTTGATATCGCTGCACTTGATGTAGGATTGGTTTTTTCATTTGCAGTACCTTTAGCAATGTACTCGTTTCTGGCGTTAGCGAAGGAAACGCTTCTAATAAATGCTTACCAAGTACATCTTCTACATTTGATCCGTCATGTTTTGCTGCTACTGTGTTATAAAAAATCGTAACCCCTTTTTCATCTACTGCATGAATAGCTTCATCAATACTACTTAAAATTGCTTCAATCACTTCTTGTGTTGAAATAGCCAGCAACGCATTTCCCTCCTTTGCTAAAAAATCAGCATTTATCGTGCCGAATTTTAAGCACCTACCGGTAAAATGAAACTCCCATTAGCAAGGGGTTTTCATCCCCAACTTATGGAAGTTGAATAAATTGATTCTTTATGAACCGTTATTTCTATTCTGTAATATCTATTAAATACGAGATAAATTAAAACTTCCCTCAGTAAGGGGCTTATTGTCCGTTAGTGCGGGATAAATCTTTTACCCAAACGTTCATATCCTCTAATTTATCGAAAATATAACAGTTATTCGCCAATCTACCCGTGTACGTATATCCAAGCTGATAGAACGCTGCGTTCATACCAAAAGAAAGCGACCGTGCAATTGTATACGAACAAAAAATAGATCTATCTCGTAGCTCTTCTTCTAACTTCATAAGTAAGCTTTTCATGAATCCATGCTTACGATACTCTGGTAATGTTGCGCAATTTGTCAACTCAGCATTTCCTTCTTTTACATTCATTTCTGCTGAAGCTGTACTAATAATCTTTCCCTCTGTTTCATACACGTAATAAATCGTATCTTCCTTCATCGTTTTCACGATATAGTCCGCTTCGTTCAAAGGTGTCGGGTAAACCTCAAATACTTTTCCAAATACATCCGCAAGCTGCTGCGCATCTTGTTCTGTCGCTTTTCGCAAAACAAACTGTGCTGGAATTTCCTTTTCTATTACTTCTTTCGCAATTACACCACTTATAATTTCATCTTCCTTCACCCACTGCACACTATTACGGCGTTCATCATCCTGATATTTCACCATAAAATACGCATCATGCCCTTGGAAGTATTGCGGAATACTAGCTTCAAGCATAAAGCCAAGAGAGAGCCATGCCGGAACGTGCTCTCTTTTTCCTTTTATAATTAATTTAGTGAAAGAATGAGAGTTTGCGAGTTCTTCCACTTTACGCATTACTTGCTCAACATTTCCTTTATAATGATCAACACGAATACGCTTATTAAAATAATCTAACGAGCATTCTAGTGTATAGTACTTTGTCTGTTCTGCAAATTCTTCATAATATTTCATTCGTCTACCTCGCACCATTCTAGTAATGTACATGCAATAATCTTTGCCGCCGCAATCATTTTGTCAATTTCAATATATTCATTTGGATAATGGGCAACTTTCGTTTCACCTGGACCAAACACGATAGTTGGAATATTCGCGATTTGTGTAAATAAACCACCATCCGTTCCCCATGGCGATGCCTCAACAATCGGTTCCGTGCCTTCAATATGCATAAAATTGTCCTTTAGTGTTGTAATAAGTGGATGCTTTTCCTCTAATTCGCCCGGAACCCAACGTGCGCCAAACCATTCTACTTCTACTGGATGCTCTATGAACCATGGATCTACTTCATTTAATTGTTCTACCCAATTTTCAAACTCTATTTTTGCGCCCTCCATACTTTCATTCGGCGCAACACCGTACCTACCTTCTAAAGTAAGGAAATCAGAAACAGAACTCGGCCAACTGCCACCTTCAATTTTCCCAATATTAATCGGAATCGGAATTGGAATTCCTTTATATAACGGATCTGTAATCCTTTCATTTCGTTTTTCTTCTAGTTTTCTCATATGCTCCACTACAAGCATACTTTTCTCAATGGCACTCACACCTTCATAACGCGTGCCACCATGAGCAGCTTTCCCTTTTACGAATAAACGAAACCACATTGAACCTTGTTGTTTCGGGAAAAATTTCATGTTTGTCGGCTCTGGGATAATTACACCATCCGCCTCGTAACCTCGTAAAAGTGCCGCAAGCGTACCTGCGCCGCCGCTTTCTTCTTCTATTACACTTTGAAAATATACATCTCCTTTTAAATGAATCCCAGTCTCTACAATTGCTTCCATCGCCAGCATGAGCGCAACATTTCCGCCTTTCATATCTGTTGTGCCGCGGCCATATATACGATTCCCAACTTTTTCTCCTGCATATGGATGATGCTCCCACTGATTCAAATCTCCTTCAGGTACAACATCGATATGGCCATTTAAAATCATTGACTTTCCGCCGCCACTTCCCTTTAATGTCGCCACAATATTCGGACTATCAGTAAAGTTCGTACGCGGTGAAACGAAATATGGATGATCTTTCATTTTCGTAAATGAAGGTTCCCAAATATCCAAATCTAAACCAAGTTCACGCAACTTTTCAATCACAACTGCCTGCGCGCCGCTTTCATCCCCGCTCGTACTTTTCTCTTGAATTAAACGTTTTAATAATTTCACACTCATATTTTCATGAGTTTCAATATATTCACACACTTGTTTTTTATATTGCTCCAATTATTACATCCCCTTTCATTCAATTACTAGTAAAGATGGACTCACATGAAAAGCAGCTTCTGTGCATTTTTTTACATCTTCTACTGTGTACGGACTCATCAATTCTTGCAGCACTAAACCTTCCGCCGTTACTTCCATTACTGCCATGTCTGTAATAATTACATCAACACATCGTTTTGACGTAAGAGGAAGTATACACTCCGAAACAATTTTTGCATTCCCATATTTATCAACGTGATTCATCACAACGACAACACGCTTTGCCTTTTGTGCTAAATCCATCGCCCCGCCAATACCCGGTACACGCTTACCTGGTACAATCCAGTTTGCTAAATCTCCGTTTTCACTTACTTGCAATGACCCGAGAATTGTAATATCAAGCAATCCTTTTCGAATCATCCCAAATGCCATGCTGCTATCAAAATAACTAGCCCCATCAATAATCGACGTTGGCAATCCAGCCGCATTACATAAATTTTCATCCTCTTCGCCCTTTACTGGTGTCGGCCCCATACCAACAATGCCATTTTCCGCATGAAACATAACATGCATATCATCTGGCAAATGATTCGGAACAAGAGATGGAATGCCAATCCCTAAATTAACAATCATTCCGTTTTGAATTTCCTTTGCAGCGCGCTTTGCAATTTTATTGCGAACCTCTACTCCCATGCCCATTTCCAATTCACTCCTCCCGATGGAACAATATAATCAACAAATACACCAGGCGTTATAATCTCTTCTGGATTCAGTGCCCCAAGCGGAACAATTTCTTCAGCCTCCACAATCGTAATATCCCCAGCCATTGCAACGTGTGGATTCATATTGCGTGCGCTTTTATCAAACACAAGATTACCAAAAGGATCTGCTTGTTTCGCAAACACGATGGACACTTCTGCTGTTAATGATGTCTCAATTAAATATGTCTTCCCATTTATTTCAACAGTTCGTTTCCCTTCTTCTACAATCGTATCCATCCCAACATCAACAAGAACACCACCAAGCCCGACACCGCCAGCTCGGATTCTTTCTGCTAATGTACCTTGAGGAGAAAATTCAATATGCAATCTTCCTTCATTTAATTGTCTTCCTGCATTTGGATTTGAACCAATATGCGACGTAATTAACGACTTTACACGCTCATTTGTCACAAGGCGGCCAATTCCCACATCAGGAAAACCAGTATCATTACCGATTAAATGCAAATCGGTAATTCCTTTATCTAAAATTGCTTGAATTAAAGAAGGAGGAGATCCAATACCTCCAAACCCTCCAAACATAAGTGTCATCTTATCATGAAAATATGGCATAACATCTTGCACTGTTTTTAATTTCCCAAATGTATTTGTAATAGTTGTCATACGATACTATGCCCTCCTTTTTGAGTCATCTCCTCTACACTTTTCGCAAAAATATGAAGTAATTCATCAAGTTCTTCATATGTAGTAGTAAGCGGCGGTGCAACTAACAATGCGCTATCTTCCTTACCCGCTTGCCCTGATACTGCTTGATATAAAAGAAGGCCATTTTTCGCTGCAACCGAAATAAGTTCAGATGCCTTTGTAAACGGTTGCAATTCTACTCCAATTAGCAAACCTTTCCCACGTACATCGGCAATAATTGTTGATTCTTGCTGCACCTTTTGCAACCCTGCGATTAAATACTCTCCTTTTTCAGCAGCCGCTTCTGGTAAACGATGCTTCTCCGTATATTCAATTACCGCTAAAGCTGTCGCAGCGGAAAGTGGATTTGCACTCAATGTATGCCCACTCATTACAGAACGAGAACCACACAAAATTGGTTCCATCACGCGATCACTTACCATAGTTGCTGCCATCGGTGTATAGCCGGCTCCTAGCCCTTTTCCTAGTGTCATAATATCCGGCTGAACACCCCAATGTTCCATCGCAAACCATGCACCAGTACGGCCAAGTCCTGTCATAACTTCATCAGCAATAAATAAAATATCATAATGCTCACAAATGTCCTTAATCACCTTATAATAATCCTTCGGTGGTACAATTGCTCCTCCAGCTGCACCGATAATCGGCTCAGCAATAAATGCCGCAATATGCTCCGCCCCGATACGTTCAATTGCTCTCTCTAACTCTGTTGCACATGCAAGTTGACATGTCGGATACACCTTTTGTACTGGACAGCGGAAACAATATGGTGCTGGCAATGTCGGATAATCTTCCAAAATGGAAACAAAGCGTTGTCTACGAAGCGGATGTCCAGACAATGATAACGCACCCATCGTAATTCCGTGATAACTCATCCAGCGTGATAAAATTTTATTTTTCCCTTGAATACCGCGCTCTTGAAAATGTTGAATCGCAACCTTCATTGCCGTTTCATTTGCCTCTGTACCGCTATTAACGAAAAAGCTCCAATTTAAATCCCCCATATTTAAATCACTCAGCTTCTTCGCAAGCTTCTCTGCCGGCTCACTCGTAAACTGTGAACGATATACAAATGCAATCTCTTCTGCTTGCCGCTTAATGACTTCTGCAATCTCTTTTACGCCATGTCCGATACTTGCCGTAATTGCTCCTGACGAACCATCGAAATATTTATTACCGTTTTGATCATATAAATATACACCTTCCCCATGCGAAATCATCGGATAAGGTTGACCAACAAGTGGTTTAATTAAGTAATCGCGCATGACGCTTCCCCCGTTTCTTCGACTCATATGTAAATATGAAGAAAATCGACTTTTCCCTCATAAAAAAGAACTCTCTGCCTATGCAGTGAATCTATTAAAAAGCCATTATTATAGAATATAAAAATAAATGCATAAAAATGAAATAGAAAGAAATTTCAGAAATAACCAATTAGAAGTCAACAATATTCTCTCTACATCCCCCTCCTTACACAAACACAACTAGCAACTAAAAAAATCCCTCTTACTCCTCTCTTCCAAAATAACATTCGAAGTGTAAACATGCTGCTAATGTGTAAACTTCGACATTCCTCTAGTAAATCTCCTTCCTTCTTCTTCACTTTATCTCGTATACTTTCAAATAAATTTAGACAAAATTCGATAAAGAAAAATTCCCCATCAGCCAGCCATCTCTCCCCTTAATTCTTGAAATAGAAATCGTATTGCTTCTTTGGACAAAATACAAGAAAACCCTATGGCAAAGAACCATAGGTGGCATTACAATAACACTCAATCCCCTAATTTGAGGTTTCTAATATGTACATTTTTCTTTGCTCTCCAACACCTGCAAGTACCAGATTACATAGTTTATTCTAATTCTTATAAACATGATATACGTCAAGTTAACTAGAATCTATTTTTCCGCCAAACTATTATATTAACCAATAGAAATAAAGTGAAACTTCCATCAGTGAGTGTTTTCTTCATCCCCACCTATCTTCTTCGCTTTTCTCTCAATCATGAGGTGGGGGTCTTACTGCCGAAGAATAGCGGGACAAACATCCGACTATCAGTGATTTTACTAGAAACCACCCTAAATTATAATATATTACAAAACTAACATAATTTTCTTTATATGTAACACTTTTAATAGCCATGTCATATCATTTAGTTGGTAAAATACAAATAAAAAAACGACCTTATCTTATAATAAGATCGTTTTTCTTTTATCATATATTAACCTACTACAATTTCTTCTCTTTTTTCTGTTTTATTCGTTAAATGTTCTACGATGTGACGAGCAATGTGAACGCCGCATGCGCTTGCTTGTGCTAGTCCGCGTGTTACGCCAGCACCGTCTCCACCTAAGTATAAGCCGGAAATTTCGGATTCGAAATGTTCGGTTAGTTTTGGTCTTGCGGAATAGAATTTCGCTTCTACGCCGTAAAATAATGTATGTTCAGATGCAATACCTGGTGTGACGTGATTCAATGCTTCTGTCATTTCAATTAAACTTTTCATTGTATTGTATGGCAACACAAGACCTAAGTCACCCGGTACTGCTTCTTTTAATGTCGGCTCAAGGAAACCTTCTTGAATACGCTTCGGTGTAGAACGACGACCTTTTAAAATGTCTCCATACTTTTGGACCGTAACTCCGCCCATTGAAATACGATTTGCTAAACGTGATACTTCATGTGCGTATTCATTCGGCTGATCGAATGGTTCTGAAAATTGATGTGATACTAAGAGCGCAAAGTTCGTGTTATCACTGCCAAGCGCAGGATCTTTGTACGCATGACCATTCGCTGTCATAATACCGGAGTGGTTTTCAACAACCACGTGACCAGACGGGTTACTACAAAATGTACGTACTCGCGTTCCGACGGATGTATTGAATACGAATTTCCCTTCATAGAGATGCTTATTAATTTCTTCCATCACAATGTTTGAAGTTTCAACGCGAACACCGATATCTACTTGGTTCGTGCTCATTTTTAAACGGCGCTTTTTCATAATTTTTGTTAACCAAGCAGATCCGTCACGTCCTGGTACAATTACTACTTTTTTCGCAGATAGCATTGTTCCGTCTTTTAAAACAATGCTGCGCACGACATGTTCATTCTCCACTTTTTCAGTTACGATGTCGTCTACTTCTGCTTTAAATTTCATATCGATTTTCTCTTTTAAATATTCGAAAATTCTTTTTAAAATTTCTAAGTTTTGTTCTGTACCTAAGTGACGAACTTGTGCACGCAATAGTTTTAATCCTGCTGCATAAGCACGTTTTTCGATATCACGAACTTCATCTGTTAATGGATCTGTAATTGAAGTAGTTGCGCCGTGTGCTAAGTTAATTTCATCCACATATTTGATTAAATCCATTACAGTCGATGCAGATAAATAGTCTGTCATCCAACCACCAAATTCACTTGTAATGTTAAATTTCCCATCTGAATATGCCCCTGCACCGCCAAAGCCATTTGTAATTGAGCATGCTGGTAAACATCCTGCATGCTCTTTCTTTCCAGCTGCAGGCGGACATTTCGTTATTTTCTTCTGAAGAATCGGACAATTACGTCGATAAATATCATGTCCTTTATCAATTAACAGCACTTTTGCGTCTGGCATTTTAACAATTGTTTCATAGCAAGCAAAAATTCCAGCAGGACCTGCACCTACAACAATTACATCATAGCTCATATTCATGTATTCATTCCCCCATTGCATTCCTTAGAAAATCCTTACTAAAGGTATCATGTCCTATTTGGAATGTCAATCAATTTAACGAATTATCTACATGATAATAACGTTAATGTTCGTAAAAACATTATTTTTTTCTTCATTTTTGGCTAAATAAGAATTTAAACAAAGAAAGAACCGATTAATGTGTAATTAATCGGTTCACCATGACGCTCTTTCTAAATAACTAGAAGCGCACGCAACTAGCTCCAATGATAATTAGTAAAATGAATAGCACAACAATGATCGCAAAGCCATAACCACAGCCTCCAGCGCCATAACCACCGTAGCCACAGCCACCGCCATAGCCACCGCCATAACCTGGATATCCTCCACCATAACCCCACATAGTTTTTCACTCCTTACATCCATTTAAAATAGTTTACATTGACAAAATATGTAGGACGAACGTCATTTTGTATGTGTGTTTGCCTAGAAATAAAAAAAATCTCCAGCTTAGCTAAAGATTCTATCTACTGTACAATCAATATTTACAGGAATCTGTTCGAAATTGAGATAAAATCTTTTCCTTTTTCTTCAAAGAAATAATCAACAGCTATCAAGTACTTATGAGATTTGTACATGCATATAGTTGTAATGATGATACTAGAGGAGGGAAAATAAATGCATTCATCTGAAATAGAAAAGTATGTGCAGCAAGCTGCAATGTATGAGCAACTTGCTTGTTATTACAAATATATAAATCCACAAAAATATATGGAATTATATTTGAAACACTATGCAGTTATGAAACAACTTGTACAGGCTTACGAGCAAAACCGTATACCACTACCATATTCAAGCGAACACTCATTACCATCTAACGTTCGAATATTACACGCTTCTCCTGATGCACCCACTGTTGATATTGTCATAAATGGACAAAAAGTGGTAAAAAACATTTCGTTTAAACAATATAGTCCATATCTTTCACTTACACAAGGGCAATACCGCGTTGACATCGTGCCTGTCGGTGATGAAACTCCAATCTTTTCAGCTCTCGTTCCTGTAATGGGGAACCATGTATATACTCTTGCTATAGCTGGTAATGTTGATAAACTTCAACTGTTACCACTCACTGATAATACACCTCTACCATACGGTCAAGCAAAAATACGATTTGTTCATTTATCCCCTGATACCCCAGAAATAGATGTAGCTTTAAAAGATGGAGAAAAACTGTTCGAAAAGGTTGCATTTAAACAGGCAACAGATTATTTACAAGTAAGCCCTGGCGTAGCAGATATAGAAGTAACGGTTGCTGGAACAAAAAACGTTGTATTAACAATCCCTGAAGTAAAAATTGAGGGAAATAAAATTTATACAATTGCTGCACTTGGTTATGCAAATAAATCGCCAAAGTTAGAAACCATATTTTTAACAAATTAAAAAGTCTACACTGCTATCGCTGTGTAGACTTTTCTTTTTATCCCGCTATTCGAGGACAGTAAGACCCCTACCTCGAGATTGAGAGAAAATCGAAGAAAATAGATGGAGGATAACGCATGCGCCCGATTGGGCGGACTTTCCATCAGCGGGAGTTTTTTTATCCCCCACTGATGGAAGTTTCACTTTATTCTATATCGATTTTTCGAAAGAAATATGAAATTCTGTCCATTCTTCTGTTGACTTACATGTAATGGATCCTTTATGTTTCTCTACAATTTGTTTACACACAAATAAGCCGATTCCAGTTCCTAACTTTTTTGTCGTTACAAATGGTTCAAATATTGTTTCAATATTTTTTGGCGGAATTATCGGTCCATTATTTTTAATAAAAATATGTATAAGTTCTTCATCTTCACACACATCAATAACAATTCTTTTACTTTCTTCCATTCCTTCAAGAGCGTCAATGGAGTTCATTAAAATATTTAAAAACACTTGCCTAACTTCACTTCGATACCCGATAAATGGTATTGGATACGGCAGATTTTTCTCAATAGAAACATTTGCATTCACTAAGCTCGGATATAAGAACTGGATAATATCATGAAATAAATCATTCAGCCAAAACCGCTCTGCTTCATTCCAAATTTCTTTTTTGGAAACAAGTAAAAATTGAGAAATTCTAAAATTTAGTTGGTCAAGCTCATGCGAAATAATATCTAAATATGGAAGATGCGGTTGATCTGACTGTAACAATTTCACAAACCCCATAATAGAAGTTAGCGGATTGCGAAACTCATGAACGAAACTTGCTGACATTTGTCCCAAAATTGTCAATCTCTCTTTATGTGTTTCGTTAATGAATTGTTGTTTTTCTTCCAAATTATTCGATATAATTTCCGAGTATTTCAAAACTGTATAATAGATTAGACGGTCAAAACAAGTATGTATTTTCCCCATGATTGGTTTCAATTCACGAGCACTCACATCTAATTCACACATTGCCTCAAACAATTCATTCCGTCCTACATTCGCATTATAGACAAAATCTCCAATATTTGCATCTGCTTCCGCACGCTCAATGGCGATTTTCTCACATAACAGTCTAATATGTTCAATTTCTTTCTCTTGCATAATGAGTTCCATCATTAATGTTAGTAAATTTTCTCCATTTTCAATGACTTCGTGTTTAAACGGATCATTTTCTGAAATAATAATTTTGTTTTTCCAGTTCTCTACGAATTGTTGACTGTTCCTTTTTAAGTACGTACAAAACATTTTACTAATATCCTTATCGATTGGAAAAACCCCCATTCCCTCCATCTCCATACGAAAAATACCCTATATATTTTGAATATTAACACAAAAAACAAATTTCGTTAAGGGAGTAATGTCACATTTTGTTATTTCATGTTGATAAAATTTTAAAATACAGTACGTGAAATTATATTTTTGCATCTCTTTCATTTCTTTCGTACAATAGAAATAGGAAAGGTGTGAAAAAAATGGGAAATAAAAATGTAGAAGATTATCTTCAAGAAGGCATTTATGGACAAAAACAAAATAAACCTGAAGAACGCAACATGTTTTTAAGCACTTTACGTGAACGTGTGGAAATCGCATTAACGATTGGACAAGTGATGCAATCAAACGTATATATAGAAGTAAAAGAAAGCATGGGGTCTTCTCAAGGATTAACATTGTATATGAACGGTAGCATCGCTTATCCACATTTATCTAAATACATTAAATTAGCGAATGAAAAACAAATACCGTTTACAATTGTACAAAATAAAGATACAAACACACCAATTGGCCTTGTACTCGCGCATGATACAGCGGTTGAGAAAGAGCATATATATGTAGAAGATGAGATTTATAAGCATGAGATGCACTAACAAAAATACACCTGACTTCCGGTCAGGTGTATTTTTGCTAGTGCATCTCCCCTCAGTGTTTTTTCACCCTCCACCTATCTTCCTCGTTTCTTTTTGAATCTTGAGATGGGGTCTTACTGCCCGCGAATAGCGGGATAAAACACTTTACAATTCTCTTTACCATGAATAAAAAACCTTACCATATAGGCAAGGTTATGAACTTACTTGTTCTTGAAATGAAACATGTTGTTCTGCTACATCTACAGGCTGCAACGCAATCTGCTTCGTCACTTCAATTTGTTTAATATAATGCCCATCTAATTCAACAATACGAAACTTATAATTTTCAATGTCGACAATATCACCTTGTTCAATTTCAAGATGTTCTGTTAAAATCCAACCGCCAATTGTATCGACGTCTCCATCGTCAATTGAAAGCCCTAATAATGCATTAACTTCACTAACAAGCACTTTTCCTTCTAAAATTGTTTTCGTTTCGCTAATACGCTGAATCTCCGGCTTTTCATCCGTATCAAATTCATCTTGTATTTCACCAACGATTTCTTCTAATATGTCTTCAACCGTTACAAGTCCAGAGGTTCCACCGTATTCATCTACTAAAATTGCCATATGTGTGCGTTCACGCTGCATTTTCACAAACAAATCATGAATAGAAATTGATTCAATAATTTGAATAATCGGACGAGAATACTGTGCAACAGTTTCTTTATTTGTACCATCATGTTTCATAAAATCTGTAAAAATGTCTTTGAAATTTACAAAACCAATAACATGATCTTTATCACCGTCAATGATAGGATATCGTGTATATTTCTCATTTGACATCAGCTTCATTGCTTCCGTAGCAGATTCCTCTTTTCCTAAAATCACCATTTCTGTACGTGGAACCATAATTTCTTTCGCAAGCCGATCATCAAATTCGAAAATTTTATTTACATATTTATATTCTGATTGATTAATTTCACCATTTTTATAACTCTCTGATACGAGCATACGTAACTCCTCTTCAGAGTGTGCTGTCTCCTGCTTATGCATTGGTTTTAGCCCAAACATTCTCGTAACAATTCGTGCTGAACCATTCAATGTCCAAATCAATGGGTACGCTAGTCGATAGAAAAAGATAAGCGGCCTTGCAACTGCTAAACTAATTCCTTCCGCCTTTTGAATTGCCAATGTTTTTGGAGCTAACTCACCTACTACGACGTGAAAAAAGGTAATAAACATTAAAGCTAGAAAAACAGATAGGACGGATTCTAACGAGGGAGGCACTTCCAATCTTGCAAACATTGGATCAAACATTCGTTTAACCGTCGGCTCTCCTAGCCATCCAAGGCCAAGTGCTGTTACTGTAATTCCTAACTGACACGCTGATAAATACTCGTCTAAGTTTGTAATGACTGTTTTCGCAGCAGTTGCACGTTTATTTCCTTCTGCAATTAAATAATCGATGCGTGAGCTCCTAACTTTGACAATTGCAAATTCAGACGCAACGAAGAAAGCAGTTAAGGCAATTAAAACAATCACCATACTTATACTAAATATGTCCAAATACGTTTCCTTACTCACTTTGTAAGTAAGGAAGCCACCTCCTAATTGTTTTATTCTAAAGAAAGGACTTCTCTAACAATCTTACAAGTTTCTACACTAGCAATTACCTTTTATACATTATATGCATACATAAAAAAGATATTTACGTTTATGATAACGAAACTTATACTCTCCGTCAAATAAGAGAAACAACTGAAATTAGACAACTTTTGTTTATTTTCGAGATGTTTCCTTTCTTAAAAATTTATTTTTGTGAAAAAACACTTTCTTTGCCGATTTCTCACTTCTTTTGTCAAGCATGCAGGGAACGAACAAGCTATCACGAAACCTTCTAACAATAAGATTTAGGAGGGATTACTGTGGAATATAAAACACCGATGATTGCCAAAACATTAGGTACTAGCCCAAAAGCTGTCATCCGTCTTGCACAGCAAATCGGATTAGAATTAAAAAAGAATAAATATGGACACTATGTTTTTTACGAACAAGATTTACAACAAATGCTTGAATTTCAACACTCTGTACCAAATCAAGAACATGAACCATCTTCTTATCATGCTGCTGAAGCAGCACCATCCAATGAAATGCAGCAATTTATAACGCAATTAAAAGACATTTCCTTGCGCTTAGATCGGTTAGAAGAAAAATTACAAGAAAAAGCAGATGATGTCGTGACTTATCAATTGTTACAACACCGTAATGAAATGGAAGAAATGCACGCAAAAATTAAACAATTAGAAATGGCACTTAACCAAAAAGAATCAATTTATATTACGCCAGAAGTAACAGCATCAAAACAGGAAGAAAAACCGAAGCGTCGTAAAATGCTTTTAAGTATTTTTGGATTTTAATATATCATAATAAAAAAGACGANNTCGTCTTTTTTATTATGATAACATAGCTTTCATATCTTCTTCTGCTGTTGTAATTAGTTTTAAGCGAAATGCATCTTGTAACACTTGCAGTACGCCCGGTGATATAAATTCCGGTGCTTTTGGACCAATACGAATATCTTGAATACCGAGGCTAAATAACCCAAGTAAAATCGCTACAGCCTTTTGCTCAAACCAAGACAGTACAATACTGACTGGTAGCTCATTCACTTCACATTGGAACGCTTCTGCTAAAGCTACTGCAATTTTCACTGTTGAAATTGAATTATTACATTGCCCCAAATCAATATAACGCGGTATATTCGTTTCTGGTACAACACCATAATCTACGTCATTAAAGCGAAATTTCCCACAAGATGTCGTTAAAATAACTGTTTCTGCTGGTAATGATGTTGCTAATTCACGATAATATTCTCCACCTTTTCCCGGCGCATCACAGCCAGCAATTACAAAGAAACGTTGAATCTTACCAGCTTTCACAGCATCAATAATTTCTGGTGCGAGCGATAATACCGTCTCATGATGAAATCCTGTTATTAATTGTTCTTCTGATTCCATTTGTACATCTGGAAGTTTCAATGCCGTTTCAATAAGGAGTGTAAAATCATCATTCTCAATTTTACGTACGCCTTCTAATCCTGCAACGTCATAGGAAAAGAAGCGATCTGCATACGTGCCTTTAATTGGCATAACACAATTTGTCGTTGCTAATATAGCTCCTGAAAATTTTTCGAATAAGCGACGCTGATCGTACCAAGCCTTACCGATGTTCCCTTTTAAATGTGCATATTTTTTTAACTGTGGATAACCGTGTGCTGGCAGCATTTCAGAATGTGTATAAATATTGATATTTTTTCCTTCTGTTTGCTTTAATAACTCTTCTAGGGCAAATAAATTATGCCCAGTAACAATAATCGCTTTTCCATAGGCACGATTTTGTGTAATTTGTACTGGTTCCGGCACTCCAAAGTGTTCAGTATGTGCCTTATCAAGTAGTTCCATCACGCGAATAGCCGCTTTTCCGACTTTCATTGCCATATCTAAATGTTCTTGTTCATTAAAGTTTGAATTTGTTAACGTCATATATAACGCTTCATGTGTTACTGCATCTACAAACGGATCTGTGCACCCTAGTTGAGCTGCATGGGTACGATATGCAGCAATTCCTTTTAAAGCAAAGATGATAATATCTTGCAAGCTTGCAATTGTTTCGTCTTTACCACAAACTCCAATCACTTTACACCCGCCGGTAGGCGTTTGTTCACATTGATGACAAAACATCATTCCCATCCCCTCTCTAACAATCTTTACAATGTAAGCGTAATACACATCGCTATCAGAAGGTGTGATGATAATCACATGGAATGATGCAATTTTGTGACAATATTCATCTTGTTAACATAATTTTTTTACTGTTCTCTTGGATCAAAGCTTGTGCATGTGCATTTCCTTGAATCACATCACGAAACTCTTTTAAAGAGTACATATGAGTTAATCCTTTCTTAACATGAATGCGAACCGGTACACCTTGCAGTTTATCATTAATAGCAAACGAATCATCAATTGGCTCGATTGGAAATCCTAATGAACGTAAATACATATACATACGCTTTGTTACAACCGCAATATACCACTCTGCTTTTACTTCTAATGCATGTATAAATAAAATCGTCGCAAGTTGTTTAAATTGTCCACGACCGCGAGATGTTTTTGCAATACTTAATTTTCCAATTTCGTACACGTTTTTTAAACCTTTTATATATTCATTTTTAGAAAACGGGTAAAAAAACTCGGAATTTGATTGCTCAGGTGTTGTATAACTTATACATTCGACAGTTCCGATATAATGATTTTCTTCTACCAATAAGAATCTTGAAGGTGTTAAATTTCTTTCTACAAACATTAAGTTTCGTTCTTCACAAAAATCTCCCCATAATTGCTCGAACCAAAAATGTTCTTCCTTTGTTTGAACACGTTGGAACATACTCCCCCGCCTTTCTCATCACCCTTTACTTTTTTGTTAGCGCTTTCACCATCTATCATATAAAAAGGAAACATGCTATGCAAGAAAAACTATTTCTTTATTTATAGTTTCCATATATGAATCATTATTCCTGTATTGCTTTTATATTTATATACAAAATTTACAAAATAAATGACAATATTTACAAAAGGAAACATGTTTCACATCAAGAATAACATCCTCATCTTAAAATTCAGATGAAACAAAAATAAGCAGAGATAAAGTCCCCACACTCATAAAATTTTCACTTTATTTCCTTATCTCCGCTAACCAGTGCTGAAAAATATTTAATAGTTCTTTTTTCCCTGCTAGCCTCTCTTCTCCTTTTTTCGTCTTATACGGATATAATTGTAAAAATACACCGCAACCCGCTTCAATTTTTTTCGCATGCATATTGCTGCCTGGATATACACATATGACTTCATAAATCGAACGGCGATGAAATAGTCGTTTTCCATTCTGTTCTTCTACATATTTAATTGACCAATATTTATACATTTGTTCAGTTGCTTTCGTATTTCCAACTGGCTGAAAAATGTTATACATCGGACTATATTTCACTTCAATAATAATAGATGATTGATATTCATAGGTAGTTTCTCCTCTTTTATAACAATCAATACGGATATCCGGCTTTTTTGTGTCTTCTCCATTATAAAAATGACTATTTTTACTGAGCGCAATAAGCGGATGTGTTTCAATTAAATCATTAAATGCCACATGCAGCTGCAAATCTTTATTGTCTAACACAATTGTTGTTCCATCTTGTAAACCGTCTAAATAAAAATACGATTGAATTTGCTCTGCAATTGACAGGTAATCAATAAAACCAATCTCTTGTAAAACTGCAATAACAGTAAAATACGCATAGTACTCATAAATTAAAAAAGTCGGTTTATAAACAAATAAAAACGATGGTTCTAATTCATTGCAATGCGGTGAGAACTCAAGTTGATGTAATAATTGATGATATACAGGAGGCAGCGAATGCGTTGTAAGTGTAACTTCTTCCCGAACCCCTCTCCAAAACGGTGCATATAGAAGATATGAAAAATATGTGAGTGTACTTTGCAAAATTGTATAGAGCACTTTATACTCTTGAATTTTCATTGCCATTTTACGTAAGTCAGTGTCTTTTAACAAATGAATGTTGCGATATTTTTGTTTGTCTCGCTCCGTCACAGATCCATTTCGTTCAATTGTTTGTAAAATGGTATGCACTGCTTTTTTCTCTTCTCTCCGCGTTTGTTGTGCACCCTCTAGTTTCTGAATAGTTTCGCGTAAAAATGAATCAATTTCTAATAGCTTATTATAAAATTGCTTCGTTTTATATTTTACATAGCCATTTTCTTTACAATGCTTCTGCTCTCTAAAACAGCGATTATACCATTTTGCATACGGCTTTTTCTCACGTGTAATAATGCTTTTTCTTGTTGGTTTTCTCTCTCTCATCTCCCAAATATACTCTTGTTCGAAATTTGTTTTTTGCTGAACTTCAAAATATAACTGCTTTACTTTTTTCATTTTTTGCGGCAGCGTACGGAGCATGCGCATATATGAATAATCTTCAATATCTGTAAACGTAACAAACGTCTTTTTATAATACCCACGATCTAAAATAATTCCACCTAGCACAGACTTTACATATTGCTGAATTAACTCTAGCTGATCATCAAAAAAGTTTTTCGGAACAATTTGAAATGCTCCGTAAAATTGTTCTTCTCCAACCTGCACTTCAAAATGATATATACCACAGCGCCATGGATATAAATAGTCTGTTTTACCATGCTCATACAGTAAAACAGTACGTTGTCGTTCATGGAGTTCATATTTCCATTCCATATGTTGCTTTTGTCCTTCATATACTTTATTCCAAATAAACGTAACCTTTATGGACTTTTGTGACTGTATATGTAGCCGGAGCGGTTTTAATTCTTGAATTTTGTATATACACGAAGAAATTGAAATTGGCGAAGCACAAAGTTTATTCAATACAATATGCTCCCCCTTCTCTTCTGCCCCTACTATTATTTTCAGTACAAAAGGAAGCCTCTCTTCTGTCTCCATAATTTCTGTTTCATACGCACTCTCATTTAACATATCCGTACAGCTCCAATTCCCGCCGTTTTTGCTTCATGTACATTAGAGAATGTTCAAAAGTTGATACACGATTTGCAAGTGCTGATTGCAGCAATTGTACAAGAGACATCTCTTTTTTCCCCTCTTCACGAAGCAATGCGCCAATTGTTGCTTCTGTACCACGTAACTTCGTTAAAATACGTTGTTTTATTTGAAGGTCAAATGCTTCTTCACGGCTTATTAACAAAGACCGGTCTTCATCACATGGAATATTTTTTAAATAAGTTGCAATTGCTGACGCAACGCGAAAAGAAATTCCTTTTGAAGTATCATGAAGAAATAACAGTTGATGCATTTTATCTAATAACTCCAACTCTTCATCTGTAAATACATCAAGCATTGCCTTGCGGTGAACCCAGTTCATTCGAAATTCTGATGCAGAAACAGAAAATGCAAACGGGAGATGTAACGTTTTTCGCTCCACCATGGTCATCTCACAAAATGGAATTTTTTGAAGTAATACAACATTTACACGATCTAATAAACGGTCAGATAGCTCCTTTGTTGTCTCATCAAAATTAACGGTGCCAATAAAAATGATATTATCACCAATTTCAACTTGTGATGGTACATTCTGTTCTTTTTCATTACCAGCTGCATACAAAGATAAAATACGATTTTTCCGCTCTAACTGCAGGAGAGATAAAAAAGGAGTAAACCAATGCTCGATATATGACATATTCATTTCATCAAATACAATCATATATAATTGGTTTGGATTTTCAGCGGCATCTAAAAGTGTTCGTACAAGTTTTGTTTCACTTTCCATGTACGTTCCATTTGAATGTAAATAGCCTAGTACATCATGAGGTTCTTGGTAGGATGGTGACACCGGAATCCAAATGAAATCTTTTCCAAACGTTAGTCCAAGTGCTTCCGCATAGGTTTGCACAAACTGTGATTTTCCAATCCCTGGCATACCACCTACTATTGTTAATAGATTTGTCTTTGCACAAACATGAAAATTGTAAATATCACTCTCATCAATATATAATTCTTTTTCTGCGATAATCTGCTTTACATATTGTAAAAAAGCATGTTCACGTTCATTCCATTCGTTTCCTTTCTCTTGTTTACCTGTATCGATAATTTCAATTTGTTTTCCATTCTCTTTTACTTGTTTTTCTAACTGTTCATACACTTCTGTTCGAACAAAAAACAAGCTATTCTCAACATTTATCTCGGCATATTGCATCCAATCGTCTACATCAAGGTAACGAACATCCCTCCTCTGCTCCAGATACGTAATGGCACTAATCGAAGGTTTCAAAAATATATTTCCATATATCCGCCCTTCATACCATAACAACTCTGGCATACCAAAATCATGCGGAAATTTTGGTATTAAAAATGAGACATATCCTTTCCCAAGTTTTCTTTCCAATGCTTCTCTCGCCTTTGGAGTTGATAATTTAGGAGAAGGAATCATTTTATAGGAATTTGCTATTTCCCGCTCTTCACCACGTATTAATTCCACATATAAAGAGCCTCCTGTATAAGAAAGACGAAATAACAACAATTGTTTTTCTCGTTTTTCTTCTTTTATACTTGCAAAAAACCTTTCATTTTGTTTATTTTTATATAAACCCTCGAATATATAAGAATGTTCTCCAAAAGCAGCTTCAATTATATTTGGAATTGGTGAAAGACAAACGACAAAAAACGACCCTTTCTTATCCTTTTGCTCTTCTACAAATTTTCCAACAAAACGCATATGCTGTAATCTTTTTACAAAACTTGGATGAAGAACTTTCTCTAGTTTCATCTCACTCACCTTCTTTTTTCGATGCTTTTATCATTGTATGAACAATAAAAGCAAACTAGAAACAAAAAACCTGACGCTTATCGTCAGGTTAAATGAAAGCCTTCTTTTTCTTGAGAAATTGCATTGTGAGCAATCCTCATTTTTGTTAGTACATAACGTAATGTATCTTCCGCATTCTCATCTCCGTGTATATGCATATTGGCTAAAACTTCTACAGAACACGCTAAATTCTCTACCGCTCCGCGCAGTTCGGGATGTCGATTAAAGAACGATTCTTGAACTAATAATTTTCGAACGTCTTTTGCTAACTCCGCAATTCGCACCAATTTTTCCGTCTCTTCCATAACAATCCCTCCTACACATCTTATAAACTAAATATTCTGTCAATTAATGAAAATCCCTGCTATTTCTTTTAAATTTAACACATAAGAAACCAAGTAGAAGAAACGATTTCCTTTTAAATAAAGTGAAACTTCCATCAGTAGATTTTTTTCATCCCCACTGATGATTAGTTGAACCAATCGGACTTTTACGGGATAAACCATATTCACCAATATAAAAAAAGGATTTATGCTCACACTTTAGCATAAATCCTTTTTTGGGTTGATATGTTTACATTCCAATCTTTCCGGTAGCTAACATATAAATAGACACACACGCTGCAAGTAAAATGACAATCATCACATATTGTTCGGCACGGGTAAAACAACGATTTCCTTGTTCTTTTCTTGCACCGACATACACGATAAGTCCAATACCATATACTAAAGAAACAAGTAATAGGTTTTTCAATCCAGCTGCATACACAAGCCAGAAACCATATACTGATGCCATAATAGCAAGTATCCCATCTTTCAATCTATTTCCTTCATATGCTTTTGTAATCACTAATTTCAATTGATATAGTGCTGAAAATACATATGGAAGTAAAATCGATGTCGATGCAATAAAGTACATAATCTGATATGTGGATGCTGAGAATAACACGATAATAAATATTGTTTGGGCAACACAGTTTGAAATCCATAAAGCCATATGCGGTGTATGATTTTTATTCGTTTTTGTAAATACCTTTGGAAACACACCGTCTTTTCCAGCCACGTAAGAAATTTCCGAAACGAGTAAAAACCAACCAATTAAAGTACCAATAAGAGAAGCAATTAATCCTATGTTAATAACAGACGCTCCCCATGAACCAACGACATGTTCTAGTACCTGTCCCATTGACGGCGTTTCAAGTGCTGCTAATTCTTCTCGTGGCATCGCCCCTAGCGATAAAACAGAAATTAAAATATAAATACCCATTACTAGCAGTAAACCAAGTACAGTTGCTTTACCAACATCACGGCTACGTTTTGCTCGTCCAGATAAAACAACTGCCCCCTCTACGCCAACAAATACCCAAAGCGTAACGAGCATCGTGTTCTTCACTTGTCCAAGTACAGAAGATAATGAGACTGTACCTTTCCCCCAAAAGTCATGCGTAAATGTATCCCAACTAAACGCAGTAAACATAATGACTATAAATAATAAAATTGGAACAAGCTTACCAATTGTCGCAATAAAGTTCATAATAGAGGCTTCACGAATTCCAAGTAAAATAAGAAAATGAAGCGTCCACAATACGAGTGATGCACCGATGATTGCTGGGACATTATTGCCGCCTTTAAAAATCGGGAAAAAATATGCTAATGAGTTAAATAACATCATAATTGTTGCAACGTTACCTAATATTCCAGCAATCCAATATCCCCATGCGCTGTTAAATCCGATATACTCTCCAAAACCAGCGCGTGCATAACTATAAATACCGCCCTCAAGTTCAGGCTTTCGATATGCCAAAGATTGATATACGAGGGCAAGTGGAATCATTCCTAGTGCTGTAATACACCAACCAATTAAGGTAGCACCGCTGTTTGCTCCTACTGCTAAATCGTGCGGTAAACTAAATGCCCCTCCTCCAACCATTGTTCCTACTACAAGTGCGATTAATGGAAAAAATCCTAATTTCTTTTCTATTGGTATCACCCCGTCTGCAATTTCTTGATGCGTTCATTCCGCTCTACCAGGCATTCATATTATGAGTCATTTATATATCAAATACGTACCCTGAAAATGACGAACCGTTTCATTTTATATTCTTTCAGAAAAACATTACTTATTCTAAAAGAAAACGAGCAAAAATGGAATACTTTTTCGAAAAAAAGTATAAGTATGCACAAAAAAAGTCATTTATTTTTGTATAAATGACTTTTTCGAGGTAATATTTGTAAATTATATCTATTTCAACAGTCCTTCTTTTTGTAAAAATTCATGTGCTACGTTCTCTGCTGCTTTCCCTTCTACATTCACTTCATAATTCATTTTACGCATTTCTTCATCAGTAATTTTCCCAGCAAGTTTGTTTAGTGATTTTTCAATCTCTGGATATTTCTTTAATGTTTCTTCGCGTAATAATGGTGCTCCTTGATAGGGCGGAAATAACCCTTTATCATCTTCTAGTACTTGTAGACCATATTGCTGTAATTCACTGTCTGTTGAATAAGCATCAATGACATTTACATCACCAGATTGAACCGCACTATAACGCAGCTTCGGTTCCATTGTTTTTAAATTCGGAAACTGTATATTATATAGCTTTTGTATTCCTTTATATCCATCTTCTCTATCTGCAAATTCAAGTGTAAATCCAGCTTTCATTTGAGAAGAGATGTTTTTCAAATCAGAAATAGTCTTTATGTTATACTGCTCCGCTATTTGTTTTGGTACCGCTAATGCGTATGTATTGTTATATTTCATTGGTTTTAACAGCTTCATATTATATTTCTGCTCCAGGCCATTTCGCGCCTGCTCATATACTTCTTGACGATCTGTACTTTTTGGTTCTTCTTTTACGAAAGTTGATAATGCTGTTCCTGTAAATTCCGGATAAATATCAATTTCTCCAGATTTTAATGCTTCGAATACAAAAGATGTTTTTCCAAAACCTGGTCTTGTTTCTACTTTTAAATCAGTATCCTGCTCAATTAATTGTTTATACATCTGAATTAAAATTTCCGGTTCTGAGCCAATCTTACCAGCAATTATAATATCTTTCTTCTGTGTACTCCAAAGAAAAGGTGCGATTGTGATTACGGCTACAGCAACTATTGTAATCACTGTTCGCCTTGGTGAAAATCTTACATGCTCGATTATGCGTAGTACTCCATCAAAGAACAATGCTAATAGTGCAGCTGGAATAGCACCTAACAAAATAAGAGCGTAATCATTCCGATCAATTCCAAGCAAGATAAACTTTCCTAATCCTCCGCCTCCAATTAAAGCAGCTAATGTCGCCGTACCAACAATTAGTACCATTGCTGTCCGAATCCCTGCCATAATAAAGGGCCAGGCAAGTGGTATTTCTACTTTCCATAATCGTCTCCAACCGTTCATCCCCATCGCTCTTGCTGCCTCAATTAGAGATGGATCTAGTTTGCGAATACCTGTATATGTATTTCTCAATATAGGAAGCAACGCATAAATAACAAGAGCGATTATAGCTGGAACCTTTCCAATACCAACTAATGGAATTAATAATCCAAGAAGCGCTAAGGAAGGAATGGTTTGCATCACAGCAGAAGTACCAATAACCCATTCGGCAATGCGTTCTCGTCTTGTTAACAAAATTCCAAGCGGAACCGCGATAAGAACTGCAAAAAATAAAGCAATCAACGAAATTTGCAAATGTTCCAAAAGAGCACTTAACAGTTCTTGTTTACGTTCTTGCATCGTTTGTAATAATGCTGACACTGTCTATCCCCTTTCTTTCATTTGATGTGTTATGTATTGAACGATATGTTGGCTTGTTAATGTACCAATATATGTACCGTTTTGTTCGATTGGTATTTCTTTTTCATGTTCTAAACGAAGTAAAGCATCTTGCAGGGTAACTTCAGTCGAAAGTGGGGTCCCATCAACTCGTTCCCCTTCTTGCGCTAATATAGATACTATATCCTCTACTTTTCTATTATCATACCAAGATGATACTCGCGGCTTCCCAATAAATTCTTCTACAAATGCATTTGCGGGATTTTGTAAAATCACTTCTGGCGTATCCAGTTGGACCACTCTTCCATCTTTCATTATACAAATGCGATCACCAAGCGATAACGCTTCTTGCATATCATGTGTTACGAAGACAATTGTTTTTTGAATCTTTCTTTGCAAGGCTACTAAATCACGTTGCAGCTGCTCACGACTTAAAGGGTCAAGTGCACTGAATGGCTCATCCATTAAAACAATTTTCGGATTAGCAGCAAGTGCCCGCACAACACCAACACGCTGCTTTTGACCGCCAGATAATTCATCTGGCATACGCCCCCTATATATATTAGGATCTAAACCAACCATTTCTAATAATTCATCAACACGCTTTTGAATTTTCGATTTACTCCATTTGCGCATTTCTGGTACAACCGCAATATTTTCTGCAATTGTCATATGCGGAAATAATGCAATTTGTTGCAATACATATCCAATATTCCATCGCAATTCATGAATGTTATAATCCCGAATGTTCTTTCCATCAATAAAAATGGAACCTTCTGTTGTTTCAATTAATCGATTAATCATTTTCATTGTCGTTGTTTTCCCGCATCCACTCGGGCCAATCAGAACAAAAAATTCTCCTTTACGAATCTCTAACTGTAGAGAGTCTACTGCTTTCGTTCCATCATCAAATGTTTTTGAAACACGTTCAAATTGAATCACATACACAACTCCTTTTTCATTCTCTCTTCCATTCTCACGGAAATTCGAGCTATTTTCAAATCATTTGTTTTTTTAATAAAAAAGAGCTCTATTTTGAGCTCTAATGATCCACTAAAATTGTTTTCATAATAGCAGCATATTCACGTATATATGCCTTTTTCTTTGAACGCTTTGGCGTTGGTGCAGCAAGCGATTCCATCCTCATCCCTAAACGATTTGCAATAATTTTTGTTCGGTATAAATGATAAGTGTTACTTACTACAACCGCATGCTTCACATCATATAAATCTATAGAAAACTTTATATTTTCATATGTACTTGTAGAACGATCTTCGAGTAAAATCCGTTCTTTTTCAATACCGTTTGCCATTAAATAACGGCACATACTAAGTGCTTCTGGAATATCCTCGTCGTCTCCTTGCCCACCAGATACAACTACTTTTACTTTTGGATGCATCTGTAAATAACCTAGCGCTGCATCTAATCGATATTGTAGTGATAATGATGGTTTATCTCCAAATAATTTTGCACCTAAAACTAAAACGTACGGTGCTGTATGACTTACTTTTTCATTGGCAATTTTCTTAATGCGATATGTTATATAAACAACATATAATGGCGGCAATAACAACAGTAATAATAAAAACCATTTATTCATATGGCAGTTCTCTCCCTTTCTTTTTTATTATATAAAAGAAAAGGATTATGAAGAAGTACTTTATCCTGTAGTACACACTTGATTTCAAAAAATAGCGAGGTATCATATTAAATATATATAAACCGTATTTCTTTTTGAAGAATCGCACCCGTTAGTTTAAGTGTAATAATTCACAATCAAACTTCCAAGTTATTCCTATTAACTCTTACCCACATGGAACGCCATTTTTCCAGATAATCCATAACGTTCACATGAGTTAAAAAACACCATCAAAATGATGGTATTTTTTGTCCATCTGGGAATAACAGAAAGAATTGCTTAGCAAAGTTTAGGTAGCTAATAGAAGGGAGCGGCTTAAAAATGCTCATTTTTCCCCATAACCATTTTTCAAGGGTACCCCTTAAAGATTAGATCCATCTTTCAGGAACACTCGTGTTATTCGGGACTATTTTGGGCCGCGCTGCATCTCCTGCATCTCCATATAACTGCGCATCTGTCGCATATATTCGGGTGCGTCCATCGGATTCCCAGCGATCATTTCAATGATACAGAGCCTTTCGGCACGTTCCCTTTCAGCTTGGGTTATAGCTTGATCAAGCTCTCCATAGGTCTGAGCCGTAACGGTAAACGCGTTGCCTCCAAAGACTTCGGCCAGCTTGGTGTAAGACCATCGAGGGATTTGGTTGTACTTTTGATTCTCTGTTTTGACATTCAAATATTTCTCGATCGTATAACCATCGTTGTTCAAGACGAAGATTATGGGTTTGCAGCCGTAATATAGCATGGAACTGATTTCCTGGGCTGTTAGTTGCAAGGAGCCGTCACCTGTAAACAACAACACCCGACGTTCCGGTGCGGCGATAATAGCACCGAACGCCGAGGGGGTTGCGTAACCGATGGATCCCCAGCCTCCTTGCCCAATATATGTTACATTGCTCGGCAGTCTCACCTCAGCCATTCCATTGTAGAACGTCCCTGTCTCGACGATCATAATATCGCCTTCTTTCAGCATGCGCTGAAAAAGGGGATAATAGCCGGCCGCCATTAGAGGCTCTTCGGCACTAGCTGTGACTTGATCGTAAGGGAATAACAAATTTCCCGCCAAACCTTGACCTATGTATCCCACCTTCTGCACTGCAAGCAGCATGTCGGCTGCAAAAACATTCGGATATTCCGCCTCAGCGATCTTGACCATGTCCGGTTGAATATTGATAGTCACCAGCGGGTTCAGCTTTGCGGTAAAATTCGCGGTGTTGGTGTCCGCCCATAACATACCGACCGCAATGATACAGTCTGCATTTTCCACCGTACTTTGGACTTCAGAATTTCCGAAAGAGCCTAGGTACATTCCGATATAATTTGGATGGGTTTCGTCGAATGCCCCCTTCCCAAACATCATCGTCACAACAGGCACATTCATAGCGTCGGCCAGCCGCTGAACTGCTGTCTGAAGGCCAAAGCGCATTGTTTTGACATCCACCAAGATAACCGGCTTGTGAGCACGCTCTAGCAGCCGACGGACGTGATCCGCAGCAGCCTGAAGGGTTTTTAGGTTGGACTTTGGACACGGCGGCACCGGCTCTTCCCGGGCAGCAATCGGCTTGCTCACTAAATCATCAGCCACAACCAGATATACCGGCTTTTTCTTTTCCTTAGCAATGCGAATCGCAGCCGGAATTTCAATCTTGGCGTTTTCCGGCGTAAGCACCGCGGTATAAACCGTAATCTGCTCATACACCTTGCGGAAGACAGCAAAATTTCCATCCATTAGGGTGTGGTGCATCAGCTTGTGCTCCTTTTGATCCTTCTCAGGAGGCGCACCCACAATATGAATTATTGGCACATGCTCGCTGTTGGCTCCCGCTATCGCATTGCAGGCGCTGAGCTCCCCGACCCCGAAGGTCGTAATAAGAGCGGACATGCCTTTGATTCTCGCGTAGCCATCCGCAGCATAACCCGAGTTTAGTTCGTTCCTTCCATTTATAAACCGGATACCGTTATACCGCTCCAGAGCATCAAGCAGTGTAAAATTATAGTCCCCTGCGACGCCAAAAATTTCGGTAATGCCCTCCAACTTCAAGCAATCGAACAAATACTGGCCAACTGTTTTTTGAGCCATCCTGGTTGGCGAGCCAGAGCCGCCCTCCGCCATCATGTTATCCATCGCTCACTCACTCCTTATCCATTTCTTGGGCTTGTTCTGTGTAATAGTGCCCTTTTAATAGTTCCCTTTCATTGAACAGGTTATCCGGTATGCGGAGCGACGAGCGATCTTCTGTGCGTTATATCCTTTAATTATTTTTGTTCAAGTAATGGTAAAGTAAGGCGTTGACGAAATGATATTATAAAAAAAGATAGTAGGGATAATCAATCCTTACTATCTTTACTGTTAATATTTATATGTCTTTAAATTAAATCCTCGCTATGTTTCTAGCCTTAACGCTGCCCTGCATTTTGGGCATTGCGTGCTTTCTTTGAAGAAGTATGATCCTGCGTTTGATTTCCCTTATGCTTAGCAGAACCTAATGCTTTTGTTTTTCCCATATCATTTCACACCTTTTTTTAGAATGTTACATCTATATGATGTGTATTAGATTCACTACTATACAACTGTTTTATTGGTAATATGAATTCGTTCTTGCCGTTTCACTTTCACATATAAAAATCCTATACACGTTGCAACAATTAATAAAATGCTCAGTGCATAAAACGGAATCATAACACCAATTTGAGACACAAGTGTTGTAAAGGCAAGAAGAAGAATGATGCGTATACCTGTACCAACAAATCGAAATAGACTATCCACACGGCCAATTACTTCGTTTGGAACTTGTTCCATCATAAGCACATTGCGTGCAACACGTGTGCCGGCATTTCCCATCGCCATAAAGATAGCAAGGCCATATAGTAAAAAGACTGATGGCTTTATAATCATTACGGTAATTGAAATTGTATATATGAACATCGTTAACACAATTGACACTTCTGTTTTTACATATTTCATAAGAATTGGAATACCAATCCCTGCAAGCATTGCACCGATACCATACATCATTCCTTCCGTACCGTATACGGATCCACTTTCCTTTAATACATCCGAAATGTACACAGGCATTAAATAATTTGTCATCATGACACCGATAAACGGCATATATGTCGCAAATAGAAACCAAAATAATTTCTTTCTTTTCTTCATAAAATGAATGCCTTCAAAAATTTGTTTTGTGAATGGTTGTTTTCCGTTTTCTGTTCTCTGTCTTGTATAAGGAATAAATGATAATAATATAAATGCGCCTATATACGCTAACATATTGATAAATAAAATCCATTTCACAGCAACAATTGTAATCATAAAACTAGCAACCGCACCAGCAATAACTTGTGTCAATTGTCCCTGTATTTCCATCGTTCCGCTTAATGATTTATAATGCTCCGATGCAAACACTTCTTGATTAAAGGCGAAAATGTTCGGATAAAATACTAAATAATAAAATGAACCTGTTATATACAGCACAATATAATGTATTGTTTCATAAGAATGACCTGTAAATCCCCAACATACCATAATACCGACAGCAATTGCTCCAATGGCTTCATTCACTAAAAGTAGCGTTTTACGAGAAAAACGATCAATACAATGTCCAATAAATGGTGTACATAAAAACATAACAAGTGTGGATATAATCGAAATATAGCCAAACATTGTATTTCCACCTGGTGACGTTACAAGTAGCCACGAAATCGTAATCATCGTAATGCCGGAGCCAATCGCAGATAAGCTATTGGCTCCAAGAATATAGTACAACCGAGAATCGCGGTAAAGAGATGACATATTAATCAGCTCCTAATTGTTTTTTCAGTTCTGGAAAGATGCTCATGTATCCTCTCAATTCTTTTAATAAATCCGCAACAAGTGGTTTTGCCTCTTCACCCAATTCTCCGTTCTGTACGTGAAGACTATCAATGACAACTTGTTTCGGAATGACATTTGCATATATCCCTCTTGCAACAATACGCATACTATTTAAGGCATTTATACCGCCTTTACCGCCGCCTGCAACCGCAAGGAGCCCAACCGGCTTATGCATAAACTCGCTGCTTCCAAGAAAATCAAATGCATTTTTCAATGCACCGCTCATCGCATTATGATACTCAGGTGTGCATAATACAACACCATCTGCTTCTTTTACAAGTTTCTTTAATTTTGCTACTGCTTGTAATTCATATTGAGAATTTTCTCCGTTATATAACGGAAGCGCTTCAATAGCTAAATCATATAATTCTCCTTTATAAGCCTCCGCAATATGCTTTGCAATGACGCGAGTTTTACCAGATTTACGTGGTGTACCGTTAATTACAACTAGTTTCATGATTATTTCTCTCCCTTATTTGAATTTCTATATTTATATTATCAGAAAATTACCTCTTATAAACCGTAAAAAAGACGGAAAACGATTGAGAAAATAGTATGAAAAAAATAAAATAGGAACTCATACTTTCGTATGAGTTCCTGTTTTATTTCAATTCATTCTTCCTATACAACACCGTGTTTTACCGCATACAGGGCCGCTTGTGTTCGATCATCTACATGTAATTTAGTAAGAACATTTGAAACATGTGTTTTTACGGTTTGTTCTGTAATATGTAGTTCTGCAGCTATTTCTTTATTACTTCTCCCTTTGGCAATTTCTCGCAGCACTTCTTTTTCCCGCTTCGTTAGCATAGATAAACTATCTTGCTTTTTCTCAACTGTTACTGGGCGTCCTAATAAAGCAGGGGTTACTTTCGGATGGAAATTAGCATTCCCTTGATAAACTGCAATAATTGAAGCTACAAGTTGATCTGGCTGTACTTCTTTTAATTGATATCCATCTGCACCTGCTTCGAGTGCTGGAAGAACATAATCTTGTTCTGAAAAACTGCTTAACATAAGTATTTTAATAGATGAATCATATTGTTTCATACGCTTCGTTGCTTCGATTCCGTCCATTTTTGGCATCGACACATCCATTAATACGACATCAGGTCGTTCTTTTTGAATAAATTGCAACGCTTCTTCTCCATCTCCCACTTCACCAATAATATCAAATTCTTCTTTTGTTTTTAAAAAGAAAACAAGACCTCTTCGTACAATATGATGGTCCTCTACAAGTAGTAGTTTTATTTTCAATGGATTTCCCCCTTCAAATAGGTAATTGAATCCCAAGTTTCGTTCCTTCTCCCGGTTTCGTTTGAATATGAAACTTTCCTTTCATTAACTCAATACGCTCTTGCATATTTTTCAAACCAAGCGCAGAATCTCTTACTTTTTCTTTAATAAATCCTACTCCGTCATCCTCAATCTGAAACCTCAACATATTGTTTTCTATTTTTAAATATACAAATACTTTTTCACAAGATGCGTGTTTTTTACAATTATGGAGCGCCTCTTGGCTAATACGCCATAGCATTTCTTCCATTTCATCGCTTATCGAAATAACTCCATCAATTCGTATGGTTACATGGATACCAAGTAAATTCCCATAATTTTGAATCGCTTCAGCAAGACCTTTTTCTAAACCCTCAGGCCGTAATTGCCAAATTAATAATGTCATCTCTTGTAGTGCCTCTTGTGATAACTCTCCTATATACATCAACATCTCTTGTAATTCTTTATTCTTCGTCATATCAATCGTTCCTCTAGCTGTTAACATAATTGAAAAGAGAAGTTGTTTAACAGAATCATGTAAATCACGCGCCAATCGATTTCTTTCTGCAATGACTACGTATTTTCGTTCTTTCTCAACCAGTCTAATACGCTGAATTGTCGTCCCAATTTGAAAAGCAATGGCTTCTAATAAAGCTAATTCTTCTTCTGTAAAGTGCATTTTATGAGGAGAAGCAACATTTAATAATCCAAACTTTTCTTCTCCTGCTTGAAGCGGAATTGTCGCATGATGAGTAATACTCTCTGTTTCTCCCCAATTATATTCAATCGCATCTTCTATTCGCTTACACTCAATAATATTTGTTGCTTTTTGTAAACGTCCAGCAACAAATCGATCAATACACCAACAATCTCCTTCACACATTGGCTTCTTTTCTTCCCATGTAAGTGCTGGTGGCAAATTTGTATCAACCAGCATTCGATGCGTTCCCTTTTCATCAATAAAAAAAATCCATCCTGTTTGCAAATTCATAACTTGCAATAGCGTGTATAGTACCTTTTCTAACATTTGCTGCAAATCAGTTGCTTCATTTAATAACTCTGCAATTTCTTTTAATGCTTGCAATCGATGCATTTGTTTTTCATTTTCATTCATGTTCATCACCATTTCTTATTATAACATCAAGAAAATTTCAAATACTACAAATAAAGAAAAACTTCCATAATAAAGGAATTCAAAGAAGTATAGAGAAAAATAGAAAAGGGAATTTATATCACCTAAAATTTTTCAACATTAAAACAAGAGGAGAAAGGTGAGAGGAATTTGAATGTGTTGAACAAATTAATTGAACAAGCTAAAAACCCAAAAGGTTTTGTCGGATCATCTATGCTATGCATCATGAATGTGGCCCATACAAGTATGACAAAATGGGCTTTAAGTAAGATTAAAATGAAAGAACGTGTGACAATACTAGATATAGGTTGCGGTGGAGGAAAAACAGTACATACTCTCTCTAAAATGAATCCGTATGGAAAAGTATACGGTATAGATTATTCCGAAAAAGCAGTAGAAAACTCTATAAAAATGAATAAAGAAAATGTAAATTCAGGGAAAGTTCTTATAAAAAAAGCAAGCGTATCTTCTATGCCTTTTTCAAATCACTTTTTTGATATTATTACTGCATTTCAAACACATTATTTTTGGCCAAATTTAGAGAGTGATGTAAAAGAAATATTTCGAGTGTTAAAACCAAATGGCTCTGTTGTCATTGTGGCTGAACTCTATAAAATAAACTATCATATGATAAAATTTAAAACAAAAGAAGATATAGAAAAACTACTAAAAAAAACCGGCTATAACAATGTGGAATTTTATGAATATAGGGGATCGATCTCATGCCCATCAAGCTAAGGTTGGGTATTTCATGAACTTCCGTTCTTGCTGCCTACATGCTTGATATTTTGTTTATTTGTTTCTAAAAATACGCATTCCAAATAAACCTTGATAAGGTGTATTTTTAAAGGTTATGCAGTTTTCTGCTTTAGATTGGATACAGTGCACTGATAAACAACACCTAAAATATCAAAGACTGTCTTTTTCTCATATCGATGGGATTTCCGTCCGTTTTTCTGTAAGAGGTCAAACAGACGAATAAAAATTTTTGATACTTCTTGGGTGTCTTGTTGTATAGCTTCATATACTAAGTACAGATGATCTTGAATCATATAAATTGCTTTATATTCACTTAATTCTTTTTGTTTTTTCTGTAGTAACAGCTGTCGCATTTTGAACATAGTGGAAGAACAAAGAAAAATAGCGATTAACTGTCCATAAAGATGACATTCTAGACGCTCTCGCTTAATATTGTGACAATGATTGATACCAAAAAGAGATTTCCATGTTTTAAATACTATCTCTATTTGCCAACGTAGAGAGTAAATCTCGTGAACCTGTTTCATCGGAACAATTTCCCATGGGATGTTGGTAATATAAACATTGATTTCTGTTAAACGTTTACTTTTTTCAGAGTATGTAACCCCTTTTTTCTTTTCAACATAAGTTTGCTGTTTCCTACGTTTATGAACTTGAGTTGATGTGAGTCTGTATATTACAACTCGTGAGGGTAATTTTTGTTGTCCAACATAGGCATTTCGAATTTCATAAGTATCTCCTGGTTTTATCTGATGCATGATATGTTCAAGGTCAAGTAAAGCATATAAAGATTGCTTTTTTACTGTCCCATCTCGAAAGAATTCTGGAGATTCATTTTTCACATATACTCTATTATTTAATTTCAACCGTGAAACATAGAACACCCCTCGTTGATCCATCTGGTCTAAATCTTTTAGAGAAAAGTATCCTAAATCTCGAATACATAAATCTCCTGGTCGTAAAGTATCCAAACATTCTGTACCAAAGGTTTTATCATTATTTTTACCTGGTTCCATTTGAAAATTGAGGAATTTTCCACTATGTAAATCATACTCTAGCTGAATCTTAATACCGGCTGTTTGTGCACATCCTCCTGAACCAGGATAAATAGGAGCCAAATGATTGGGTACTTGAAAAATAGTAGCATCTAAAATACGTATACGTTGAAAATAAGAAGTATATTGGTTTTGGATTTGAGACGAATCGTTTAGTTGGCTTTTGACTAAAAGAGAGAATATACGCTGTAGAAATAAAACAGCACATCGGTTAAAACGTTGATTAAGTCCTTCTGGACTCATAAGTGTAGCTGTATTTGCATAAAGCTGGCTACATAATCGAGTAAGAGAATCGCTTGCTACATGTCGACTGATCCAAATACATAAAGCAGCCATATCTCGTGCGCCATACTTACTTTTACGTTTTACAAAACCTGTCTCCTGTGCGAGTTGTTGGAAGATATGTCGAGATAGATATCGCTGTAGTTCTTCAGCGAATAAATGAAACTCATCTTGAATCGATAGATTCATACAAAAACGCCATCCTTTCTGTATATTTCTACAAAAAGAATAGCGTTTTTTTCGTTTTATGGATACAATTTTTTAGCTTGATGGATGTGTGGCTGTACCCCTATTACATATTTATTTTTGGAAAAATAGCCTAACTCCAAATACTAATAATACTGTGCCAGTAATACCCTCTATTGTACGATTCACCTTTTCTTTTCTTAAAAAAGTTCTTAATTGACGTATTAGAGAGATATAAAGTAGATACCATATTGCTGTCAAAGTCGTAAATGTGAGTCCCAACAAAAGAAATTGGAAGAAATGACTTTGATTACTCACAATAAATTGGGGTAGAAAACTAAGGAAAAATACAGCCGTTTTTGGGTTTAAGATTGCCGTGGTAAATCCTTGTCTAAAACTTTTAACAGTTCCAATATCCTTAGAGTTTATTTCCACTGAACCTGACATATCTTCTTTTTTAGAAAAGGCATTTTTAATTGACTTTACAGCTAAATAAATTAAATAAAATGCCCCAGCATATTTTATTAATGTAAATAGCATAGCAAATTTCATTAAGATAGCAGAGAGTCCTAGTGTAGCCATTATTGTATGAATCATCATTCCAGATACCGTTCCTAAGACGGTCTTTATCCCACCATTTCTACCATGAGAGATAGTGTTTTTTGTAACTAAAGCAAAACCGGGACCAGGCATCATTATAATAAGGAGTGCTGTAAGGATAAATAGTAAATAATTTTCCATGTTCTTGTATTTCCTTTCTGATTTTTAGTTTCGCTTATAGTATAGCTTTTTTCCTTAAAACATTAAATATAAAAAGTGTGATCAGGATAGTATCATAAACTTTCAAGGTGTTGTAATTGAATTATAGAGGGCTTCACTTGAATAATGTTCTTCTGTAAATGAGCGTTTTAATGGAATACCAATTACATAAATAATCAGATTTTTGTATGAAAGGATAACTCAATTAAATAAATTAAGAGCGTTTTTTAATCACTTTTTCTCGGAACACTCTTAATTTTCTTCCGTTTATCGAGGGTATTAGTATCAACTTGACCAAACATTATCCAAAAACTACATTGATAAAACACACAGCAAAGCTATGCATACATTTTCTTTAGACAATTAGCTAACTATCATCTAAGCTGTAATTTTATGAAAATATAATAGCTGATTTCAAACGTAATTGGAAATAAACGTAAGTCTATGACCTATTTTTACACGTATCTCGGCTATACCCCATATTGATATAAAGGCGTTATCCTTTCCTATGATTTCTCAGAAAGAATAACGCCTTTTTCTTTTTAGGGGGTATTTTGTCTAGTTAGCTTGATAGCGATGGGGTACCGCCAGCATTTTGAAAAAAAACCACGCTAAGCAAAAAATACAATAAGCTGCCCATATGGACAGCTCATTTACATAATTATCGTTAGTGGAAGTCATTTTAAAATTCTACATGCGAACTTTTTCTCTGTTCCGACGAATAAACCACCAAACCAAAGCTAGAAGTAGTATGATAAGCGGTATTCCCTGAATAAAGAGAAATCCTTTACAAAAATCAAGTCTAGTACTGTCCGGAGAATCTGTTGCCATCCCACCTATAAAAACTGCAAATGGAATAGCAAGTATATTTATCCCTAAACCGACCATTACGAATAATAGATTTAAGTCATCCCAAATTTTTTGTATTTGTGATACAGCCATAATAAATAAAAATATTGCAGTACCAATTATAAGAAACGGTGTTCCATAAAATACAATATACTCCATGATATCCCTCCATGACTCTAATTGTACCATCAGCAAGGACAAGGAGGAACCCTACTCTCACAAGGGAACCTCCTTTTTTGTTCTATGGATCTATGCATTTTTTTATACATTCCTATCCTGGTGTGGTTTTTCGTGTTTTCACTTGTTACTGGATTAGCCGAAAAACTGTATAAAATTCTGCATGCTCTTAGCGTGGGTTTTTTCCAAAATGCTAGCGGTACCCCATGCCCATCAAGCTAAGAAAAACAATTACCCCCAAAACGAAAATTTTAGAAGTTCTTTATTGGATAAAGCTTAAATTTTTTATTTTGGTGTTGGTTTGAAATTAAGTTTGATTAAAATTTAGGCGAAACCATTGATTTCATCACAAAAAAATCTCACGCATTTTGAAAAAAATTTGATTAAAATGCGTGAGTTAAAATTTTACAAGCTATTTATTTTTATAATAAAGTTTGATAATTTCGGTAAGCGAATCGTTAAAATTCGCCCTCTAATATTATATTTTATTAATTAATTTATCTAATTCTAATTCAGATATAACTTTAATGCCCTTACTTTCTAATAGAGCAGTCGTTACGCCGACTCCTGTTACCTTTTTTCCAACAAACTCACCACTATAAATTTCTTTACTTCCACAAGACGGGCTATATTCTTTTAAAACTACATGGCTAGCTTGCATTTCTTGTGCTAAATTTAAAGTCTTCATAGCACCATTTATATATAATTCCGTCACATCATTACCTGAACGTTCCATTACTTTTGCTTTACCCTCTAAAACATCATATCCATCTCCGCCCAAGATTTCAGCTGGTTCTCTCGGTGTAACAAAACCACCTAATAACTCCGGGCAAACAGGTATCGCTTTCTTTTCATCAATTAATTTTTGAATTGTATCGTTTAAACATGCAGTACCATTATATCTTACTGGTTTTCCAGCTAAGCAAGAACTAACTAAAATCATGATGTACATCCTTTCAAATCTATATTCAATTATTATAACAACATTAAAAACTACCCTTTTCTTAACTATACGAACATCTTAATATTCTTGCTTTTATTATATAGGATAAAAAGAAAAGTTGGCATAAAAATTCCTTCATATCATGTTCTTAAACGAGAATTTTATCAAACTTAATTATAAACTATCAATCTTTATTACAAATTATCAATCTTTTTTATAAAGCCACATTTGGGGGATATATCGATTGTTAGCTTGAAGGCTATGGGGTACCGCCACATCGCTATCAACCTAACAAAAATAAACTACCCCAAAACGATAAAATTGAGTAATTTACACAAAATTTTTGTTTTGGGGTAATTTTGAATTCTTAACTTGATGGCAATGGGGATCGATCTGTATAGTTGCAAGAAAATAACAAAAACGCCAGAATCCTTATTTTTCTGGCGTTTTTTTCTCTTACTTTAATTCAGCTTGTAAACAAGACTTTAAGTGCTGTAATGCAAACTTATGCCCTTGTTCATTAAATGACGCAACTGCTTTTTCGTACACGACAATACGAAATCCCTTGTTATAAGCATCTACTGCTGTATGTAACACACAAATATCCGTGCAAACACCAATAAGATGCACTTCTTGTATCCCTCTTTCTCGAAGCTTAATTTCTAAGTCCGTTCCAGCAAAAGCGCTGTACCGTGTTTTATCCATGTAGTATACATTTTCATGATTTTTGTATTTTTCGTATACATTTTGCAATTCACCGTATAAATCTCTTCCTATTGTTTCCGCTATATTATGCGGTGGAAATAATCTAGTCTCTGGATGATAAGAATCATTTTCTACATGTTTATCAACAGCAAACACAACATAATCTCCAGTTTCAATATGCTGCTTCGTTATTTCTACAATATACTCTTCTATAGCCTGCGCCGTTTTCCCACATGTTAGCGCCCCATCTTCCGCTACGAAATCATATGTATAATCAATATTAATAAGTGCTCGTTTCATCTTTTCTCTCCCTTTCGTTTCACAGTAAACAATAGAAAACGTGTTATAACGACGCTTTATTACAGATTCAACAAATGTAATAAAAATCCCTGTTAAAACAAAAGAAACCTGCTCGAAGAGCAGATTTCTTTTTACTGTGCTGGCTTATTTTCAAACTTCGCTTCGGCAAATTTGATTACTTTTCCATTCGGATCATTATTTTCATACTGGATTGCTGTTAAAGTATGGACACCTGGTTGTAGTGTTTCTTCTTTTAATTCGATTGTCGTTTGTGTTAGTTTCCTTACTTGATGCGCTTCTTCAAATCGTTTATCAATGTATACAAATGTTTCATTATCCCTTTGGAAATTTGAAAGTTCAATTTCCACTTGTTGAATAATCGTATCTTTTTTGATAAATACTACAGGCACATTCCCATTCTCTGATGTACCATCTGGTGTAACAACTTTCACTTTTCCTTCACCAACTGAAGTTACTCCTTCTGGGAATGAATATTTGCTTTCTTGCTGCGCATTAACAGTTTGTTCTTGTTGCGTTTCTTCCGTCACTTTCTTTTCTTTTGTTGCTCCGCAGCCCACTAACAACATAACAGATAATCCAGTGATTATGAATTTTTTCAAAATCCATCCCCCTGTATCTTAATGTTTAATTTATTATACAAAAATATTTTTTTGATATATACACCTATTCATAACACTTTCATGAACACAGCATTCACACTACACTACTAACTGTACCACACTTATCCCCCTATTATCATCATTATTTCTTTAAGAAATTGTTAACAAATCTTTCTTAGCATTCATCTTAACCTATTTATGTATTCCATTCATTTTCACATAAAAAATAACCTTAGCTCTTACAGCTAAGATTATTTCAACATTTATCCCTACCAATAAAGTAAAACTTCCATCAGTGTTTTCCCCCCCACCTATCTTCTTCGTTCCTCTCTAAATCTTGAAGTGAGGGTCTTACTGCCCGTTAATGCGGGATAAAAAGTTCACTTTATCTGATAAATTTTGTAATTTCCGCTACTTCTTTTCGAGCTAACTTTTTCGGCTGGTCCTTTGGATGCCCTAATGCAATAACCATATTAATTTGTTTATCAGATTCAATTTGTAGATAGCTTCTTAGATCATCCTGTGCTAATAACACCGGTCCTGTCATTGGACATGTACCAAGACCACGAGCATGGGCTGCGAGCATTAAGTTTTGTGCAGCTAAACAGCTGCTTTTAATTCCTTCTTCTTCCCAAATAGACTCTGGAACAAAATCAATCGGATCGAAAATCTTTTCACGAAACTTAGACTGATATGGCGTTGCTAAACAAATGATTAAAACAGGCGCATCTGAAAAAGCTGTTGCGTATGGTCCAAAAGAACGGGTCAATAACTTCCCTGCTTTTTCTTCTCCTTTTTCTGTTGCCTCTTCTGCTCGTTTATGTAATGCATTCCATGTCATTTCTTCTATGTCTTTAATTTTGTCACGATTCATAATAACAACAAATTCCCACGTTTGCGAATTTGTATCACTCGGTGCGTACCTCGCACAATCGATAATTTCTTCAATATCCTCCACAGAAACACCTTGCTCTGTAAATTTACGAACACTACGTCGTCCATGAATAACATCTTTAAATGCTTGATAATCCATATAACTCCAAATCCCCTTTTATAACGTTTTCAAAATTCCTATCTGTCTGATTATATCATATAACAAAAAAAGCTGAACAGGTGCCAGCTTTTTAAGCATTTATTTATTTTTAACACCAAATAAAACCATTTTTATTTGGTGTTAGCAGTATAAACACTTTCTTTATACGCTGCTTGCAACTTTCTTATAACTCGTTGTTCTTCCGTTTGATACCAATCTTCTCCGATTTGCGTTACTGGTACAATTTCAATAGGCGTAGCCGTAAAAAAACACTCATTCGCTTCATATACTTCTTGAAGAGAAAATTGTCGTTCTTCTACAGGTATATTCAACTGCTTCGCTAAGGAAATAACGTGATGACGTGTAATTCCATACAAAATAAATTGATTCGCAGGGTGTGTAATAAGGGTTCCATTTTTGACAATAAAGAAGTTGGAATGACACCCTTCTGTTACAATGCCATTACGAACTAAAATTGCTTCATAATAACCTTCTTTTGCAATTCTATTTTTAATCATAATATTAGGAAGTAAATTGAGAGATTTAATATGACAACGGTGCCAACGTATATCTTCCGTTACTGTTACTTTAATTCCCTCTTCCATAAGAGTAATTGGCCTCGGAAATGGAACGATATTTGCGTAGTATGTAGGTTGGAGATTTAGTTCAAACAAGTGATTTCTAGGTTGGACACCTCTCGAAATTTGAATATATATATTCCCATCTTCTTTAAATTGATTTTTCTCAATCAATTGCTGCAGTTGAGAAATAAGTTCTTCTTTTGTAAATGGCGGTTCTAATTCAATTTCCTCCATAGATTGGAAGAAACGATCTAAATGAAGATCTAATAAATGAGGCTTCCCATCATATAAACGAAATACTTCATATACTCCATCCCCAAACTGTAAACCTCTCTCTTCTAATGAAATCATTGGTTCTTTCTCTTTCGTATTCACGATGCTTCCATTAAATAAAATCCAATCTTTATGAACACTTTTCATAATTTCTCGCCTCCTCCTCGTATATACTTCCATTGTACAACTTGAATTGTTTAAAGAGAAATAATTTTCAAACTCTTTTCACAACAAAAAATTTCTCTACACTTTTTGTTATTCTTATGAAAGTCTTAAAGTGAAACTTCCATCAGTGGTGGTGTTCATTCCCCCCACTGATGGAAAGTTTTCACCAATCGAGCGCATGCCAGCAGTTATCCCCCACCTATCCTCTTCGCTTTTCTCTGAATCCCGAGGCGGGGGCTTACAGCCCGTAAATGCGGAATAAAATAAAAAAACACGTTATAAATTCAAATTTACTAGATTTTCTAATTTATCTACAGTGAATTTTGTTTTATAATTATATCGTTATTTTAAAATATTCAAAAGGAGAGCACACGTGTATATCCAAAATATAGAAATCAAAACAAACTATAGCGGTTTCACTTATGATGAATTAACAACAGTAGCCCCTATACTTCCATCAAAGATGCAGCAATTCTATTTACATGCGGTCGCAATGTTAAAAAGAGAACTGGCACCTAACGAATTCTTCTATCACTTATCAACGGGGGCATTTCGTCATACAACAATTGGCTTTTTATTTTTTACTGATAGACAAATTATCATGGCTGAGCAACAAGGTATAACCACAAAATGTCACACCTTACATTACCGCGACTTTACACGCTGCATTGCCCATACTCGTCATATTTTAGGAGAAAAAACAAATGTAATTTATTTCGAAAAACCTATTTCTTCTGCATTAAAAGAGGAACGCGTTACACATATTCCAGATGAGCAATTTCAAACTATTTATACATTTGTAAAAGATAAAATTACAATAACGTAAATTACTCCTCCATTAAATGCTAACACAATCTACAAAAGGACTTGCTCATAACATATAAATATACATAATATATTAGACGCGAACCGTTTAAGGTATCTAATTCTCACAGTTTTTTATCTCCTAAAAGGGGGGATTAGCTTGGGGTTACTCGACGGATATAATAGTTTCAGCGGGGCATTTTCACCTTTAATTGTACGTTCTATTCATTCTTATAGTCAGAATTGGAAGCAGCGATTTCACAGGAAACAGCTCCAAAAGCTGCGAATGAATAAAAGAAGACGTTATTATCTCAAGCAATTATCATAACGAAAAGCCTTTTTGTACATTGAAAAAGTATACTAAAAAACTAGGGATCCCTGTAAAAAACAAGGGACCCTAATTTTTTAGTATACTTCCCATTTTAAAGATTTATTTGACGGAACTTAGATAAAGTGAAACTTCCATCAGTGGTTTTTTCATCCCCCACCTATCTTCCTCATTTCTCTTTGAATCTTGAGGTGAAGGGATCTTACTGTCCGCGAATAGCGAAATAAAAAAGAATTCATAAGAGCATGGATTATTTCCTTCTAACTTAATATAAAGTGTATTCAATATAAGATGGATCATAATAAATCCATTGACTCGCCCCAAGATCAAGCCAACCATTTTGATATTGATATACTACATAAGATTCTGGTGCATTTAACTTACGAATAACCAGATTGCTCGTTGATGGTCCCGTTCGTAAATTGACGTTTGTTCCGTGAATTTTGGCTACACCAATTGGACTTCCATTCTGATTTCCATATTTCATATACTGAATATAAGACGAATCATAATAAACCCACTGACTCGCTCCAAGATCTAACCAACCATTATTCTCTTGATAAACAACATACGATTTTGGCGCATTTAACTTACGAATAATTGAATTGCTCGTTGATGGTCCTGTTCGTAAATTGACGTTCTTTCCAAGAATATTTGCTACACCAATCGTTTGTGGATTTAGTGTTGGCGTTTTGAAATTCGGATTCTCTTTTGCAGATAACCCCATAATATTCGCAACACCACGTGTATACGCTTGACATAAATCTTCAATAAATTGTTAATTTTTTAGTAAATTTGCATCAAACGCTGTGTCAATAAATGCTATTTCTGTTAAAAGAGCGTCCATTGCTGTTTCTCTTAATACTGCATAATTTGCCGTTTTAGCACCGCGATCCTGCAAACCATACTGAGTTAAAACAGAACGTACTGCTTCATGCATTTTCGCTTGTTTTCCTGCCGCAGAACTACCGCTTGAGAGACCATTATAAATATAGTCTTCATAGCCTGTCCCACCACCGCTATTAATATGAAATGAAGAAATCAGTATTATATGAATTAGCGATATTTTCCCGTTGTGATAATGCTACGAATACATCACTATTACGTGTCATTTCGATGTCTACATAATAGTTTGTTAGTAAAATAGCATGAACACGCTGTGCGATTTGCAATGTAAGATTTTTTTCCACTAAGCCCTTTCCAACAGCACCAGAATCATATCCACCATGTCCTTCATTAAAAACACATATTATTGTGCTTGTCTTATTTTATTCGCCAAATTTACAGAATGTTTCAAAAAACAAATAAAAACCATCTTATAAAAGACGGTTCCCATCATCTCGTTTCAACCAATTTAAAATAAAAACATAAGTTTGATAGTGGACATACCTCATACAAAATAGACAAAATAGAATTCCCATACCAATACTGCTATATAACAATCCTAATTTTAAAAAAATTGCAATTGGCGGTGGAAAAAGGGTGACTTTTTGCAAAGTATATAGTGCAAGAAACAACATTGAAAACAAAGGAAAATATCGCCACTCATATGGTGCACGCTTCTTGTTCAATATATTTTGTACAAGTAATTGAAATAACTCTGCAAATAAAAAACAGCTTAGAACTACAATAAGCGCTAGCGTCATTCCCATACACTTCCCACCTTATTTTATAATGTACTGATAAAATAACACATCTTGCCACTCATTAAACTTATAGCCGACCTCTCGAAAACATCCTACATATGTAAACCCCATTTGTTCATGCAGCTTCACACTTATGTCATTCCCCTTTGTAATCCCAGCAATAATGGTGTGATGCCTTACATCCCCTGCCACTTTAAGTATGCGCTCTATCAATTTTTTCGCGATCCCTTTCCCGCGTGCTTGCTTTTCCACATAAACTGAAATTTCTACCGTTTGCTTATATGCCTCTTTTTCTCGAAATGGAGATAAAGAGCAATACCCAAGTACGATACCATCTTCTTCAGCTACGATGATTGGGTACATTTCATTATGTGTATCAAACCACACATTCATTTCTGCTAATGATTTCTCTTGCAAATCAAATGTAGCGGTTGTATGTACAATTGCATCATTATATATATGCAAAATAGCTCTTACATCTTCTCTATATGCGCTTCGAATTTCCATTTCTTCGTCTCCCCCATTACAATTGCTTTATATAAACATGATTATTTTGTTGAAAGCCAAGTTGTTCAAAAAACGTTTTTACTCTTTCATTCTTATCTATAAGTGTGATTTCAATCTCTTTCACGTGATCTCTTTTGACGATTTCTTCAAACGTATAATAAGCATTTGTTCCATATCCGTATCCTGCATAATCATGATGTATGAGAAGATAAGATAAAATCACTTTATTTTGTTGCACAGTGTAATCAATAATCCCTACGTATGTATCGTCTGCTTTTATACAATAGGCTACATCTTGAGCTGGTAGATCATGAGAAGAAAACATTTCTTCTATTACTAGACTTGTTTCATTGATAACTTTTTCAAACGTTAACATAACTATTCACCTTCATTCTTATTATTATTGTATCAAGTAGGACAAGTATTTATGAAAAAAACCTTAAGATAACAATGTTATCCTAAGGTTTTCTATTTATACTAAGCTATAAGCACGTTTTGTTTCTTCATGAAAATGATTCGTATCATATTTATGCTCAACATAAATTTGGTGCCATACCATAAATGCTAGTACTGTCCAAATTTTACGGCTGTAATCGCCTTTATCTGCACAATGTGCTTCCAGTAAGTTTAGTACATACTGTTTGTCGATTAAATGCTCAGTTTTGCTTTCTTTAATAATATTAACAGCCCAGTCGTGCATTTCATCTTTTAACCAATGACGAATCGGTACTGGGAAGCCAAGTTTTTTACGGTCTAACACGTGATCTGGAACAATTCCGCGCACTGCTTCACGTAAAATTGCTTTTGTTGTTCCATTTGCGATTTTTAATTCTGTTGGAATTTTAGACGCAACGTCAAATACTTCTTTATCCAAGAATGGTACACGAAGTTCCAATGAATTTGCCATCGTCATTTTATCAGCTTTTAATAAAATGTCGCCACGTAGCCATGTGAACATGTCGATGTATTGCATTTTGCTTACATCGTCATAATCTTTGATTTCATTATACAATGGCTTCGTGATATCCATATAGTTAATACTTTCATTATAATACTTCATTAATTCAGCTTTTTCTTCTTCACGGAAGATTTTCGCATTTCCATAGTAACGTTCTTCAATTGGTGTACATCCACGCTCTAAGAAGCTTTTCCCTTTAAAGCCTTCTTTAAGCGCACCACTTAATGCTTTTAATACGCTCTTTCCTGGAGTAGGAATGTAAGAGAACATTTTTAAAGAATTCGGCTCACGATAAATGTTATATCCACCAAACAGCTCGTCCGCACCTTCACCAGAAAGAACTACTGTTACATGCTTGCGTGCTTCTTTTGCTACGAAGTACAACGGCACAGCAGCTGGATCAGCTAAAGGATCATCCATATGCCAAATAATTTTTGGGAATTCATTCATAAATTCTTTTGCTGTAATGAAGACACTATGGTTAGTAACACCTAATTTTTCTGCCGTTTCTTTTGCTACATCAACTTCACTGAAGCCGCGGCGTTCAAAGCCAACAGAGAATGTTAAAAGGTTTGGATTCATTTCTCTTGCGATAGACGCAATGATAGATGAATCGATACCACCAGATAAGAATGAACCTACTGGTACATCACTACGCATATGCATTTTTACAGAATCGTATAATACATCACGAATTGCTTGAATATGCTCTTCTTTCGTTGCATCAGATGCATTGAAGTATGGTTGCCAATAACGGCGAATTTCCATCTCTTTACCAAGCTCTTTTACAAAGTAATGACCCGGCTCAATTTTGTTAATATCTACTGTTAACGTTTCAGGCTCTGGAGCATATTGATACGTAAAGTAATGTTGCAGAGAAGTTGGGTTTACATCTTTATCTTGCATAACCTGCATGATACTTTTCTTCTCAGATGCAAAGAATGTTGTATCACCTTGCTGTGCGATATATAGTGGCTTAATACCAAAATGGTCACGTGCTCCAAAAAGTTTTTTCTCTTCACGATCCCAAATCATGAATGCGAACATACCACGAAGGTAGTCTACACATTTCTCTTTCATATGTGCATACAATGCAATGATAACTTCTGTATCAGATTGCGTAGCAAATGTTGCACCTTTTTCAAGTAGCATTTCACGTAATTCTACATAGTTGTAAATTTCACCATTAAAAATAATTACATATCGATCATTTTCATAAGTTAGCGGCTGATGTCCTGCCTCTAAGTCAATGATACTTAAACGGCGGAAGCCAAATTGTACATGTTCATCACGGAAGTATCCTTCATCGTCTGGACCACGGTGAAAGATAATCGTATTCATATTTTCAAATTGATGTTTTTCTTCTGCCGAAAACTCTCTAGGGTTTTCACATAAACATCCTACAAAACCACACATACTTTCTTACCCTCTTTCGGTTTTCATTCTTTTTCTATACTACTAACCCTATTTATACTAGCATAATCATAACAATATGGCGACAAAAAGTACAAAAAAACCGCTCCTATTCTTATCTTATCCTTCATCAACTTTCAATTTCTTACACAACTGAAAAAAACACACTCACATTTAGGCATTTTGGTCATATGATATTTCAGATTTATCTTTAGGAGGAGAAATTATGAGTGATGAACAAAAACCTTCACGTCCGCAATTTCGAAGTTACTTAAAGCAAATTGATGACTTTTTCGAACAAACTCCGCTTCGTGATGTTATTGCAGATATGAACCACTTTTTCCAAAAAGGAAATCGTTTATTAACATTTCCTGTTGATTTATTTGAAGTAGGAGAAGACCTTGTTGTAAAAGCTGAACTTCCTGGTGTTCAAAAAGAACAGATTCAAATTGAAATACAGGGTGAATACTTAAAAATTTTCGTAAAAGAAGATGTTTTAGAAGAAGAAATAAAAGAAGAATCACATAATTATTATCGCCGCGAACGCGCAGTGTCAGAAGCTTCTCGCATGATTAAACTACCGTATGCAATTAATAAAAAACAAGCGAAAGCTTCTTATCAAGATGGCATTTTAGAAATTCGTGCACCAAAACTTCCGCAGCAACATGATATTTTATCGATTGAATAAAAAAAAGGATGCCCATTCGCATCCTTTTTTTACTGTGTTAAACGCTTAATATCACGTAGTATATCCTCATATGGTGTATTTTTAATTCCACTATATTGCTTCACGACTTTCCCGTTTTGATCTACTAAATAAAATGATGTCCCATGAACAACTTGATCTGTATTGTCAGGTTTGTCAACAAGCATTTGGAAATTTTTCTTCGCAAACTTTTCAATGTCATCTTGCGTATACCCTGTTAGCAAATTCCAGTTCTTCGTATCATCTGTGAACTTTTGTGCAAATGCTTTTAAATCTTCTGGCTTATCTACCTCTGGATCAACACTGAACGATACAAATTGAACATCTAGTTTTTGTTCTTTTGCCAACCTTTGTAATTTCTCCATATTAGCCGTCAATGGTGGGCATACCGTTTGACAGTGTGTAAATACGAAATCCGCTACCCACACTTTTCCTTTTAAATCTTCCGTGCCAAACTTTTCACCATTTTGATTTATGTATTGAAAACTTTCAACATCCCAATTTAATGGATCTCGAAGTTTTGATCCTGAACTGCATCCGGTTAGGGTTAGTAAACAAATAGCAGTAAGAATACCAATCCATTTTTGATATTTCTTCATTCTAGAACAACCTTCTCTCTTTCAAAATATGACATTTCTTCTATCCCTTGCTAACGAGCAGAGCTTTCCATCAGCATGAAAAGCTCCTACTAATGGAAGTTTCACTTTATTGTAACAAAGGTAAACACTATGAGAAAACTGTTTACCTTACTTGTTCACTAAATTGTACTAATTTTTCAATCGCTTCTTCTTTCTGAAATGTGCTAAACCATCTATAATCTTCATCATCTAAAATACGATAATGTTGACTAACAATATTTTGCTGTAAGCAGAAAGCTCCTTTTTTCTCAATTTCCTTCCACCATATATGTCCACCCATCGTTTTTTCTTTTTTATATTCAATATGGTGATGAGAAATTGTTTGGACAACTTCAAGAGCAGATCCTCCAAACGCAGACTGCAATATTTCACTGTCTTGAAACAACGCACATACCGCAACAGCAATCGTCCATGAAGGCAATATGCGTTCTTTTTCAATTTGAACAAGTGTCTTTTTGGAAAGACCTAAAACCTCTGACATTTCTTCTTGCGTATAATTATGTTCTATTCGAATAAGCTTCATTCTTTTCGCAATTGTCAGTACCACTTTATCTTTATTCATGTGAATACACCTCTATTTGCTTTGTAAAGATTACCTCATTGTAATTTTACACTTTTTTAATAATTAGTCAATTTCATTTACTTCTTTCCTTCACAACATTTCGATACAATAGAACTAAATAGATTTTATGTGAGGTGATGTTCATGTGTGGAAAGCGTTATGAGAATATGGATAATATTAGTACCAAAAAGCCAATAAGGGAATTTTTACGGTGGAGAAAAGAACGTATACAAAAGAAGAAAGACTCCTCTTTCGTTATAGAACAATCGCCTGTAAAACAAGCTGCATTTTTACGTACGAATACACATAAAACAACCGTTACATGGATTGGCCACTCGACATTTCTTATTCAAATGAATGGACTTAATATTTTAACCGATCCTGTATGGTCTAAAAAAATTAAAACTGTACCGCGACTTACAAACCCTGGACTGACGCTTGAAGAACTTCCGCCCATTGATATAGTACTTATTTCTCACAGTCACTACGATCACCTTGATTTCCCAACGCTTCGTCAACTAAAATCTGATGTATTACACTTAGTACCAAGTGGGTTACAAAAGTTATTTTTACGAAAGAAAATTTTCCATGTTGAAGAATATAACTGGTGGGAACATACAGTAATTGACAATGTGTATTTTCACTTTGTACCAGCTCAACATTGGACGAGAAGATCATTATTTGATATGAACTCCTCTCATTGGGGAGGATGGATCATTGAAAACAAAACAACAGAAGAAACGATTTATTTTTGCGGTGATAGCGGATATTTTCGTGGTTTTAAAGAAATTGGAGAGCGCTTTACAATTGATATTGCCCTCATGCCAATTGGAGCCTATGAACCTGAATGGTTTATGAAGATATCACATATTTCTCCAGAAAAAGCAGTTCAAGCATTTTTAGATATAAAAGCAAAACATTTTATCCCCATGCATTACGGTACATTTCCGCTCGCAGATGAAACCCCAAAGGAGGCAATTACTAGACTTCGCAACAATTGGAATTTACGAATGCTTCCATGGGAACAATTGCATGTTTTATTTCTTGGGCAAACATATATAGCTACTCCTCCCTCCATACAAGAAGAAAAAGTAAAAAGAAAAAGTATGCATATATAATATTACAAACTCAATACATGATTAGTATCAACATTTATACGGTACGCATTATTTATTTTGTACGGCACGAAAAAAGCTACTTGAATATAATCAAGTAGCTTTTTTCTATTCTGCCAAATAAGAAAATCCAATGGCGCCAGCGCCTGTATGTGTACTAATAACAGGTGTTGTAAAGAAGATTTCTGATTGTGTAAATCCACTAATCTTTTCAACTGCTTCTTTCATTTTCTGCGCTAGCGGTAATGCTTTTGCATGCGGAATCGCAATTGCTTTTACTGTTTTACCAGCTATATCTTCTTCAAATATTTTCGCTAATGTTTTTACGACTTGTCCTTGACTACGTACCTTAGTAATCGGATTGAGGACTCCGTCTTCAACACTAGCAATCGGCTTAATGTTCAATAAAGATCCAATCATTGCTTTACCTTTACCGATACGACCACCTTTTACAAGGTTTTCTAATGTATCAACGACAACAAACAGGCGTGTGTTTTTTCTAACTTCTTCAACACGTTTTAAAATATCTTCTAAAGAACGACCTTCTTGCGCCATTTTCGCTGCTTCAATTACTTGATAAGCTAAAGCATGAGTAATGAATAAAGAATCTACTACCGTTACTTTTGTATTTGTCATTGTTGCAGCACTGTTTGCTGTTGCAACTGATCCACTTAGTCCATTTGTTAAATGAATTGCAAGAACTTGGCTGCCGTCCTCTCCTAAACGATCATACAATTCTACAAATGAACCAACTGCTGGTTGAGATGTTTTTGGTAACTCTTCCGCTTTTTCCATTTCTTCAATAAATTCATCTGGTTGTAAATCTACACGATCTAAATAAGTTTTCCCGTTCACAGAAATTGATAATGGGATAACGTGAATATCATATTTCTCAATCACATCTTGTGATAAATCCGCCGTTGAGTCTGTAACAATTTTAATTTTTTGCATATTTCACTTCTTCCCTTTCCACTACGCTCTCCCTGTTATTATACTAGTATTCCTACTGCTTTCAACAGTTTAAGGTAATTTTCCGACAAAATCCTCTCTTTTTGTGGCTAAAAAGTGTAAGGCAGAGCACTTTTGCTCTGCCTTACACTTTTCTATGCATTTTTTTCTAACGTATTTGTTTCATATACATTTGAATAATCATTCCATTTTAAACAACTTCGCAAATATTCTCGAAATGAGTATGAAAACCTTGGTTGTTTTTGTTTTTGAATTTTGGAGATAAAGAGCTGAAGACGCGACTGAATTTGAAACGCTAATGGGTGCTGTGTTTGGAGCACAGGGATTTCGACCACCTTTACGCATTTTCCTGTTGGATGAGTAAAATAAAAACTCTTCATAATCACGATATCAATCCTCTTTTTTTTGGATTTATAATGTTAGTATAAACCGACAAAGACAAAAAGTTTGTCTAAATTTTGGAGAAGCACTAATTTTTTTCCTCTCCATATTGTATACGCTTACACTAATAGTATAACAAATAAATAAAAAAAGTGCCCATCATAAAGAGGCACTTTTTGATTCGAAATCATTTTCACGACTTTGTTTACGCTTATACACAACTTTCGACAGAGTAATACTAATTTCATATATACATATAAGAGGCACTGATACCATACTATGGGATAAAAAATCAGGTGGCGATATACATGATGCTATAATAATTAATATAACATATGCATATCTCCTTATCTGTTGTAGAAAGTACGGCGTTAAAAAACCTATACTTGTTAAAAACATAACAACAATAGGCACTTCAAATATAACTGCAAATGGTACAGTTAAATTTAATACGAAAGAAAAATATTTCTCGGTTGTAAACATCGTATTAAACATCTCATTTCCAATCTGCGTTAAAAAGTGAAATAAAAACGGCATCACAATAAAATATCCGAAACATAGCCCTGCAATAAATAATATAAATAACACAGGAATGTACATTAAAGCCATTTTTTGTTCCCGTGGATGCAAACCAGGTTTTACAAATAACCATACTTGAATTGCAGCAACTGGTATTGTACAAACAACTGCAAATAATGAGGCGATAGAAAAGAAAATCCATAACACATCACTTGGACCTAAAACTGTCAATTTCATTGTTAAATCTTTCACAAGAAAAAAATAAATACCTTTTGCACATACAAATCCTATAATTAAGAAAAAAACAAATGATAGGACGGTAATAATTAAACGCTTTCGCAATTCACTAATATGCTCTATAATACTCATTTCTCGATCGTTCATTTTTTCACCACTCTTTTTCATCAGATAAAAAAGATGCAAGAGAGCTTTTCGCCTTACATCTTTTCTAAATCATACATGTATTATTTGCGCTCTTTATCTTGAAAAGTATCATCCGTTAATTCTTTTGTTGACTTTTTAAATTCTTTTAAAGTCTCCCCTAAAGCTCGTCCAATTTCAGGTAATTTTTTAGGGCCGAATAAAATAAGCACAGCTACTAAAATTAAAATTAAACCTGGAAAACCAATATTTGAAAACATATTTCCATCCCCCTTATAAGTAGATTGAATGGTTCTGCTATCCCTTGTTTTTATTTTGTCAGAAAAGTTTGTAAACGTCAATGTATCCATAACCTTTTGTCACAAAAATTCGAAAATACAATATTTATACAAATTTCATTTCTTATTCTTTTTGTATATGATAAGGTGAAAGAAACTATACTCCTCATTTTACTACGTAAGAAAGGAGTCGAAACATGACTCAAAAGATAACTCGAATGACTCAGTTTGTTAAAGAGGAAATCGCAAATGCGGTTACACATGGCATCGGCGCCATTTTAAGTATCCCTGCGCTAGTTATTTTGATTATCCAAGCAGCAAATTACGGAACAGCATCAGCAATTGTAGGGGCTACTATATATGGTGTGAGCATGTTTTTACTTTATTTATGTTCAACGCTATTACATAGTATCCATCACCCAAAAGTAGAAAAGCTATTGACTATCTTAGATCATTCTGCCATCTATTTATTAATTGCTGGCACATATACACCATTTCTACTCGTTACACTGCGCGGACCACTGGGCTGGACATTACTCGCAATCATTTGGACGTTAGCAATTGCCGGAATCGTCTTTAAAATCTTTTTTGTACGTCGCTTTATTAAACTGTCAACTTTGTTTTATGTCATTATGGGATGGCTCATCATCGTTGCCATTAAGCCGTTATATGAAAGCTTAACAGGGCATGGCTTTTCCTTATTATTAGCCGGTGGAATTTTATACTCTGTCGGCGCCATCTTCTTCTTATGGGAAAAGCTCCCATTCAATCATGCAATTTGGCACGTATTTGTATTAGGCGGAAGTGCGATGATGTTTTTCTGCGTGTTATTTTATGTATTACCTGTAGCATAAAGTGAAACTTCCATCAGTGGGGTTTTTCTTTATCCCCCACCTATCTTCTTCGCTTTTCTCTGAATCTTGAGGTGGGGGTCTTACTGCAGATGCTGGATAAAAAAGGTCTCAGCTTTTGAGCTGAGACCTTTTTTACTTACTTATTTAACTGACCCGCAATAATATCTTGCGTATAATTCGTTAATTCTTTAATATCCATATTTTGATATTGTTCTGCTGTAATTGGTTTCGAAATTGTGACTGTTGCATGCGCCGGTTTCATTCGATTACCGTTTGCTTCAAACATTTTATAAGTCCCGTCCACTGTTACTGGTAAAATCGCTACACCTGATTTGACAGCAAGATGGAAACTACCAGCTTTAAATTCTCCCATTCCCTCTCCTTTACTACGAGTTCCTTCTGGAAAAATAACGATAGAATGTCCTTGCTTTAACAGCTCAATTCCATCTTTAATAGCTTGTAAGGATTGACGGCGATCCTTGCGATCCATAAATACACAATTCATCAATTCCATCCATGTTGATACAAGTGGAAATTTTTTAATTTCCGCTTTCGAAACAAATCCAATGGGCTTATTTAAATAACCTAGTAAAACAGGAATATCCATATCACTTTGATGATTACTTACTACTAGCACTGGCTTATCTTGTGGTACATTTTCAAGCCCATTCACTTGTACGGTTGATCCAGCTACACGAACCATTTTTTTGCCAAACCAATTTGCTGTTTTATACACCAGACGATCTTTTTCTTGCGGTGATAATGTATGTACCTTTCGTTTTATACGCCACATTCTTGGCGTAATACCAATTACAATTAAAATTAAGTACAAAATCTTAAAAACCGTTTGAATCATATAGAACCCCCACATATTGTAATTCCGTTCTTCATTATACTAGACAAACGAAGGAAAAAGAAGAAAAAATGTCCAAACGACAAGCGTTTGGACATTTTTCATAATATAATAGATTAAAATTGTTTTGCTAATTCACGTGCTTTTTCGATTGCTTGTTCTTTAATTTCAGGTGCTTGTGCAGGATTTGCACTCATACCTTCTACTGCAATATATTCTACATCCATTACGCCCATGAAATTGAACATCGCTTTTAAGTGGTTGCGGCCAAAATCCACTGCTGCGTATGGTCCTTCAGAATACATACCACCTGTTGCTTGGATATGAAGTGCTTTTTTGCCTTCTAATAAACCAACTGGACCATTTTCAGTATATTTAAATGTTTTACCTGCAATTGATAAGTTATCTAAGTATGCTTTCACAACTGGTGGATAGCTCAAGTTCCACATTGGTGTTACAAATACGTATTTATCTGCATGCATAAATGTTTCTAAGTTCCCATTCATTGCTGCAACTTTCTGTTGTTGACTTTCGCTTAATGTTTCGAAGCCTTCTCCTGCACCAAGTTTTCCCCAAGCAGTGAGCACTTCACTATCAATTACAGGTACATTTGTATGAAATAAATCAATTGTTACAACGTCATCTTGTGGATTCGCTTGTTTGTAAGTTTCAATAAATGCTTCTCCTACTGCCATACCGAATGATACTTCTGCTGGATTTGGATTTGCTGTAATAAATAGTACTTTTGTCATGTTTATTTCTCTCCCTTATTTCTCTTCGTAAATATCTTCAATTCGAGATTTTTTGTTAAAAAATAAATAACTTACCTTACATAAGTAATAATATACAATTATTTTTTATGTGTCAATAAAAAATAGTTACTTTTTTTTTGTAAGTAAATAACTGTATTAACAGAGACTTTCATCAGTGTGGATCTTACTGTCCAAAAATAGCGGGATAAAAAAGAGCTATCTCACTTATGAATGAGATAGCTCTTTTTCCATCACTTTTGAAAAACATGTTTGACCTTCTCAGCCGGAATACTACTTCCCCCTCTACCTTTTACATCTTCAATCATCATTGCCACAACCATATTTGGGGAATTTGCATCAAATGCAACAAACCATCCTAACTCTTTACCATCTGCTTCTTTTGATTCTTTTAATTCCGCTGTTCCTGTTTTTCCAGCAAGTGTAGTACCATCTAATTTTGCAATCTTACCTGTTCCTTCTGGATCATTCACAACTTTTATTAAAGCATCTTTCAAAATATTACTGTTCTCTTTTGATATCACGTTTTCTTTCCACGCCTTTACCTGCTTTTCATCTTTTAAAAGATGTGGAGATGGAATATTCCCCTCATTCACAATTGGTGCATAAGATAATGCAACGTGAAGAGGTGACATTAAAACTTCACCTTGACCATACCCTGTATCAGCAAGTTGAATATCATTTTTTATACCATCTTTTGCGATTTGTGAAGTTGCAAATCCATATTCAATCGGTAACTTTTCACCGAATCCAAATTTCTTCGCTTCTTCCATAAACTTATCTTTACCAATTTTTAATGCTTCCTGTGCAAAATAAATGTTGTCAGAATATATCATTGCTTTTTCAAAATCAACTGGATTGACATCTTTGACACGCGTTACATAATAGTTACCCCAAGATGAATCTTTTGCCCATTTTAAACCTTCAATGTTAAGAGATTCTTTTGGATTCAGTACTTTTGTTTCTAGACCAATTGCGCCTGTAATTGGCTTAAAAACAGAACCGGGTGCGTATACTTGTGTAAACCGATTTGTCATCGGCTTTTTCGGATCATTATTCCAAGCATCTCGCTCCGCTTTTGCTGACTCTCTTATCATAGCGTTTGGATTGTATGATGGACTACTTACAAGCGCTAATGTTTCTCCTGTTTGCGGATGCACTGCTGCACTTGAACCCGCCTCGCCCTTCATTTCTGCATAAATTTTTTGTTGTAAACTTCCATCAATCGTTAGTGTAATATTTTCGCCATCTTTCGCTTCTTTTTTGGCAAGTTCTTTTAATTCTTTTCCTTTCGCATCTGCAATATAAACACGTCCGCCTTTTTCACCGCGAAGTTTATCTTCAAAAACACTTTCTAGACCTGTTCTTCCAATAGGATCATCGGCTTTATATCCTTTATCCGCTAATTTCTTTAAATCCTCTGCATTCACTTTCCCCATATAGCCAGTTAAATGTGCCGCAGCTTCTCCTAAAGGATATGTACGAACATTCACTGTACGCGTCGCTACACCAGGCATAGATATGTAATCATTTTCATTTGCACCCTCTGGTAAAATAGAAAGTGGAACATAGTAGCCTGGTTGTACCCATTTTGCTGTTAATTTCTTTTCGATATCTTCAACCGGCATATTTAATAATTTTGCTAATGTTTCTTTTGTTTGCTGTGCTGATTCACCTAATTTTCCAGGTACAACTCCAACTTCTGAAGCTTTCCCATTCGTTGCTAATCCGCTTCCATTCCTGTCATAAATTTCACCACGCTTTGGCGAAAATGATTGAACAAGTACTTTATCATCTTGTTTCATAGTTGGAAAAATGAATGATGGATTCCAATCAACTTTCCAGACGTCCTTATCTCCATCCTTTTCCTTCACAAGTTTTGCATCATTGTCAAACGTAATCTTCCCGCCGATTGTATCCATGCTTACTTTAAAAGGTACATTCGCATTGTTTTTCTCATCTTTTTTATCTTCTTTTTTCGTTTCTGCTTCTACTTTTAAATTTTTCACCGCAATTCCTGTATAAACATTTTCATATTTCTTTACAAAATCTTCTTTTGTAATCGACTGCTTTGCCTCTTTCGATAACTGTTCATACATTTTATCAAACTTTTGTTCATTCCATGCTTTTACATATGTATCCATCGCCTGCTCCGGCTTCTCTTCTTTCCCACAGCCTACTATAAATAGCATTGAAAAAATAAAAAGCATTCCCCATAGTTTTTTCACTTTTTCTCCTCCTTTACATCTCGATGCTATTATACTATAAAAATCCAATTTTATAAAAATCAACCAACAAAAAAAGCGACGCAATATGCGACGCTACTTATAGTACTATTATAACATTCAGAAAATTTTTATATAAGGGTTTATTTTTATTTTTCGTTTTCTTAATATAAAAACAAAAAGGAGAGGATACAAAGTTGTGGAGTGTACTTAGAAAAGACAACAACAAAAGAAGATTGGTATGTAACACACCAATCTTCTCTCTTCTTATTTTCTTCTACCATACACATGATAAGCATATGTATATGGATTTTTCTCATCTGTCACGCCTTGTTCTACAGATATTTCTTTCCACTCATCGTAATTAATTTCTGGGAAAAATGTGTCACCTTCAAATACTTCTTCAATTTTCGTAATATACAAGCGATCCGCAAACGGAAGAACTTCTTTAAAAATCTCCGCACCGCCAATCACAAAAATTTCTTCATTCAGTTGCTCGTCCATTTTCTGCACATCATCAATAGAATGGATGACTTCACAGCCTTCCATTTCATAATTTTTGTTACGAGTTAAAATAATGTTTGTTCTCCCTGGTAAAGGTCTTCCAATGGATTCAAACGTTTTTCTCCCCATAATGATCGGATGGCCCATCGTTACTTTTTTAAAGTACGCCAAATCCGCGGGAAGATGCCAAGGTAATTGGTTGTCTTTACCGATTAGACGATTTTTATCCATTGCTACAAGTAATGAAATCATATATATCCCCCTATCTTCGTTTACACAGCTACCGGTGCTTTAATTGCTGGATGCGGATCGTATCCTTCTAACATAAGATCATTCATCTCAAAATCAAAGATAGATTTCACATCTGGATTTAGCTTTAACGTTGGGAACGGACGCGGTTCACGTGCTAATTGTTTTTCCACTTGTTCAAAATGGTTTGTGTAAATATGTGCATCACCAATTGTATGAACAAACTCACCTACTTCTAAACCACACTCATGCGCAATTAAATGTGTTAATAACGAATAACTAGCTATATTAAACGGAATACCGAGGAAAATATCACCGCTGCGTTGATATAGCTGACAAGATAATTTCCCATCTGCCACATAAAATTGGAATAATGTATGACAAGGTGGTAGTGCCATACTTGGTACATCTTCCGGATTCCATGCGGATACAATTAAACGGCGAGAATCTGGGTTTTTCTTAATCATATCAATTACGTCTTGCAATTGATCAAGCGTTTCTCCAGCAGTCGTTTTCCAAGCACGCCACTGTTTCCCATACACATCTCCTAAATTACCGTAACCCTTCGCAAATTCGTCATCTTCTAACACTTTTGTTTTAAACAATTCCATTTGCTCTTCGTATTGCTTATTAAATTCTTCATCTTGCTGAGAACGTAGTCCAAAGTCTGTCATATCTGGCCCTGTATACGCATCGCTCTCTATCCAATTTTTAAACGCCCATTCGTTCCAAATATTATTATTATGCTGCAACAAATAACGAATGTTTGTGTCACCTTTCATAAACCAAAGAAGTTCGCTCGCTACTAAACGAAACGGCACACGTTTTGTCGTAAGTAACGGAAAACCTTGACTTAAATCAAAGCGCATTTGATACCCAAATACAGATACTGTTCCTGTACCAGTGCGATCTTCTTTTCTCGTACCGTTTTCCATAACATGACGGCACATATTTAAATATTCATACTCTGCGTGTTTCATCAAGTAACCTTCTTTCACAATTGCTTTATGTAACATTATTTTTTCCTATATGGAGTTTATCATATATGCATTTGAATTTCACACAGCCTTTTTAGTAAAAAACTCTCTCGTATAGAATACACGCGCAGAAACCTAGTATTAAAAAATTTTTTCATCTTCAAAATCTGACATACTTTTGTAAATCTTTCCCACAAAAAGAAAAAGGGTTTTCCTATCCTTTTCAAGAAACTATAGTGCGGAAGTAAATAATACATGAGTGGAGGTTTTACTATGCAAAAAATTGAAATGCCTCTTACAAGTAAATTACATACGAAAATCCAAAACATGATGAAAGATTTAGACGTCCCTGGAGCTGCAGTGGCTATTATAAAAAACGGAGAAGTAGTATTCTCAGAAGGTTATGGGTACCGTGATACAAAAAATAAAAAACCAGTTACCCCAAAAACGTTATTTGCAATTGGTTCATCGACAAAAGCATTTGGTACACTTTCTTTAAGCTTACTCGCACAGCAGCAAAAATTTAATTGGGATACACCTGTGCAAACTTACATTCCAACTTTTTCACTTCATGATCCGCTAGCAAGCGCACAAATTACAGCTCGTGACCTAGCATCTCATCGTACCGGTGTCAGTCGTCATGATACATTATGGTATATCTCTTCTTTAACTCGACAAGAAATTGCTGAAAAAATTCGCCACTTAGAACTAGATGCACCATTTCGCTCGGCATTTTTATATAACAACTTAATGTATGCCACGATTAGTTATATTGCTGAAAACATTACAAATCAAACATGGGAACAATATGTAACAGAACATATTTTAGACCCGCTTCAGATGGAACGTACGAACTTCTCAGTTACTACTTCACAAAAATCAGATGATCACGCACTTCCTTACATCGAGAAAGATGGGAACATAACAGAAGTACCTTTCTGCAAAATTGATACAATTGGTGCTGCTGGATGTATCAACTCTAATATAGAAGATATGGCAAAATGGGTATTACTTCATTTAAACAAAGGAAAAGTTGGCGAACATGAACTTATCATGCCGGACATGCTCCAACAAATGTATACACCGCATATCCCAATTCCAGATGAACCAATGTTCGCTATGCCGGAATGCCCATTAAATAGCTACGGTCTCGGCTGGTTTATTAGCGCCTATCGCGGGCATAAAGAAATCCACCATGGCGGGAATATCGATGGATTCTCGGCACTTGTATCCTTTATGCCAGAACATAATATTGGACTTGTCGTGTTAACAAATTCCGGTAAAACGTTACTTCCTTCTTACCTTGCGCATCAAATTTATGATGAATTACTTGGATTAGAACCAATTGATTGGCATAAACGCGCTGTAGAAGACACAGCGAAGTTTAATGAAATAATGAAAGAAATAAACAAACCGCTACCACAAGTAAAGGAAACCATTCTTTCGCATCCATTAAAAGATTATATCGGAACGTTCAAACATCCTGCTTACGGAACAATTGACATACACAAACGAAATGAAACTCTATACTTAAAATTCGCCTCATTTGATATAGAAATGAAACATCATCATTATGATATGTTCAGCACGAAATGGAATGTTTTTCAAGTAGAAATGAACATATTAGTTTCTTATGAGATGAATACAGCAGGTGAACTAAACGAGCTTAAACTGCACCTACCAGCAACTTTAAGTACAAAGCCGCTTCTGTTTACGAAAACTGAAAAATAGAATTTCCACTAGTAAGGTTTATTCCCAAAATAAAGAGCGCTGACTTTTGTGCAGCGCTCTTTGTCCTTCTCAACATAGAAAGAATAGCAAAACAATCCTATTGATCTTTTTTACAGCTTAGGCTGCTAACTTGAAAGTACTTGAATCATTTGATTTACATCTCCATATTCGGCGCATACGCAACTTCTAATATGTAACCGTTCGGATCATGAAAATCAACTGTATAATATCCTTCTGAATACTCCTTCATTTCTATTGGTCCGCGAATGATTTTGGCACGAACATTATGTAAGAAATGTGCTACTTCATCAACTACAGACCGATTCATTGCCTGATAACAAATATGCCTTGGGCCTAACGTGTGTACAAGTTCTGCACCAATCTCTTTAAAATATAGCTCTGTTTTCCCAGTACTAAACGCAGTTTCATTTAGTTGCGTCCAACAAATAATAGAAAACAATTGACGATAAAACTTCATAGATTCCTCTAAGTTTGCGATCCAAAATTCAATGTGATGAATACCAGGTTCATATGTTTTCTCAGGCATATTCTCCTTGCTCTCTTTCCTATCAAATTTTCACTTCACACTATTTTGAGTTCACAACACTTACAATCTCTTTTGGGACATTCACAATGTAATTCGGAGATTCATCCTGTACCGCTTCTATCACATCATAGCCCCAGCTTACCCAAATTACTTCTACGCCAATTTTTTTGCAAGATACAATATCCCGCAGCTCATCTCCAACATAAATCACATCGGAATTTTGTAGTTTATTTGCTTTTAAAAATTTCTTTATCACTTTATCTTTTCCAAAAATGTTATTAGAACAAAAAACATCATGAATAAAATCAATTTCATTTTGACTTAAAAATTCCCGAATATGCTCCTCAGCGTTCGAGGATACAATGACAATTTCATAGCCGCTCTCTTTCAACGTCTGCAAAACATCTCTTATTCCATCGAACAAAGTAAGATTTGAGATCGATGGTTGATATAATTTATAAAACTCTAATGCTATCATAGGGATTTTATACAGAGGCACGTGAAGCAATTTACACCTCTCAGGAATTGATAACTTCCGCAATGCTTCAACATCCTCTTCTCTTACCTGTTTAAAACGGTGTTTCTCTGCTATTTCATTGAAAATAGGAATAAAGATATCTTTAGAATCTACTAACGTACCATCAAAATCAAAAATAACATATTTATTCATTACGAATGCTCCTTATTATCATTTCTTTTATATTCATAATACTTATGAATTCTCTTTCAAATTCATATAACCTTTTATTTACTTTCTCTTTATCTACCAAAAAAAGAACAAGGTAAATATCCTTGTTCTCCTTTACTATGAAAGCCATTGCGGCGGTGTATTCGTATTCCAATAAATATCACCCAGCTCATGGTGTGCTGTAAAATCATCTTCATAACGATGGTAATGAAAATTAAAATAATAGCCGTCTTGCGGCGGATGATCTCGTCTTACGTGGAAACGCAGTAGGTCATTTCCGTTTTTTGTATCATAAACATGAAAAATTTTTTCATGTTTTCCACCTGCGGGCTTTTGCGAAATCGCTAAAGACTGTAATGAATCTTCTGGTGTAGTCTTTGCAAGTTCTGCTATTGCCACCTCTATTTTCGGCAATATAACATCTTTAAACTCATCTTCAATTACTGGCCCAATTTTCGATCCAAATTTCTCCATTGATTGCCGCTCTGCTTCGTCCATCGCATAAGAGAGAAATGCTTCTGAGCTTATCTCATTTTGTTTTTCATCGAATGTATACGGCGTTCGCTCTAGATTTTGCTGTTTTGTAGGCTTGTCCGTTTTTGCATTATCAAGCAGTGCAGAAGGAGGTGTTACTAATCCAAATGTAAATACAGTAATTAACGTGACGAGTGTCTTTTTCATCCAATTTGGCATTTTGTATCCCTCCCTTTCTTTGCTTATGTTTTTATAACTGTTTCTTCCATTATACAAAATGATGCCAATTTTTGCACTTTACAAATTTATTAACGTTAACATTATTTATAATGATTTGAATATGGAATAGTAAGATTTCATATAATAAGTATTATTCTTTGATTTTACTAGGAGGTTTTCCTTTTGAATCTTGATTTTCTCTTTTCAGGTGTAAGCATTTTTGTTCTCATCTATTTTATGTATGTGTGTATTACAGATTAACTAAAAGACCTATACTGCTCTTTTTTGTTAAGTATACAGTTCAACGAACCCCAACGATCAGCAGGTTTTTTCTTCATTCGCACTGATGAAACTTACGTACATTTATATCCCACCTATCTTCTTAGCTTTTTTAGTATCTTGATGCGAGAGTCTTACTTCCTGTTTGTGCGGGATAAATAAAATCCACGCTGTTATTATGATCGCAACTCCTGCACAAATTCCAGCAACCATGGCGTAAAATTGCGCTAGTGTAACAATTCCATACACAAATAAAGCTGGCAAACATAAGTATCCCTGCACTTTTTGTGAAAGCCATAGTTTTTTCCCTTCTGAACAATATAACTGTAAAAATAATTTTCCAGAGAACATTTTCCATATATCACTTGAATATCGAAATATTGCAAATAACGCAAACGAAATAACGATTGCAGCGATCCACCACGGTGCAATCCAAATAGCATTTGCACTAATAAAAATGATACGAACGTAAAAACCACCTGCATCACCCGAACGAAAATATTCTTTTAAAAAAGATTCAATGATCCTAGAATCATTGCTATTTCCTATTAATATACGTTTAGAGCGTGGAAATAACCATGGTTTCGCTGCATTTGTAGGTTTTTGTACTTGACCTCCAAATGTCATAATTTGCGTTGTCCATCTCATTTTTTCTCCTTTTTCTTTTTCAATTTCTTTAAAAAAGAAGCGATGGTAATGCATTTTTTCTTTTATTAAGAAAAAACTTATGATAAAAAGAAGCAAAAAGAAAAAAACTGTATAAAAAGACTGCTGTAATATATATCTACATGTCGTACCTACATATACAATCCCTAGAAAAAAGAGAGTAGTTTTAATAATCATCACTTGCCACTGTTTATGAAATCGAATATCAATATAACGTTGTAGCAGTGAAAGTGTAAACCGAAAGCAAATCAAAAATACAAAACATAAAAAAGCTTGTACACCAGTTCCATGCAAACTTTTCAAAAAGATTGGTAGAAATAATATCATTATAAGTACACTTGTAAAACAAATACGGCAAAAAGAATAAATCATTCCATATTTCATCATTTGTCTTATATGGTTTGGAAATGGAATGAGAAACAAACTATCTGCTTGTTCTAAAAATGAGCGTACACTTCTTGAAAATATCACGGCATAAAACACAAGAAATCCGGCAGAACAATATAATATATCTTCAGGTGTCAGTCCTTGCTTCCAAAGTGAAGCATAATAGATCCAGCTAAATACAAGTACTGGAACAATTAAGTATAATGCAATAGTCCAATCGACAACGGATCGTACTGCCTTCCACTTTCGTTTAACCTCATGAAACAACCTTTTATAAAATAGTTTTCTAATCATGTTGTTCCCGCCTTGCAATTACATCAAAGCAATCTAACAATGTTCCTTCTGGTATGTTAGCAAGCAATTGAATATCACATAAATCTCCATTTGCAAATAATGTTCCTTCTGAAATTAATAAGAAACGCTCACATATTCTTTCTGCTGTATCTAACACATGCGTGCACAGTAAAATACCCGCACCGCGTTCTTTTTCTTTATATAAAAAATTGAGAAAATCACGAATCGCTGTCGGATCTAATCCAATAAACGGTTCATCAATAATATAAAAATCCGGCTCTGTTAGAAATGCTAAAATAAGCATTGACTTTTGTTTCATTCCTTTTGAAAACTTTGATAGATATTCATGCTTATGCTTGTCCATCCGAAACGTACGCAACAATTCTTCTGCTTGTGTTTCCCAGCTTCCTGATTCAACCTCCCGAGCAGCCATTAATAGTTCAATATGTTCCCATAATGTTAAGTAATCATAATACGTTGGATGTTCAGGTACATATGCATATGAGTTCTTTTTATCTCCAAACGAAACTTCCCCGTCCATATGCGCTAATAATCCAAGAATCGCTTTTATTGTTGTACTCTTTCCCGCTCCATTTGCACCAATTAAAGCAAATAGTTCACCTTGTTCAATTGAAAAGGCGATATTATGAATCGTTTGCTCTCCAACTTCATATCCAGCCGACTTTATGTTAACTTGCAGCACATGTACCCCTCTCTCTTCAGAAAATTACAATAAATACCTATGAAAATAATAACATATTTTTCTATAAAAATACTTTTCAATCTGAAACACAGCAAAGATGCAATTCATCCCGCATTAACGGGCAGTAAGCCCCCCATCTCAAGATGCAGAGAAAAGCGAAGAAGATAGGTCGGGAATAACTGCCCGTAAAAACCCGATTGGTGAGAGCTTTCCATCAGTGGGGGACGAAGCCTCCCACTGATAGAAGTTTCACTTTATGTGCAGGAAAACAATGTTGATAGTAGAATACTTTATATTTTGGGCTCAAAATAATGTTTTGTTATTTAACCTAAAACATTTCTAACAAACGACGAGAAAGGATATATAATATGGCAAATAAACGAAACATCGAGGCTATTTTCATCGACCGTGACGGTACAATCGGCGGCGATACGACAATTCATTATCCTGGAGAATTTCAATTATTTTCATTTACTAAGATGACTCTAGATAAGCTAAAAGAACAAAATATACAATTATTTTCTTTTACAAACCAACCTGGTATTGCTAATGGTAAGGCAACAAAAGAAGACTTTATTGAAGAATTAGAAGCATTCGGTTTTGACGACATATATCTTTGTCCACACCGGCACAGTGATGGCTGTACATGTCGTAAGCCTGGAAAAGGAATGCTTCTTCAAGCAGCTAAAAAACATCATCTTGATTTAACAAAATGTGTTGTAATCGGTGATCGCTGGAGTGATATTGTTGCAGGCGTAAAAGTCGGTGCAACAACGATTTTAGTACAAACAGGTGCCGGATACGATGCACTGCATACATACCGTCATAAATGGGCTAATATGGAGGCTGATTATATTGCAGAAAATTTAGAGGATGCTGTCTCATGGCTATTTACACAGCGTACATTAACATGAAAACAGCAATGCTATGTAAAATAGCATTGCTGTTTGATTACTCCATTCGTTCTTGCATACCTCAACGATGAAAATACTAAAACTATTTATCTATGAAAAGCTTGTCCCTACATATTCATATACTATGAAACTGAATCCCAATATGATTGGATATATATCACTAGTTGTATATCGATTTTATAAATTTAATTCATAATGAAAATAGCGATCATCTCTTATATAACCGTTCCCTACATATAAATGCTGTGCTGTTGCATTATCTACTTCCGTTTGAAGCTTTAATCCTTTTGCACCTGTCTCCACTGCAAATTGCTTCGCCTTTGCTAACAATTCTTTCCCTACTCCAATTCCTCTTACTTCCTTTCGCACAAATAAATCATTTAAAATCCACAACTCTTTCATCGAAATAGACGAAAAAGAAGGATATAACTGCGTAAATCCAACGTATTTTCCATCTTCTACTGCCACAAAGATAACAGATTCTTTTCGCTCTATACGTTCACGTAAAAATTGTTCTGCTTCTTCTATATTAGAATCTTGTCTATAAAACATACGATATTCATTAAATAGTGTTGCTACTCCTTGTAAGTCTTCCATAGATGCTTGATATATTTTCACTTCTCTTCGCTTCCTTTCCAATAGTTCTTCATTAAATCCGTTGCCCAATCTGGCTGCTTGATTTCTTCTCTTGGTAAAAACTCTTTCATAACTGGCTTCATATCTAAAATAGGGGTACCATCAATCGCATCTAACCCTTGCACAACTAATTTCTTTCCTTCTCTACATACTACTTTTACAATCGTAGCACCTAATTTATTTGGACGATTTTTCCCCCGCTGTGCAAAAATACCGATTTTCGGATACTGTTCATTATTACGAGGGTGTCTTGCCGTATACTGAATGTTGGCTTCTGTCACTCTATCAAAATAAAAAATAACTTCAATATGTGAAAATTGTTCAATCCCTTGTAAACTTTCTTCTGTATACGGATCTATCAATTCAATAATAGATTCTATTTCGCCCCACAAATCATCTTCTACATTCATTCGTTCATTATGTACAAAAGCAATCGGTTGTAACGAAAACATCGTATCCCCCCTTTTTGTAACCACTTACATTATAATATATTTTCTGAATACTTTCCATGAATAATACATTAGTTTACATAATAATATTATGTAAAGAAAAAAAGAGAAAGCACATAACTCCCTCTTCTTTCTGAAAATTATACAAGACCTGTTAAGCTATACGTGCCAATTACAACAAATACCGCAACAGTTTTAATAATAGTAAGTGCAAAAATATCACGATACGATTGTTTATGAGTTAATCCCGTTACTGCAAGTAATGTAATAACAGCCCCATTATGCGGTAATGTATCCATCCCTCCTGATGCCATCGCAATAACGCGATGCATAACTTCTAATGGAATATTATATTGATCTGCAGCCGCAATATATTTATCAGACATTGCACTTAATGCAATTCCCATTCCCCCAGAAGCCGATCCTGTTATACCCGCAAGCACATTTGTCGTAACTGCCCCATTAACAAGCGGATTCGTAAAAGTTGTTGAAATACTATCACGAATTACTCCAAATCCTGGGAGCGCTGCAATTACGCCACCAAATCCATACTCTGCACCTGTATTCATTGCCGCTAGTAATGCTCCGCCAATACTTGCGTTTAATCCAGTTTGAAAATCTACAAATACACGCTTCCAATTTAAAAGAATTGTGGTTACAATGCCAATTACAAGTGCTAATTCTACTGACCACACCCCAAGTACTCCAGACAGTTCTACTTTCCCAAAACTTTTTAAACCAATGGATGCAAAATCAAAACCATTTGGATACCATTTTGGAATAGCAATTGTAAAAAATTTGTTCATCACACCTACTAAAATAAGCGGAACGAAGGCTAGCACTTGACGAAGTGGTGTAATATTAACCGTTTGGATTGACGATTTTACGTTCTGTTCTGCTTCGATAGATGCTGCCATTTCAGCATGTCCATCTTTAAATCCATAATACCCTTCGCCTTTCGCTTTTGCTTTACGACGGCGTCTTTCTAAATACACCATACCGACTATGAAAACAAAAATAGCTCCCGTAATTCCTAATAATGGGCCAGCATAAATATCTGTCTTGAAAAAGGTTGTCGGAATAACATTTTGAATTTGCGGTGTTCCTGGAAGTGCATCCATTGTAAAGGTAAGAACCCCAAGCGCAATTGTACCAGGAATCAGACGTTTAGGAATATTTGCCTCACGAAACAAGTTATCTGCAAACGGAAATATAGCAAATGCCACAACAAATACACTGACACCACTATATGTTAAAATAGCTCCCATTAATACAATTGCAAGTATCGTTCGTTTCACACCAACAATTTGAATAATTGTTTTTGCAATAGACTCTGCGATTCCCGACATCTCGACTACTTTTCCGAAAATCGCGCCAAGTAAAAATACAGGGAAATATAATTTAATGAAACCTACCATTTTTTCCATAAAAATATTTGAGAAAAAGGGCAAAACGTAAGTCGGCTCCGTTAATAAAACAGCAAACAGGGCACAAATAGGCGCAAATAAAATGACAGAAAATCCGCGATATGCCACAAACATCAGCATACTTAATGCTAATAAAATAATTACTAATTCCATATGCTCCTCCTTTCCAATTTCCAAGGAAATATTTATAGAATTTTCGGTTTATTTAAGGTGGATTAATTTTATTCTTATACAATTTCTTCGCGATCTACAAAGCTATAATCATAGCAAATTCGATATAATTCCATCACTTCTTCATAAGAAGGAATACGAGGATTGTTACTTGGACTCCCACTTGCAAGCGCATCCTTCGCCATTTTTGCTATAGCTATTTCAAATTCATCCTTATGTATTCCATACTCTCTCATATTTGGAATACATAAATCCGTACAAAGATGCTTTATTTCATTAACAGTAAGATTTGCAAACCCTTCGTCTGATAACGCTTTCAAATCTGGTCTGATAGTATGTCCAATATCTGAAAAACGTTTCATCGTATAATCTTGCGTAAACTCTAATACCGCTGGAAGGAGCATCGCATTTGAGAGACCATGAGGAACATGAAACATTGCTCCAATAGGACGAGACATTCCATGAACTAATGTTACAGAGGCATTTGTAAAAGCAATTCCTGCTTGCATTGAAGCAAGCATCATTTGCTCTCTAGCCTCTATATTTTGTCCATCTTCATAAGCAATACGAAGGTATTTCATAATCTTTTCAATTGCTGAAAGTGCAAATATATCCGTAAGAGGTTGTGAGAGTCGCGAAATATATGCCTCTATCGCATGACATAACGCATCTATTCCTGTTGCAGCTGTTACATGTGGTGGAGTAGACACCGTTAATAATGGGTCCACAATAGCTACTTGAGGTATAAAACTTGGGTGCTTAATCATCATTTTTACATCTGTACTTGTATTTGTAATAACAGTCGCACTCGTAACTTCAGATCCTGTACCAGCAGTCGTTGGAATAGCAATAAGAGCTAGAGGGACTTTTGTTATCGGATATTGATTACCAACGTATTCTCCAATATCCCCTCCGTTTGTTGCGATAACAGCAACGGCCTTTGCAACATCAATACAACTTCCTCCGCCAAGTCCTATAACAAGATCGCATTCATTTTCTTTACAAGTAGCTAACGCTTTTACTACGTGCTCATCTGTCGGCTCAGTATTCACACCAACAAAAGTCACAACTTCTATTTTTTGTGATGCTAACGTTTTCCTACACCTTTCTACATAACCAAGCTCATTCATAATAGAATCGCTTATTATGAATGCTTTCTTGCCATACTGAATCGCTTTTTCTCCTAGTTTTTCTAACGCATTTGTTCCATATAAGACTGTCTCAGGCACTCGAAATTCTGAAACTCCTTGCAAATATACCCCTCCTTCTTTTTTTATCCCTATACTAAAAATAACAGTTTACATAACAAGCTACTTTTACAATTCCACTTCGCAACTAAAATTCCTCTTTCCAATGCCAAATATAGTCATTTTTCACAACATCCATATACAAAAAAAGACAAGGTGACGACCTTGTCTTTCCAAACAAATCTTATCCCGCATTATCGGACAGTAAGCCCCACCTCAAGATTCAAAGAAAAGCGAAGAAGATAGGTGGGGGATAACTGTCCGTAAAAGCCCGATTGGTGAGAGCTTTCACATCAGTGAGGGATAAATCCCCCCACTGATGGAAGTTTCACTTTATCAATCTATTACTTTTCTAACACATAATGAAACTTCTTTATATGTTCTACATCTTCAATAATATGAGTAGCTCCCGCTGCCACTAATTCTTCTTTACTACCATATCCATACATTACTCCGATAGAATCAATTCCAATTTGCTGTGCTCCAATTATATCGTGCTCTCGATCGCCTACCATAACCACATGTTCTTTCTCTAAATCATGATATGTATGTAAAATATGCTGAATGATGTCTGTTTTTGCAATACGCGTTCCATCTAAATTGCTACCGACAATCTCTTCAAAATAATGCACCAGCTGAAAGTGTTCCAAAATTTGTTTTGCAAATATAGTTGGTTTAGACGTTGCAACAAATAAACGCTTCCTTGCATTCTTTAAATCTTGTAATACACCGGGAATATGTTCGTATACATGATTCTCAAACATTCCCTTAGCTTGAAAATATTCACGATAATACGTCACTGCTTCTGCCACTTGTTTTTCATTCATTCTATATATAATAGCAAACGAATGTTGAATTGGCGGGCCGATAAAAGATAGTAACTTTTTATCATCTTGCTCATCTATCCCTATTTTTCGAAGTGCATATATAACCGAATTCACAATCCCCTCTTTCGGATCTGTTAAAGTTCCATCTAGATCAAATAAAAAAGTTGTATACATATATTCCCCTCCGCTCGGTTACAATAATATGTTTTCATCCCTATCTCCCTTATCATCCTAGCCATAATCTTCACTATTTTACAAAATAATTATTAAAATGTAAATATTCCGTCAATGAATACCCCACAAACCACCATCAAACAAAAAAATCAAGATGTACAAACCCCTTCTCATCATGTATGATTAGATTTATTTTCCAATTTGTAATAGATGGTGAATACATATGACGACAAAATTAATTTTCATAGTAGTTTTTACAATTATCATTCATGCAGTAGAAACAAGTTCTTATAGCATCCGACTTGCAGGTATTCGTTTAAAAAAGATCGCTGTTTCATTATCTGTAGTTGGAATTGTATTACTTGTCGCAAGAACTTCTAACTTACTACAAGCCTTTTTGCTTGGCGGCATCGTCGATCAAGCAAAGCTAGACGCTTCTATTGATTTAGAGAGAACTATTCGTCTTATTTTATTAGCTGCATCTATCGGTACATTACTAGCAATCTTTTTATATCCGACTCTTACAAAACTATTTGGCTATGTGATTCAAAACTTTGAAACAGACGGTTCTTTCATTCGTCTGATGAAAACAAATAACATTCAAAAACTAAAGTACACAAAAAAGTATGTCCGTTTTCCAAAATTTGAAATGATTCACCGGATGCGGATTGGAGGTATTCCAAAACGTATTATGCTCATTAATATGTTCGCTACCGCTATTTATACAGCAGGTGTTCTTTCTGCTTTATACGCTTCTTTTTTAAATCCAGCTTATGCAACAAATGCAAGTACGGCTTCTGGTCTCGTTAACGGATTTGCAACAATCTTACTAACTGTACTATTAGACCCAAGAATTGCTCTATTAACTGAGCGATCTCTTCAAAAGGAGAACGGAGCAGAAACAATGGGAAAAATGTATGGATGGCTGATGATTTCCAGGTTTTTAGGAACATTACTTGCCCAAGTACTTTTTGTACCAGGTGCTCATTGGATATTGTGGATTATTTCGATTACGAATTGAAAATAACGTGGTAAACTGAACTTTCATCGGTGGGGATCTTACTGCCTTTAATGTGGAATTAAAAAATACACATAACAAATCCCCGGTACGCTAACCGGGGATTATTTCATATATTACGGTACTAACCGGGTACAGTCTCTTGGAAAAGCGCTTGCTTCACGAACATTCGATAAGTTTAAAAATTTATATACAAGCCGTTCTAATCCAATGGCAAATCCACCGTGCGGCGGACATCCATAGCGGAATGTATCGATATAGGATTGAAAGTTTTCTACATTTAATCCCTTTTCTTCAAAAGAACGAACTAACATATTATAGTTATGAATGCGCTGCGCACCTGATGTAATTTCTAATCCTTTATACAGTAAATCAAAAGAGTCTGTGACAGAAGGATTCTCTTGATTTGGCATCGTATACATCGGACGTATTTCTTTCGGATAATGAGTGATAAAGACGAAATCGCTATTGTATGTTTCTTTTACATACTTCCCAAGCAGTTTTTCTCCTTCTGAATCTAAATCGCCTATTGGTGATTCTTTTCGATACTCCTTTTGTAAAATGTTTTGCGCTTCCGTAACCGTTAATTTTGGAATGTCTGTAATAACTGGCATTTCAATTTGAAGCAACTGCAACTCCTTAGCACAACACTGCTGTACTTTTTCAAACATATACCGAAGTACATCCGTTTCAAGCTTCATTACTTCATAAAAGTCTTCAATAAATGCAAGTTCGACGTCTAAGGAAATGTATTCGTTTAAATGACGAGATGAATTGTGATGTTCAGCGCGGTATACAGGTGCCACTTCAAAAACACGTTCTAATCCACCCGCCACCATCATCTGCTTATAAAACTGTGGTGATTGTGCTAAATATGCTTCTTTTTCAAAATATTGAAACTGAAATACATTTGCTCCGCCTTCCGCTCCTTGCGAAACAATTTTCGGTGTGAAAATCCTTGTAAAATCATGTTGCAGTAAATATTCGCTAAAGGCATGTGTAAGCATTGATTGAATTGTAAAAATGGCTTGCACTCGTTCATGTCGAAGTGACAACGTTCGAGAATTTAACATTTGATCTAAACCAACTTGCAATTTCTTTTTATTCACTTCAAATGGAATCTGCTCTGCACCATTTATAAGCTGTATATCCTCAACTAATAATTCTACTCCGAGTTCCGTTTTATCTGTCCCAATCACTTTTCCTATAACTTGCACAACACTTTCTACTTCTACCTTATATCCAGCCCATTCTTTTTCAAGTACACATTGCATGACGCCTGTTCGATCACGGAGTAATAAAAAGCTAATATTTCCGAGATGGCGAATTTTCTTCGCCCATCCTTGTAACACAACCGTTTCATGCGGTGTACATTCGCTAATAAGCGACCGCTTCGTCTGTTGACTCATACATTCCGCCTCCTACTATTAATTGTATGATTGGATGTTTATTATTATCGTTGTCATCATCATCCACGGCCGCTCACCTCCTTTCAAAGAATACAAAAATCCGCCCCTATATAAGGGACGGATTTCACCGCGGTACCACCCAAATTGCCACATTGACCACTTTTCGCCTGATAACGGTAGGTGCCGTTTACTTTTACTAGTTGTTCACGTTCAAAATAACGCTCACAGGTGTCTTTCCATCACGCTGCACCGCAATCTTCTCAGCTACCGATTGCTCTCTGTAGATCAGGTCACGATGTACTTTTCCTGCTCATCGCTTTTTATATTTACGGAATATTCTATCCTTTCAAATGACGAAATGCAAGTTGTTTTTCTTTATTTTTTTAAAATTAATTAGAAGAACTATCTCTCTTACTCCTTCTATTCATCCAATATTATTTTTTAGTTTATAAATTCCCCCCGCATGCATTACAATTCTTTTGTACATCAAATATACTGCTCCACATACTTTTTAATGCTTATTAACTCTGGATCGTCCTCCATTATTTCTGCAAAATAGCCGCTTTCATCTTCTTGCAGTACGCGCTCTAATTCAGCAATCGCTTCTTCCTTTCGATTCAATATAGTTAAATAGCATGCTTTATTATATCTTGCATTCGAATGGGACTCATCAATCGATAATACATCATTCATGAGCTGTAAGGCTTTTTCCGTATCACCATTTAAATGATGAGAAATACCAAGCCCAATATATAGTTCATCCTCTTCTGGGTGATACTCTAATCCTTTCTCTAATACAGCAATTGCTTCCCGGTAACGCCCTTGTTTATTGTAAAGAGCACCTAAATGCAGAAAACTACCACTGATCATCGGAACATCCTCTGCTAAAGCGCGAAGAATATGTTCCCCTTCTTCTTCCTTGTGTAAATCCAGTAATATCGTGCCTTGTAAGATTCGAATCGGTGCGTCCATCGGCCTTTCTTCCAGAATGTACTCCGTTTCACGCAATGCTTCTTGCAGCCATACCTTATTTTCATCTGCATGTTCTAAAAGTAGCATAACAAGTTGATGTGCGACTTCATAATTCCAATGATTTTTGAGCGACTTACGCAATATTTCTAGTGCATCATCAATGAAATTAGCATTTACGTAAAAATGGGAAAATCGCTGTACTGCCGCATTGTTTTTTTGATCTAGGCGGATTGCAGTCTCATAAAGGTCGATAATAGAAGTAATAGAAAGTACACCTTGCGCACGGTTTCGAATGCGGCGATACATTTTTGTGAAAAATGCTCCTGTTTGTTCTTCATGCTCCATCTGTTCAATAAATTTTTGTTCAAGTGCAGAAGCTGCATACATAAACGCATAACTTTTTTCTTCATTTGATATTTTCAAATCAGCTAAACTCTCACTTATACCTTTTCTTTGCGTTCGCAATCCATCTATATACGTTGCATACGCTTCTTCATTGTGAACATTTTGCATGATCAACTTGGCGATGATATGCAAGCCTTCTTTCTCGTGGGAAGCGAGTAATATTTTCGCATAATGATGTAATATCTCTTCATGATCATTTTCCTGTGTAAGCGCCTGTTCTACATAAGCACGTTCTTTCTGTCCATCACCAGATGCACCGTACACATATGCAAGACTATTCAAACGCCATGATTCAGAAACAATACCTTTCTTTTTGTTTAAAACCACAATGAGCTCCTCATGACGCCCAACTTTTACTGATATATGCGCTAAATGTTCCATATTTACTAATAGAGGTGCATTTTTACAACCTTCAAACATATGATGCTGCTCTTTTGCTATATCTTCTTCAACAAAATAGATTTCAGCTAATTTCAAATGAGCAATAGCGAATATAGAATCTCGTTTTACACATTTCAAATAAGCCTTCTTTGCTTCTTCCCATTCTTCCAATGCCTTATATACTTCTCCCAGCCTAAAATGAGGGAATGTATCTTCAGTCATCTGCACCGCTCGCTCATAAAGCTGAATGGATTTTATATAATTTCCAGCCGACTCCTGTAATATGCCTAAATAACACATATAATCTATATTACTGCTATCTTTTTCAACTAAAGTATTTAAAAACGAAATCCCTCTTTGCAAAAATGGTGTATCTTCTAGCTGCGTTACATACATTTCTAGTGCATCTCGGAAATTATTTTGTATACAAACGATTCCTTCTTCCATTATCGTAAAAGCTGATTCCACTTCCCTTTGCTCTATGTTTTGATCCATAGCAGCATTCCATAATATTTTCCCGGCATTAATAAGGAAGTCGCTCTCTTCAGCAAACTGTTCTTTCAAGCTAAAAATATATTGTTTTCCAGCTTCATAGCTCCCTTGTTTTATGTAGACTTCACTTATCCCTATATGACAAGATGCATCTTTCTCATCATGTTGAAGCCCTATTTCATACATTTTCTGTGCTTTTTCATATTGCTCCCGTCCTAAATAAAAGTCTCCTAATTTCGCATATAATGCAGCGGATTGGACATCATTTTGCATGCCTTCCAATAAAACCTCTTCTGCTTTTCTTTCATCATCTAATTCTGCTTCATAAATATCAGCTAACATGATATATGGAAGCGGAAGTTGATGATCTAATTCCTTGCCGATGCGAAATCCGCGAATTGCCGCTCTTAACTTTCCTAATTTATAAGCACACCTTGCACGCTCACACCATACATATCCGTCTCGTTTATATTGTTTTAACAACGTAGTAAACACTTCATATGCTTCTTCGTCCCGGTCTGCATCCATTAAAATAAGGGCATGATTTGCGAAAACAAAACGATCTTCGTGACGACCCACTGCAATAGACGAATACTTTAGAGCCAGTTCTAAATCATCTAAATACATATATCCAATTGCCATATAACTCCAAGCTACCGGCTGGTCAGGGTCTAGCTGGAGCGACGTACGAAAACTGGCAATCATATCATGATAACGAGACTCATCCAGCGCAATGCGTCCCTCAATAAAATGATAGAATGGATTAGCAATTTTATGCTTCACTTGTTCTAATACTGTATATGCTTGTTCCAATTCTTCAATACGCACAAAGCATTGCGCAGCATGAAGTTTCACATAATCCGATTCTGGATAAGCGTGTAAAGCACGCCTCGCACATCTATATACAAACTCCTTTCCATCTTGTAAATCTAAATGCTTAATTGCATATAACCATGTATAAGGATTTTCTTTATGCTCGTGTAAGAGTCTTAACAAATCTTCCACGTCGTCATGTTCGGCAAATTCCATTTGATCTGTTAACGAAAAAATGCGGCGGAAATACAAATCATCATCTTCACATAAAAAAGAAAGGAGATCATTTTTCTCTTTTGTAACAATCGCGATGGATAAATAATTTGTATTTAAATATTGCTTCGCAAATTCTTCATATGTGACAAGAATACGCTCTGCAAAATTTGGATCTTGAATATATAAAACTTGCAGCTGATCGTTATAACCGACTAATAATTGCACATGTGAAACATGATCTATATCGACACTAAGCAAAATCGGAACATTAGCATCGATAAATTTTTTATACGTGTCTACTGTACCGACAAAAAAACGACTTTTATAACCAATCGATTCTACATATTCAACTGTTTTGGACAACTTCGATCCTATTCCATCAAAAATATGCTTAGCAATTTCATCTTGCGTTTCGTGCTTTCCAAACAGCTTCAAGATCATTTCTATACTTGCAGGCACGCAATAATTATCTTTCTGCACGACAGGGGTAATCGGTAACATTACTTCTTTTTTATCATCAAATCGTAGTGCGTTGTGATATGGTGAATCTTTTAAACTATTCTCATTTTCTAGCAATGTTTGCAGCGTAGCCTGATCACCTTTCGTATAATAGATTTCTACCAAAATTTGCGAGAAATACGATTGATAACTATGAAATGGCAACAACTTTTGAGCTTTATGTAAAACTCGGCTCAACTCATCATATGCTTTTTTATCATATAATCTTTTTATCTTTTCTAAATAAAAGAACGGAACTTGTGGAAAATTCCTCATCGCTTCCGTAATGATTTGTAATGATTTGTTATGTTCTCCTTTCATGGAATGCAACTCGGCAAATAAATATGTTGACGTATCTGCACATTCCTCACAATTCATTCCTTTTCGCAATACTTCTTCTGCTTTCAGCCAATCGCCTTTAAATAAATAAAAGTAGCCCCACTTATCAAAAATAGGAATCTCACTTAACTCTTCTGCTTTCTTCATATATGTATATGCTTCTTCATAACGGCGCATTTCAAGTATGCAACGTGCCAATACAAAATATGCTTTTGCAAGATGCTCTTTTTCAGCAGTCGTACCTTCTTTTTGCAATGCCTCTTTTAACAGATCTTCTGCATCTAATGATTTCCGTTCATCAATTAAATCATCACAAAACCAAGTAAGCGTACGAAAGCTTTTAAAACGACGATGCGCATATCGTACTACAAATCTACTATAAGATGGCATCAAGCCTTCATCAAACAATTGAATAAGTGTATAAAAATCTTCTTCTGAAGAAATTGTGCCTAACCACTCTTTCAAGTATGAAAGGGATTTTTTCGATCTTATTTCCTCAATTTCTTTTTGAATTTCTGATATACCATTTAAAAATTCCTTCTTTTTCACATATACTCGTAATTTCTCCAAGTCTCGCATCTTTTCACTCCATTCTTTTTTCATAATTTTATATATTAGCTATAGAACTTACAATGTTTTTTCACAGTTTTTTTAAAAGAAAAAACAGAGCGTACACTCTGTTTTTTCTTATCTTATATTTCGTTCACTCTAAGATTAATCAATACCTGCTTATTTCCTACTTGGACTTGTTTTACTTGTTGTATCGATTCCTTGATGAATAATTGTTTCATGAGTAAGTTTTCTTGCAGTAATTCTTTATACTTCATAATTACATATTGTAATTCCTCGTTACATTGAACTTCAATGTCTACCCGTAAATTTACTGGTAAATTTAATTGTTTTCGATACTCCTGCACAGCGCGAATAAATTCTCGCGCCATTCCCTCCTGTAGCAACTCATTCGTTACATTCGTATCCATCATGACAGTATATAATCCGTTCGTAGCATCAGCAAATCCTGCTTTCGGCACTTTTTCAACAAGCACATCGTCTAATGTTACAGTGACAGCTTCTCCAGACAGCAATTGACACGTTGCTTGTTCACTGTTTATAAACGCATTTACTTCTTCACTAGATAAATTTTGCAGCCAATTATTTACCGTATTGAGTTGCTTTCCAAATTTCGGTCCTGCTTGTTTAAAGTTTAGTTTTAACCGATATGACATATAACCCGCTTCGCTATGTTCGACTGTAACTTCTTTCACATTAAGTTCATCCATTACAATCTCTTTATAGGAATCCCAATCCATTTCTTGCTTTGTATGCTCAAATACAACGAATTTTGCTAATGGCTGTTTTACTTTTAAAGTATGTTGATTGCGAATACTACGTCCGAGCTCAACTACTTGTAAAACAGCTGCCATCTCTTTTTCAAGCTGTGTATGAATTAACGTTTCATCCAATACTGGATAATCTGTTAAATGAACGCTGCTACCTTCTAAATTCAAATGAATATCCTCTGCTAAAAATGGTGTAAACGGTGCAAGCAGCTTACTAATTGTCACAAGCACTCCATGTAGCGTATCATATGCCGCTGCTTTTTCAGCATTCATACCAGATGCCCAAAAACGACTGCGGGAACGTCTTACATACCAATTACTCACTTCTTCAACGAATAATGCTATTTCACGAGCAGCTGTTGTAAATTGATAATCTTCTAAAGCCATGCTCACTTTTTGAATCGTACTATGCAATCTTGATAATACCCATTCATCCAATTTTGTTTTCTTTGTACTATATTCCTGTTTTGGATTGTATCCATCTAAATCCGCGTATAGCACATAAAAGCTATATACATTTAACAACGTATCAACTAGTTTCGACTTTGCCTCTTGTACAGTTCGTTCTGAAAATCGCTTCGGATTCCACGGAGCACTATCTACAAGAAGGGCCCACCGCAACGCATCCGCTCCAAATTTCTCTACTAAATCTACTGGGTCTAACGCATTCCCTTTACTTTTTGACATCTTTTGTCCATTTTCATCTAACACATGTCCAAGTGATAATACACGCTTATATGGTGCTCTGCCAGTGTACAGTGTAGACACCGCAAGTAAGCTATAAAACCACCCGCGCGTCTGATCAATTCCTTCAGCAATAACATCCGCTGGAAATTGTTCTTCAAATAACTCCTTATTTTCAAATGGATAATGATACTGTGCAAATGGCATCGAACCGCTATCAAACCAAACATCAATAACTTCCGGCGTCCGCTTCATCGTTTCGCCGCATTTAGAACATTTTACTTTTACTTCATCCACATATGGCTTATGCAGTTCAATTTTTTCATCTACAGCGTCAGTTGCACAACGTCTTAGCTCTTCGATGCTTTTCGGTGCAAATTGATGATCACAAGTACCGCACTCCCAAACATTAAGCGGTGTACCCCAATATCGATTTCGGCTAATATTCCAATCGACCATATTTTCTAAAAAGTTACCAAACCGGCCATGTTGAATATGCTCCGGGTACCATGATACTTCATTATTATTTTGTAAAAATTGTTCTTTTAAAGCAGTTGTTCGAATGAACCAACTTTCATTTGCGTAATACAATAGCGGTGAATCACAGCGCCAACAATGCGGATAACTATGCTCATACTTCTCTTTATGATAAAGAAGACCATGTTCAGCTAAATAGCGAACAATATCAACATCACACTCTTTTACAAATTTCCCTTGTAAAAAAGGAACATCAGATGTGTATTCTCCTTTCTCGTTTACAACATTCACAAATGATAAACCATGTTCTTGGACAACTTTATAATCATCCTCCCCGTAAGCAGGCGCGATATGCACAATTCCTGTACCACTATGCGCAGTGACAAAATCAGCACTTACAATACAATGACCATTTGTAACTTCCGCAAACTGAAATGGCGGTACATAAGAACGTCCGGTCAACTCGCTTCCTTTGTGAACAGATAACACTTTATATTCCTGCTGCAATACATCTTTCGCTAACTCTTTCGCAACAATATAAACATTTTCTCCCTGCTGTGCCCGAACATATTCCATCTCTGGATGAACCGCTAACGCTACATTAGCTGGAAGCGTCCACGGAGTTGTTGTCCATCCGAGTACGTACTCGTTTTTCCGATCTGCAAGCTGAAATTTAACGATAGCACTTAAATCCTTCACTGTTTTATACCCTTGCGCGACTTCATGTGAGCTTAATGATGTTTGACAACTTGGGCAATAAGGAGAAACACGGTGCCCTTTATATAGCAACCCTTTTTCATGAATTGTTCCAAGAATATGCCAAACACTTTCGATATAAGAATTATCTAATGTGATGTACGGCGCATCCATGTCAACCCAATAACCGATACTCTCTGTAAATTCACGCCACTGCTTTTCATACGTAAATACACTTTCTTTACATTTTGCAAGAAAGGCTTCTACACCGTACTTTTCAATATCATGTTTACCAGAAATACCAAGCTGTTTTTCAACGCCTAATTCCACCGGTAATCCATGTGTATCCCATCCAGCCTTACGCAGCACTTTATAGCCTGTCATCGTTTTATATCTTGCAACCAAATCTTTAATGGTCCGCCCTAGTGCATGCCCAACGTGCGGAAGTCCATTCGCAGTTGGCGGTCCTTCATAAAATACGAAAGATTGTGCACCTTCACGATTTCGAATCGATTGTATAAAGGTATCCTGTTCATTCCATTGCTTACGAATTCGTGCTTCTCTCCTTACAGCTAATTCTTTCACATCTACCTTCTTCATCTACAATCACTCCTTAAGAAATAATTAAAAGTACACAAAAAAACCGTCCCTATCATTAGGGACGGGTTTACCCGCGCTACCACCCTACTTCTATTGATTAATCGTTCATCAATAGCACTCAGCAACGTACAATCATACGCGTTCCTTGTAACGGTAGACAACCGTTCGAACTTACTATGTTCAGTTCGACTCCTCGGAGATGATTTTCAAACATATACCGAACACCGGTTTTCAGCAAAGCACCGGCTCTCTGGGGAACAGTGATATATTTTACTCTTTCTCGTCATCAGATTTGTATACTTTTATTAACAGTTATTTTATTCCAATACAATATTAATTGTCAACTAATTTAGAATATTTTTTCTCAATCTATATTTATACATTTAATTTTTATCTTTACTACCCTTTTTTATTCCACATCAATTGGAACGTTGCATGAATAGCAGAATGTCGCATGGTTAAACTACTGAAAGAACTAAAACATTTACTATCACGAAAACATTGTACAATTCATACTTACAGTACTAGATTTTAAAACGAAATGGTGGTGTTTTTATGGCAGATTTTTTAGAACCGATTGATTATGAAACAGGTACAGCAATTCAAACTTTTAACATCATCGAAACAAATGCTACTCCTGATGGATATGAAGTTCTATTGGATATTGATTTAGATAGTGGTTACGAATTAGAAAAAGTAAAAATGAAAATTACCTTTGAAGAATTAGCGGGATACGAAACAACTGATATTCATGAAGGAGTAAAGTATGCTTTAGGATTTTTTAATAAGTAACTGTATGATAACTGGTACTTTTGAATACCGTTTCTAAAGGTATTTCTATAAGATTGAGCTGCCTTGATAGCAGCTCAATCTTATTTAAGTACCTGTTAAACATTTTTCACATTTCTTTTATACTACTTTATTTTACATACTCTTTTATGTCTTCTACATCTCCTCAGGCGCTTCCATCCCAAGTAAACGCAAACCTTCTTTCAACACAACTGCCACTGCATATACGAGCGCAAGTCTACTTTCTCTCTCTGCATTTTCTTCTAAAATACGAACGTTACCGTAATATTTATTAAATGCTTGCGCCACATCTAGTAAATATTTTGCAATATGAGATGGCTCGTATTTAGCAAACGCTGTTTCAATGACTTGCGGAAAGCGATGAAGCAGTTTTATTATTGTCCAGCTTATATCATCTGTTAACTGTAATTCTTGTTTCTCAATATCTATATCGCCCTTTTTCAATAATGAACAAGTACGCGCATGTGTGTATTGTACGTATGGTCCTGTTTCTCCTTCAAATTTCAGCATATTTTCAAGCGAAAATTCGATATTATGCATGCGTTCATTTTTCAAATCATGGAAAATAATTGCACCAACGCCGACCTGTCTCGCTACTTCATCTTTCTTCTTTAAGTTCGGATTCTTTTCTTCAATATTTTGCTGCGCTAGTGAGATTGCTTCTTCTAACACCTCTTCTAGTAAAACAACTTTTCCTTTACGAGTAGACATTTTCTTACCATCTTTTAAAATAAGTCCAAACGGAACGTGAGACATACCTTCTACCCACTCAAATCCTAATTTCTTTAATACAGTGAAGAATTGTGAAAAATGCAAGCTTTGTTCTTCCCCAACGACATATAATGCTTTATCAAATTCATACGTATTTTGGCGATATAATGCCGCTGTTAAATCACGCGTTGCATAAAGAGTAGCACCATCTGACTTTTTAATTAAACATGGCGGCATTCCTTCTGCCTCTAAATTTACAACTTGTGCCCCATCAGATTCTTCTAATAAGTGATGTTCTTCTAGAAGGGAAACAAGATCATCCATTTTATCATTATAGAATGCCTCACCTTGGAAGTTTGAGAATTCTACGCCAAGCAGTTCATAAATACGAGAGAACTCTTTTAAAGATTCGTGACGGAACCAGTTCCATAAATATACGGCTTCTTCGTTGTGATTCTCTAAATTCTTAAACCAGGCACGCCCTTCTTCTTCTAACTCTGGATGTATTTTTACTTCCTCATGAAAACGTACGTATAACTTAAATAGCTCACGAATTGGGTCTTCTCTTACAAGCTCTTCATTGCCCCATTTTTTATAAGCAGTGATTAGTTTCCCAAACTGTGTTCCCCAATCACCAACGTAGTTAATACCGACAACTTCGTAACCACATTTTTCAGATATATGCTTTAATGCATTTCCAATCATTGTAGAACGTAAATGCCCCATCGAAAATGGTTTAGCGATATTAGGAGAAGAATAGTCAATCACAACTGTTTTTTCTTGCCCAAAGTACAGTCGTCCGTATTCTTCCTTTTCATCTAGAATTTCACATAACACTTCATTACTTACGGTTTGACGATCAAAGAATACATTTACATATGGCCCAACCGCTTCCACTTTTGTAAAGAATGGGTGAGATAATTTGTCTGCTAATTCCTGCGCAATAACTGCTGGTGCTTTTTTATATTGTTTTGCTAATGTGAAACAAGGAAAAGCAGCATCTCCAAACTCATCTTGCTTTGGTGTTTCAATTAAAGCGGCAATTTGTTGTAGGGATAAATCTAGTTCTAATACATCGAATACATGCTCTGCAAACTTCATTTTATATTCCATTAGTATCTTCCTCCTTTTTATCCTGCTATTCGCGAACAGTAACCCGCACCCCTCAAACCGAAGAAGATAGGTCGGAGATAACCGCTAGCATGCGCCCGATTGAACGGGCTTTCCATCAGTAGGGAATAAAACACTCCACTGATGAAAGTTTCACTTTATCCACAAAAAAACTCGCCTCTTTTCTAAAAAAAGAGACGAGTTTACACCCGTGGTACCACCCTTGTTGTTCGCAACGAACCACTTTCCCGTTTATAACGAGGTTAGGGATCCCCGGCTTACTCTACTATTCCGTTCAAGCAGCATCTCCGAAGTGCGCTTCATTATTTTCTTTGCACTAGGCTTCCACCATCCCTAGCTCGCTATCGCTTCTGAAAATAATTACTCTCTTCATCTAAGATTTTCTATGCAATTTATTATAGTCTATTATACAGATTGTCTGACAATTAGCAAGTTTCAATTACACCAAAATGAAATTTTGCGCTTTTTCGTTTATATACAAAGAAATTATGCTTTTCAAAGCGTGTACTACGAAAATGATCCTTTAACACAACACGTTTTCTCGCTACACGCTTAGCCTGTTCAATTGTTTCATCCGTAATATCGTTGTACAGCGCAAAATGTTTTAAACTGCGTATACCGTCTGACTCCAATACTGTTTCTTCAAACATTGGGTCTAAATACACTATATCATAACAATTCTCTGCACATCGCTGTAAAAAGGTTAAATGCTCCGTATGCTTCACTGTAATTCGTTGCATTGCTCCATTTATTTCTGTCACACCCGCATTCCATTGCTGAAGGCCTTTCTCAATCAAATATGCCATATAGCGGTTGCCTTCTACTCCAGTGACTTGTCCTGCTTCTCCTACAGCATAACTTGCAACGATGCTATCCGATGCCATACCTAGTGTGCAATCCAATACTTCCATTCCTTCTTCTAGCTGTGCGGCTTGCAGAAAAGGATCATGTTCACCACGCATTAACCGCTTTACGCGAAACATTGCTGAATTTGGATGAAAAAAGAACGATTCTTCCGTTCCTTGCGGATAAATCGCTAAACGATTTTTCCCAACAACAAGTACATCTTGTTTATATTGCTCATGTAATTCATAAATAGGACGGTCATTTCTCACAAGAAAAGAACTTTGCAAATCTGTTGCTATTTTTTCAGCATATGTGGTCATCTCTTTATTTGTTCGTCCTGCTGTCGTTACAATCATTCTGTCACCTCATTATAAAGAAAAAGGGAGAAAATTTCTCCCTTTTTAGCAGTGCTTTTCAAAAGCTTGTTCTAAGTTATTAATAATTTCTTCCATTGTTGCACCTTCAATTTCATGACGGTGAATAAAGTGAACGACTTCTTTACCTTTTAATAGTGCCATAGATGGTGAAGATGGCGGGATATCATCAAAGTAAGAACGCATCATTGCTGTCGCTTCTTTATCTTGACCTGCAAATACAGTTACAAGATTGTCAGGTTGCTTCTCAGAACGTACAACCGCTTGACCTGCTGATGGGCGCGCTAGGCCTGCCGCACAACCACAAACAGAGTTCACAACAACTAATGTAGTCCCTTCTGCATTTTCCATATATTCTTGCACATTTTCTGCTGTTGTTAATTCTTTAAATCCTGCGCGTACTAATTCTTGACGCATTGGAATTACCATTTGGCGCATATATTCTTCGTATGCATTTGTCATGTTACTAATCTCTCCTTCAACTTTCATTCCAGATTCATCATATCATGCTCTAATAATAGACGCAAAAGAAACATAATGACTTTCTTATTTTTTCCTCGGAAGTTCGCAAACCCCGTCTTTGCAATGTCCGACAGGGACAATTCCTCTTCTCTCGGCAATATAATCATATAAAAATTGACCAAAACCAAAAAGCATCGATAATTTAATAAATGGTACGATTGCCCAGTATGCAGGAATTGCTTTCGCTAAAACATCTACACTTTTAATGCCTTTATACCAACGACTATCTTTATAAATATACAGCTGTTTCTCCATATTTTGCTGCATCTCTTCTGATAAGCAATATTGCTGAACAATTTCTTCTTCGCGAAAAGAGACAAATTTGATTTTCCCCTTTTTATCTAGTTCTTTCGTTCGATTTGCAACCTTTGTACACATCGGGCACCAGCTATCATAAAAAACAAGCATGGCTATTATTCTCCTTTTCGATACTCCGTCATTTGCTTCCAAACAGAACCTTTCGCTTCTTCTCCGCCTTCAATACGTTCAAGGGCTAAGCGAGCTTGCATCGCTACCTCAAATTCTGGATCTTCCTGTGCTATGCGAAGTGCTGGAACTGCACTTTCATCACCAATTTCAAATAAGAACATTGCCGCACGCCAACGTACAAGTTTACTTGGATCTTTTAACGATTTAATCATCACAAACATTGCTGCTGGATCACCGATATCTGATAGGCAGTCACCTGCTGTACGGCGTACGCTTACTGACCTGTCAAGCAATGCTTTATATAGTAAAGGTAATACAGCATCACCTTTTACCATTCCTAAATAAGCTGTTGCTAGGCGGCGAATGGATACTTTTTCATCTTCTAACGCTTTCTTCAGTACAGGGATATCTTCTTCTGTTGGATCCATTTGTTCAAGTGCCGCATAACGTTTTGTCCAATCAGAATCATTCATCATTTCCTCTGTTACTTTATATGGCTGACGTTTTGTAATCGTTACTTCATTTGCTCCTGCTTGTTGTAATAATTCTTGTACAATCGCATCTACACGATCAGCTGGATATGCCGCAACAATTTCTTCCATAACTTCTTTCCCAATGTCTTCAAAGTCACCGTAGCGTGTACTTTGCTCAACCCACTTACGTTCTTTTACAACATTTGGCGCAGACATTTGCACTTTCATAATTGCTTCTTTAAAGCGATCTGGCAATCCAACTCGTTCCTCTGTTGTACCATCTGTTAACTTCACTTGCATAGGAATAGTAAAGAACATTTGAATAAATACTTTTACTTCCCCAAAATGCGCATTGGCTTCTTTTTCACTCTCCGTTGCTACTTCTTCCCCAAATACAGCACGTACTTGCTGTAAAATATGTTTCCAGTCATATTTTGCATTACGCTCTACCGCTAAAAAGTCCGCAACGTGATACACACCTTTAATACCTTCAATTTGTAAAATTTGCTGCACTCTTTCCGGAGCTTCCCCCATATTATTACGTGTATAATTATTACGTGCTCCTGATGGTAACACTTCATTTAAAATAACTTTCATTGTATTTGGACTTGGTGTCGGTTCAATTCCTTTAATCTTCACGAATATTGTCTCTCCTTTATTGCTGTTCTTAGCTGTATTGTAACATGTTCTGAAATAAGACTCCTACTGAGGTGCTTGCTCTTTTTTCTTCTCTAAAAAAGTAATTCTTTCAATAACAACTTCTGTCTTATATATTCTTTTTCCACTTTCATTATTGTATTGACTCGTATGAATATGCCCGGTTATACCAACAAGTGCTCCTTTTTTGCAGTATATCGTTACATTTTCCGCTGATTTTCGCCAAATCAAACAGTTAATGAAATCAGCTTGCTGCTCCCCTAAGCTGTTACGAAACCCTCTATTTACTGCCACACAAAGACGCGCATAAGCAATCCCTTGCTTTGTATAATATAATTCTGGATCTTTTGTTAATCTACCGATTAATACTACTCGATTCATCATACGATTCATTTCACCTCTTCTTTTTTCTTTATTGTAGAAAAAAAGAAGAGTGCCGTAAAAAACATAAAAAGATATTTTTGTATAAAAAAACTCATTTTTGTCTTTATAAAATACCAAAAAGAAATCCTGCATGATACAAACATGCAGGATTTCTTTACTTTAATCATTTAATTCATCAGTATCGAAAAAAAGGAATATTCTTGTTTCTAAACATTATAATTATGTAAACGTCTATACACTAATATAGAGTAAGTATAGGCATATGAACTCAACTTAGCTAAGTCCTTACAATAGATTTCAAGGAGAAAATGTCCGGATGACAAACAAGAAGTTTCATGAAGAGTTTTAAAAAATAGTTGTTGAATTATATTGTTCAGGACGACCTGTTAAGGAATTAGGCAGCAAGTATGTTGTATCAGAAATAACCGCTTATAAATGGATGAAAACATATTCTCTTATTACATCCGTTAATGAAAAAGAAATATTTCAGCTAAAAGAAGAAAATAACATTAAAAAAGCGTTTCCACGACGTAAGCATAATGAATTCCCACTGTCACCTATAACACTACCCTATTTTCCCAGCTTTACTAAGCTGTAACTCTTTTTACCTTTACGGATAATAATAAATCTTCCATCAAATGAATTTTCTACCGTAACATCTGTATTTACATCTGTTACTTTGTCTCCATTCATCAAAATAGCTCCATTATTAATATCTTCTCTTGCTTGGCGTCTAGAAGGTTCAATTCCTAAATCTACTAACCACTCGACAATATTTTTTGTTTCCTTTGCAGCATGGAAAGTTGGCATATCTTTAAAGCCTTGTTCAATTTCATCCGCAGTTAACGCTTTAATATCCCCACTAAATAATGCTTCTGTAATTTTTACTGCTTGTAAAAATGCATTCTCACTATGAACAAACTTCGTCATTTCTTCTGCTAATACTTTTTGCGCTTCGCGTTTATGAGGCTCTGTTTGAACCTTAACCGCTAATTCATCAATTCTATCTTTCGTTAAGAATGTGAAGAATTTTAAGTATTTCACTACATCGCGATCATCTGTGTTTACCCAGAACTGGTAGAATTCAAATGGTGTTGTTTTTTCAGGATCTAACCAAATCGCGCCTCCTGCTGTCTTACCAAACTTTGTGCCGTCTGCCTTTAATAGTAAAGGTATTGTTAATCCAAATACTTTTGCATCTGATCCTTCTTTTTTACGAATTAAGTCTAAACCGCTTGTAATATTACCCCATTGGTCACTGCCGCCAATTTGTAATTGTACATCTTCGTGTTTGTATAAGTGATGAAAGTCCATAGCTTGTAGAATTTGATATGAAAATTCTGTAAATGAAATCCCACTCTCTAATCGACTTGCTACGATATCTTTTGCTAACATCGTATTCACACTAAAATTCTTACCGTAATCGCGTAAAAACTCAAGGATGCTTACTTCATGCGTCCAATCGTAGTTATTTACCATTTTCACTTTACTATTACCACCAAAGTCAAATAACTTTTTCATTTGTGCCGTCAATGCCTCAACATTATGTTGTACTTGTCCTAATGTCTGTAATTGACGTTCTGTTTGACGTCCACTTGGATCACCAATTGTTCCCGTTGCTCCTCCAATTAAAATAACTGGATGATGCCCTTCTAATTGGAAACGTTTCATCATCATAAACGGGATTAAGTGTCCAATATGCATACTATCACCCGTTGGATCTACCCCACAGTACAGGGAAATTTTTTTCTCATTTACTAATTCACGTAACCCTTCTTCATCTGTTTGTTGGTTGATAGCATTACGCCATTCTAATTCATCAATGATGTTCATGCTTTTCTAACCCCTTTCATTTTTAATAATTGACTTTTTTAGTTTGTCTAAAAACAAAAGTCCCTATGTCTAAAAAATACATAAGGACCATTCTTAATCGTATTATCACCCAGATTGTACCATTAATACTGCTCTCAGCAATATTATCGATAGCTACTTTGCTTCTTCAACGTATATCGTATACTGCATCTTAAACAGATGTCTCATCATTACTTTTCTTTTCCACATTGTAAATGATTTCAAGCTTCTCTTGAATTGCGCTTTCAATCTTACTAGCGTATTCATCGAATACTTCTTTATTATGAGCGTACGGAGATAATGCACAAGCTCGTAGTATTGTTACTTTTCTTTCCTTATCCCATTCTTCTTCACTAAATCCAAGACTTTTCACATATGGAAGTGGGCTGTTTCCATAGTCAGGGATAGCAAAATCTGTATGAGAAGTGATAAATTCATTGTGATATATATTCCCTTTAACGTAAGAAGCTTCACCAAAGAAATCATGATTTAATTTGTTCATTTTTGTTAAATCTGTGTTTCCTTCTTCATTAAACACATAGTCAACCATATTAAAGTCAGGTTTTGTTAATGGATAAACATTAATCGTTTTATCTCCAACTTTAAATTGTTTATCCTGTAAAAAATGATAAAAACGGTAAGCTCCTTCAATACTTGCACCAAGTAATTTTCCATAACCAGTCACGTTTAATGGTAATACTTTATGGGCTGTCCAAACTGAGGCTGCAGTTGCCCCTGCTTTTGAACCTTCAAGCATATATGCACCAAGTAATGCAGGAATATCGGCTCCCTTTTCAAACACATATGTTGCAAAGTAAGAAATTACGTCACGCATTCTAATATCTTTTACTACAATCCCACCAGCAGAGTAAGGGATATACCCCATTTTATGTGGATCAATTGTAATTGTTTCTGTTTGGTTCATTGCTTTAAATGAATGATAAATTTCTTTTGTTAACCATTCACATTTTTCACTGAAGATGTTGTATTTTGCGTACACTTTTTCGATTTGATCCCATTCGATAAATTCGTTATTTTCATCTAAGAAAATAGATCGAGCATACCCACCATAAGCAGCATCTATATGAATGTAAAAATAAATACCCTCTTTTGCTAATTTTTCACGCAGCTCAACAATTTTATCAATACGATCTACTTGTCCTTCTTCTGTTGTACCAATAACGCCTACCACACCAAGAATAGGTATTTTTTCTGCAACCAATTCTCGGATTTTTTCTTCGAGTTTGCCAATGTCCATTCGATAGTTATGATCAACATCAATTGCTTCCACATTATCTAGGCCAATACCAATAATATCCGCTGATTTTAGCCAAGAATAGTGTTTTGTTTGTGGAATCAACCATTTACCCAGCTCTTGTAGATGTTGACCACTACGCGCAGAATGTGCTTTTATGTCATCAATTTTTTCAGGAATTTTTTCTATAATATCTAATATCTCTTCTGTAGTCATGTTTAATAATTCCCAATCTGATTTATTTTCCACTAATTGGGGAGCTACTTCTTTAACCGCTAAAGGAAGAGATTTCATGTTTCTTGCATACCAAAGGCCTTCTAGATTAGCAATCGAACCATCCGCACAAATATGCCCCCAACTCTCACCTTTTTTATAGCTCATAAGAGCAGCAAATTCATGTCCTACTTCTTCTTCCATTTGAGAAGTGGCAGGTGAAGATTCATATGCCACGTTATTCCCATTCCATAACATTGCAGCTGTATACCCAATAATAGCTGGCATTAATGTTTCGGAATTCATATGTCCCCAAAACCGCCCAGCCGAATGCCACGGTAATGAATTGGTACGAAGTTTTGATGATAATAAATCCATTACACTGCGGATATGATCTGCCGTTTCTTCAAAACTTTGTGAACTTTTATCTTGCGGAGTAATTACTGGTAAATCTTGTGGTTGGTAATTTTGACGCCAACCTACATGTTCATCTACCATTTTGATTAACAGCTCTTTAAATAAGTCGGCATTTTCACCTTTATCACCTAAGAATAGTGCTTTTAAATTAATATCCGGAATTTTATAGTTCATTTTTCATTTCCTCCAAATTATCTCAAATATTTTCCTAAGTAACTTCGATACAAAATACGTTATTATTTTTAGGTTTTACCGTACAAAAATTCACACATAAAGTGAAACTTTAATCAGTGGGGATTTTCTTCACTCCCCACTGATTATTAGTTGAACCAATCGGGTTTTTACGGGCAGTAATACTCCCACTTAACTTCTTTGCTTTCACCAAATTTTAAGATAGGAGTATTACTGCCCGCGAATAGCGGGATAAATTAATATTTGTCATCAAAAACAGGGTATAAAACATTGTTAATCAAATAAGCTATCTCAAATTTAAGGAATACGTACCAAATATTTATGGGCTCTTTAGCTTGATTTCTTTAAATCCCCCGGTGGGTCGTTATCTTTCTTCCACTCTGGTTTTTTAAATTTGTTGATGATAAGTGCTATACCAATCATTACTACTGTAGCGGCCACTTGATAAATAACATATCCAGTATATTGACTTGGCTTTAAAATAGATGGCGGAACCAAACTTACAAAAATTGTAAAAATAATACTTAACATTGCCAAAATGGAGACCGTCCACATTAATCCATTCCCTTTACTTCCCAATCTGAATGGTCTATCAAGGTCTGGCATCTTATAGCGCAAACGAACGGCTGAAATAGCGATTAAAAGATAAACAATACAATACAAAATCGTTGTTGTAATTGTTATAATTAAGAAGGCACTGTTAACATCTGGAACTACTATATATAAGATCGATACTAACGAAATGACAATTGCTTGAATCATTACAAATGTGATTGGAATCCCTTTATCTGTTCTCTTTTGGAAGAACTTCGGTAAATTCCCTTCCTCTGCCACTTTAATCATCGATTTACTTGGTCCAAGTACCCATGCACTTAGCTGTACTAAAACACCAATTAAAATCATTAAAGAAATGATGTTAACAACGATAGATGGAATCCCTAAGTCTTTGCAGAAAATCATATATGGCTGTGTAATATTGGCAAGCTCCAATTTACCTTTTGGTACCGCATTTGCAACTGTTAACCCAGCAATGATATTAAAAATTGCTAATAAAATAACAGAAGTGATAACAGCAATTGGATAGTTACGTTTTGGATTGTCAATATTATTCGCATGTACAGACGAAATTTCTACTCCTGCAAAAATAAAGATAATTCCTGATAAATATGTTAAACTTCCTAAGTCCTTAAAATTAGGAACAAGATCACTTGGCTTAAAACCCCCTAAATAACTATCAGCTTGAATCCCGTTTTTAATCATATAAATGACACCTAAAATAACAAGAATGACAAACGGAATGTACACACCAATAACAGCGCCCCAATTCCCCGCAACTTTTACCATATCAAACTTAAGGTTTAATAAAGTCACACCCCAGTACGAAATTAAGATTACGGCAAAAATAAAGTAGTTGTTTGTAGATAAAGTTGGTTTATTTATAACGTAACCAAATAGAATACCAACAGTTGATGCAACCATTACCATCCCGAAAAACATTTGAACCCATAATAACCATGAGGTAACAAATCCCCATTTCTCACTTAAACCATTTTTCACCCAAACTTGAGGACCGCCTTCCTCAGGGTAAGCCGTTGAAAGCTCAGCTGACATTAACGCAATCGGTAAAGCAAATGCAAATGCAGCGATCACCATATAGAAGATTTGGGTCCAACCAGTAATTGCAAGAGTCGGCACACTTCGTACCGTTCCAAAAAAAGCCATTGTTATCCCAATTAACCCAAAAAGTGTTAATTTATGTGTATTAGCCATGAAAATTTCCTTCTTTCCCATATTTAATGTAATAAGCTATAAAAAACATAGGATGCATCCCTTTTAAATTAGCCATATCACTTAATAATTATGTAGGGTAAGGATTTGGTGAATTTTAGCACAAAAAAATGCTCAAGAATTTTCCTAGAATTAAAATATGGAAATGTAAAAACTACTTCACCATTTTTTAAAGTTAAAACAACACCGTTGTAGAAGGATAAAAAAAGTTTATTTTTAAAGATCTTCCTTATTTCAGAAAAAAATTATTATATAGCTACACTCAAACATCCATTAAAGAAATAATTTTGAAAAATTTGGCTGCTCATTCTTCAAATCATTAACATCTCTCGTAATCATCATTGTTATCAATAGACATTAAAAAAGATGGCCTCGGTACTATAACCGAGGCCATCTCTTAAGTGTTTAAATATTAAAAGACTTTTACTAAACTGTCTGTTTTAAAAAGAAATCCTGCATGATACAAACATGCAGGATTTCACCATTTTAATCATTTTTTACAAAATAAGAAACGAAGCGTAAAATTTCTAGGTATAACCAAACTAATGTCATCATTAATCCTAATGCGCCGTACCACTCCATATACTTTGGAGCACCACCGCGCGCACCGCCTTCAATGAAATCAAAGTCTAACATTAAGTTTAGCGCTGCAACGACAATCACAACTGCACTAACGATCATGCCAATTGTTCCACCTTGATGTAAAAACGGTACTGTTGCGCCAAATAATTGTAGAATTAAAACGATTAAATACATAATCACAATCCCAAGCGTTGCTGCCATAACACCTGTACGGAACTTATCCGTTACTTTCACAACACGCGTTGCATATAACACTAACATTGCTAGTAAAATAGAAATGGTTAATAACACTGCGTGTAAAATAATATAATCACCAAAACGTATTGTATACATAGCAGAAATGCTTCCTAATACAATCCCTTCCACAGCTGCATAAATCGGCGCTGTAATTGGTGAAATACGTGGTACGAATGCCGAAGCAAGCGCTACAATTGCCGCTATAATTAAAGCACCAAATAATACTGGTGGTTGCATCTTATTTTCTATCATCTGCGTGTATGCGTACACAGACGTTCCTAATAACAATATGAGCATAATAAACGTTTTACCTACTGTACCACCGATTGTCATCGCTGAAGTACTTACGCCCTCTTTCCGAAACGCCTCTTTCTTTAACATTGGATTAGATGTTCGCATTATTTCCCTCCTAAAATATCTTCTACTAATAGTGTAAATATTTTCTCTTTATTTTTCAACATATGCAGCTTGTTTTTATTTTAGCCCTTCTACAATGTCAGATAGTTCACTCCAGCGCTCCATTGTTTGTTCTAATTCTTCTTCTATTTGTTGCTGCTCTTCAGAAAGCTGCTGTGCTTTCGTATAATCAGCACCAACTTTCTCTAATTCTTCTGCAATACTTTCAATTTTCGCTTCTAGCTCTGCAATCTTATCTTCAATCGTTTCCCATTCTCGCTGTTCATTATAGGAAAGTTTACGTTTCCTTTGTTGTTTTGGAGCCTCTTCTACTTTCTTCTCTTTCTGTACTTCTGCTTTTAACAGTGCTCCTTGTTCTTTTTTCTCTTCTAAATAATCGCTATAACTACCAAAGAAGACGCGAACGTGACCGTTACCTTCAAAAACAAAAAGTTCTTCTACGATTTTATCAAGGAAGTATCGATCATGCGATACAGTAATCACAACGCCAGGAAACTCTTCTAAATAATCTTCAAGCACTGTTAATGTTTGCGTATCTAAATCGTTTGTCGGCTCATCTAGAAGCAGAACGTTCGGCTCTCCCATTAAAATGCGCAGTAAATACAGTCTTCTTCTTTCACCGCCTGACAATTTATTAAGCGGTGTACCATGTGTATGCGGCTCAAACAAGAAGCGCTCTAGCATTTGCGAAGCACTAATTGTTTTTCCATCCGTCGTATGAATGACTTCAGCTGCTTCTTTAATATACTCAATCATACGCTGATTTAAGTTCATATCTTCATTTTCTTGCGTATAGTATGCGATTTTTACCGTTTGCCCAACTTCAATCTCACCGCTGTCTGGTTTAATTTTACCAGCTAGCATGTTTAATAGAGAAGATTTACCGCTGCCGTTTGCACCGATAATACCGATACGATCGCCTGGTTTCACAATATATTGGAAATTATGAAGGACCGTTTTATCTCCAAATGTTTTTGTCACATCTTTTAATTCGAGTACTTTCTTTCCTAAACGGCTACCACCAAGTGCAATATCAACATTTTGTTTTGCTGTTGGTCCTTCCTTCTTTTGCAGCTCTTCAAAACGCTGAATACGTGCTTTTTGCTTCGTAGAACGAGCTTTTGCACCGCGGCGAATCCATGCAAGTTCACGACGATATATGTTTTGACGCTTTGCTTCTTGGGCAATTTCTTGTTCTTCTCGAAGTGCTTTTGCTTCTAAAAAGGCACCGTAGTTTCCTTCATAGCTATATAACTTACCATTGTCTAATTCAAAAATACGGTTCGTTACACGATCTAAGAAATAACGATCATGCGTAACAAGTAAAACAGAACCTGTATAACGCGATAAATATTCTTCTAGCCATTCTACTGTTTCATGATCGAGATGGTTCGTCGGCTCATCCAAAATTAATAAATCTGGCGTTTGAATAAAACATTGCGCCATTGCAACACGTTTTTTCTGTCCACCTGATAAATTTCCTACAGCCACAGAAAAATCAGTAATACCAAGCTTTGTTAACAACGATTTTGCATTTGCATTTGCTTCCCAAGCATTCATTGCATCCATACGCTGCTGCACTGCAAATAATGCTTCCTGCGCTTTTTCATTTGTTGGATTTTTTTCTAAGTTCAATAATGTTTGCTCATACTCACGAAGAAGTCGAATTAACGGTGTATCGCCATGGAACACTTGCTCAAGTACAGTTAAATTTTCTTTAAAATCCGGTTGCTGTGATAAATAACTAATCGTATAACCGCGCGTATGTGTCATTTCTCCTGTATCCGGAATTTCTTCACCTGCAATAATCTTTAATAATGTTGATTTACCAGTTCCATTTACACCGATAATACCAGCACGCTGCCCCTCAGCAATACTAAAAGATAGACCATTAAATAACGGTTTATCTCCATATGATTTAGATACATTTTCGACTGTTAACATTCTCATATTTGTGCATTCCACTCTTTCATAAATTGATTAATAAATTGTTCCATATAGCAGTGACGCTCTTCTGCTACTTCTTTCGCTGCATTTGTATTCATTAAATCTTTTAACTTTAGCAGTTTTTCATAAAAATGATTTAACGATGGCTCATTACTTTTTCTATACTCTTCTTTCGTCATCGTCTCACGCGGCGGAATGTTTGGATCATACATTAACCGTCCCTTTGCCCCTCCATAAGCAAATGTCCGAGCAATCCCAATTGCTCCAATTGCATCAAGACGGTCTGCATCTTGAACAATCTTCCCTTCTAACGTCGCTACCGTTCCACCATGCCCGCCTTTATAAGACATATTGGCGATAATATGAACAATATGATCTATATCCTCTTGTATAATCTCTAATTGTTCAAGCCAATCTGTTACTTTTTTCATACCAGCTTCTTCACTTTCATTTAGCTTCTCATCTGCAACATCGTGAAGCAAAGCTGCCATTTCAATAACAAAGCGATGTCCGCCTTCCTTTTCAGATAATGCAATCGCTAACTTATGTACACGCTCAATATGGTACCAGTCGTGTCCGCTTGCATCTTTTTCTAATATGCCTTTTACAAATGTAATCGTTTTTTCAATTTGTTCTTGTTTTTTCATAATATCTTCACCCAATTTATAATTGTAACATGCCCTCATTTTTTCATCACATATTTTCTTGTCCGCCCATACTATATATTGTACTTAGTATCATGAAGGAGGAAAAAAAATGTTTTATAACTCGCAACAGCCCTATCCACAGCAACCATACTATCAACCATACTATGAACAACAACCACACCAACCGTATCACTATGATCCACGTGTCCCTCAATCCGACCCTACAATGCCAGCAGAACCAACGCAACAACAAATCCAACAATATGCTTTACAATATCACCACTTAAAACAACCTGTATTAAACCTCGTAAAACCGTGGGTAGACTACGGTGTAAAGGAAGCACAACATACTTCTGTACCACATGCCATGACTGAAGTTGCTGCCATCACGTACTTAATTGGCCGCGGTATAAACCCGACAATTGCTCATTATATCGTTGAATCTTGGGAGAAGAATGAACAGTTTTAAAATTGTCCGTTTAATAAAACATACAAACAATGAAAGTGCCAAAAAACCTTATTAACCTTATTATAGAGGGATTTTGGTGCTTTTTTATTTTTCTTTAAAATATAATTCAGGTATAGTAAAAACCCGATGCCTTTCTCAGGCATCGGGTTTTTCGTTATTCTTTCTTCTTATCATCATCTTTAATTGCTGTTTTGATTGTTCCTGATTTCACTTTAGTCGCCGCATCTGAGAAACGTAACAAGTCACCTTGAATAATACTATCGGACATTTTCAATTCTGTCTGTGCCCGATTAATAAGTGCCTTTGCCTCTTGTTCTGGTACTTGAGCGACCTGACCAGTTAGACGATCGTAGAATGTGTTATTGTAATAAATATATTTGTCTGTAATAAAGCTTCCATCACGTTCTACAACGAACGGTTCTCGATCTGGTGAAAATAAATCATGACCAAACTCAATATCATTAGAAGTATCAACTCCTAATAAGTGAAGAATCGTCGGTTTCACGTCTACTTCACCAGCAGGAGCAGTCATTGTTTTTCCTTCTGTTTGACCTGGAACATGAACAAATAATGGTGTACGTTGTAACTGCATGTGATCGTATGGAGTAATTTCATCTTTCCCTAAATATTGTGCCATCGCTTTATTATGGTTGTCTGAAATACCATAGTGATCACCGTAGAAAACGATAACTGAGTTGTCATATATTCCTGTGTCTTTTAAACGTTGAATAAATTCTTTTAAAGCTTCATCTTCATAGCGCGCTGTAACAAAATAGTTATCTAATGTTTCGTCGCCTGAATTAAATGGTTCAATCATTTTTATACTGTCATCATACGTAAATGGAAAATGGTTCGTTAATGTAAGAAAACGAGCATAGAACGGCTGATCAATCTTTTGTAACTTATCCACTGATTGATCAAAGAATTCTTTATCCTTCAATCCCCATCCTATTTTATTCTCTGGTGTAACGTTATAATCCAATTCATTATAGAAACGATCATATCCTAAGGATGGATACATCACATTACGATTCCAGAACGAAGCATTATTCGCATGGAATACAGCTGTATAATAGCCTTGTTCATGTAAAATTTCTGGAGTTGCCATATACTCATTACTAGCATTCGTAAAGAATACTGAACCACGATCTAACGGATATAATGAGTTATCAATCATAAACTCTGCATCCGATGTTTTCCCTTGTCCTGTCTGATGATAAAAGTTTTCGAAATAATAACTTTCTTTTTTAAATTGATTTAAGAAAGGTGTAACTTCTTGCCCATTTACTTTAGAATCAATTAAAAAGGACTGCGTTGATTCTAAAGAAACAACAATAACGTTCTTTCCTTTTGCCATACCATACATATTTGGATCAGGTTTTGTTTCCACTGTTTTCATATAATTCTCTGCTTCTTGAATTTTACTTCCATCAGCAAATACTTTTTGTGTGCTTGTCTTTACTTGCAATGCAAAATCATACACTTGATGGAAATATATCCCAAGGTTTTTCACAATCATAACGCGGTCAAATGAACGAGTTAATAATTCAGGACGTTCTTTTTCTGCTAAACCAAGGTTTACCATAAAAATAGCAATACTGATTAAAAAGTATAGTGACTTCATAGAGCCAGAAATACGCTCTGTTTTTGCAAATTTAGGTTTCTTTTTAGCAAGGTAAAATAAAAAGATAATATCTGCAAACATTAATAAAAACTTAATGTCTAACAAAGCTTTTATACTAGATCCTAATCCGTCCATATTCGACGTTTGCATTAACACTGGAAGTGTAACAAAATCATTATAAAAACCATAAAACATTACATTACCAATGAGGATAATGGTCATAATAATGTTAATAGTGATAGCTATATAATTCCTTTTTGGTCCCTTCGCAAATAATGAAAGCCCAATTAACACTAAAGAAGATGCTAACGGACTAATAAATAGAATGAATTCCTGCATAGGAGATTCTATCTTCAAATCAAAACTAAATCGCGTAACAATATATGTTTTTAACCATATCAAAATAGCGGCTAATAAGACAAAACGCATATTTTGAAATTGTTTTTTTAACGCTTCCTTCATCTCTCTCTCCCTTTCTGACTAAAACATTTGTTGAATGAACACACAGAATATCTCTTCATGTATTTATGGCTTTTTTCTCACCGAGACATTGTATCGAATACTTTTGTATTTCGTGTGAACTTTTTCTTTTTTTTTTTATAAAATTAATATATATAATAGAAGCTCTCTATTATACCATAATTCCTTCATTTTTCCCTGCTAACTTTTAACATCCTTATGGAAAATCACTATGAACATGTAAAACGAATGGTTAATCATTTAGTTTATTCTTTGTTCCTTGTGCCTTCCATGTTTTTTGCATATCAGCTGTTTTTTGCTTCTATTTTTTCTTTTACTTTTTCAGCTTTATCTAAAGATTCTCCAATCTCTTCCTGTTTTTCTCTTACTTTATCAACACTATCTACTGCTTCAATTGCTTTATCAATACCTTGCTCCTCTACTTCCTTTCTCTTTTCATCTCTAGCTTCTTCTTTTTTCTCTATATCTTTTGCCTCCTGCAACATTTCTTCAGCATTTGACTTTACAGTTTTTTCAAGTGCAGCATCTTTTTTCATATATATTACTTGATTTGCATTTTCAATTGTTTGTTTATAATCCCCATCTTTTAATGCAGAAGCACCCTGTTCCATCCATTTTGCAACTTTCATAAAAGTTTTTGTTTCAGCTGTAGACTTTTCTTGATTGGCTTTTTCAAACCACATCATTGCATCACTATAATTCTTATCTTCTAATGCTTTCATACCCGCTTCAACATGTGCATCATAATTACTCGTACTGCAACCTGCTAACAGCATAAATAAACATCCTATAGTAAAAATAAATTTTCTCAAGTCATTTCCCCCTAGATCCTTATACTACTATATTATTTTCGAATGTTCTTATTATCAATAAAAACTCTTCTCTGTTACCTATAATTTGAAAAGATAGCTAACAAAAAAAAGAGGCTCTTCTATATTAGCCTCTTTTCTCTATAGTTCCTTTTCAATTTCCTTTTCTAGCTGTTCTGGTTTCGTATTGGGTGCAAAACGCTTCACTACCTCGCCATCACGCCCCACTAAAAATTTCGTAAAATTCCATTTTACTGCTTTCATCCCTAATAGTCCTGGCGCTTGCTCCGTTAAATAGTGAAATAATGGATGCGTGTTATTCCCTTTTACATCTATTTTTGCGAACATTGGGAACGTCACACCATAATTTAGTTCACAAAAACTCGTAATTTCATCTTCTGTTCCGGGCTCTTGACCTCCAAATTGATTACATGGAAATCCGAGTATTTCAAAACCTTGCTCCTTATATTTTTCATACAAAGCTTGTAATCCTTTATATTGTGGTGTAAAACCACATTTACTGGCAACATTCACAATTAATACTACTTTTCCTTCATAATCACGTAATGACTTTTCTTCTCCTGTTATTACTTTTGCAGAAAAATCATAAATTTTCATGCCCTTTTCACTCCTATCATATAACTCTCACTTTCATCATAAGATGCTTTCTCTTTATTGTCTAATGTGAACGCTTTATTTTTGTTCAAAAAGTTGTCACAACTAACTAGACATTTTTCTTGGAAAGTTTTACAATAAAAATGTGAACAAAATGTGACAGTTTATCTTCTAAATTGTGACATTTTCAATTCCATTATTACAAATAAGGATGGTGTTGATAATGAAAACTGCACAAAGTGAAAAGCTTTCTAATCGCGAGTTTTATTTCGTACTATACATGATGATGTTACTTGTCTTAGGATGGTTTATGGATGTTAACGGTATTTTCTTAAGCAAATACTTTAGACTAGCGGGGATAATTACTGTTCCAGCGATTGGTGGTCTTGTTGGCTACTTTATCATGTCTCTTAGCAAACAACAAAATAACTAAACGCATTACATAAAGGCAGAAAACGATGTTTCGTTTTCTGCCTTTTCTTTTATAATAAAAGAAAAGAATAGTAAATTATAAGGAGTGATAAGTTTGAAAAAAGTAGAGAAAATATCTTCACAGTTATATATCATCGACGATTACGACTTACAGCACGAACAACGTACAGGTACATATGTCTTACTTGGTGATGAAATTACTATAATTGAAACGTGCGCTGCACCTTCTCTTCCTTATCTTTTAGATGGATTACAACAATTAAATATACAGCTTGTCGATATTAAAAATATTATTGTCACACATGTTCATCTTGACCATGCTGGTGCCGCTGGCTTAATGATGGAGAAATGCCCCAACGCAACGCTATTCGTTCATTCTCGAGGCGCTCGTCACATGATTGATCCGACTAAACTCATTCAAGGTGCAAAGGCTGTTTACGGAGATTCATTTGATAAACTTTTTCACCCCATCTTGCCTATTCCAGAAGAACGCGTTCACATCGTACAAGATGGCGAAACGCTGCAAATTGCAAAAGATCGGACGCTTACATTCTATGATACACCTGGCCATGCAAAGCATCACATTAGCATTCATGATTCCTTAACAAATGGTATATTTACAGGTGATACAATTGGTATTTACTACCGTCAATTAGCTGAATTTGATGTTGAACTTTATTTACCGACAACATCACCTACACAGTTTCAACCAGAAGCCATGTTAGCTTCAAAAGACCTTATTCAAAATATGAATGTCGATTTTATTTATTTCGGCCATTATGGTAGCTCTTCTCATATCTCTGAAATCTGCACTCAGCTAGAACATTGGCTCCATATATTTGTTGAAACCGGCAAACAAGTATTTGAAAAAGAACAAAACTTTGAAAAAGCAAGCCATCAACTGTCTACTCTATTGTTGGAAAAAGTCTCATCGCACCTTACGAAAAAAGGTGTCCCAACAACACATTCTATTTATGATGTGTTAAAACTTGATATGGAAATTAGTGCGATGGGAATTATAGATTATTTTACAAAACTGGAACAAACAAAGATGACTATAAAGTGAAACTTCCATCAGTGGTTTTTCATCCCCCACTGACCTGATCGTTACAACCATTTTGTCTCTTTCAGATTTTACTACCTTGAAAGAACAGTCTTACTGCTCACAAGAAAATATTTGTCGCTATAAAAAAGAGTCCGTTTCTTAACATAAGTAGTTCCGTTTTTGTGGAGAAACATTATAAATATAATATAAATTAGCAAATCAATTAACATAACAATTGGTTTGCTTTTTCGTTGATATAACAACACTTTTAGTAAAAGTATGTGTCAATTAGCATAGGAATTAACAATGTGACAGTAACTATTGTCATTCTGTGAAATTTGGTGTTAATTCGATTGTTAATCGCTCTGTTATTTTTAAGTTTTATTTTAAAAATAACATAAAGAAAATTGTTATTTTATGGTAAGAATATTCTGGTGTAAACAGCATAACTCTTAGTATATAGCTGTTTTCCGCAATGTTGCTGCTAATAAACGAATTATCATATTGATGTTTCACCAGTTAAGGAGGAAATCATATGGCTTGGTATATATGGTTCGCAGTAATTATTGCTATTATTATTATTGGGTATAGTGCATGTAAAAAGAAATAATCCTTGTTGAATGGGGGCTTTAGTTAAATAAGCCTACACATCAAAGTCAAAACCACTTGGATAATCCAAGTGGTTTTTATTTGCTAATTATATTGTTGTTTATCCTGTTAATTATGTCGCTAAAACATAAGCCATTTACGCTGTTATTTGACTTTTTCTCCACATTATCGGAACTACTTATTCTTAACATGGACTCTTTTTTATAGGAAGTAACTCGATGGAAATATTCTTATTTTATTTTTGTACTTTTTTATTTACATAATCCATAATGCCTCCTCCCTTATGTCTTACACTATATATTGGTAAGAAAAGAGAATTTCGTTCGATTTTTTTGAAATAAAGTGAAACTTCCATTCGAAGGTGCTTTTTCTTCGAATGGTTAGTTGAACCAATCGGGCTTTTACGGGCAGTTATCCCCCATCTATCTTCCTTGCTTCTCTCTGAATCTTGAGGTGAGGATCTTACTGCCCGTTAATGCGGGATAAATTTTTATGTATAAAATTTATTAATAGCAACCTGTTTCATAATACTTCCTTATAATTCTTGATAATTATTATATAATTTTCCAATTTATAATGGCCGTTTAAAATAAATTATAGAATTTATTTTAGGAGGGTATATCATGAAAGCCATTGTTGTAACTACATTTGGAGGTCCTGAAGTAATGAAGTATACAGACTTATCCATACCGTCTATCAACGCCAATCAAGTTCTAATTCGTGTTGTCGCAACAAGTGTTAACTTTGCCGATATAAAATCTAGATACGGAAAGAAAGGAACAGGAAATCTCCCTTTTATACCTGGCATAGATGCTGCTGGAATCGTAGAGCAAGTTGGTTCTAAAGTAACAAATATTAAAGTGGGCCAGCGCGTTATTGCTTTTCCACCTAACGGTTCTTATGCTGAATATGTTGTAGCAGATGAAGAGCTTACTTTTGTATTACCAAATGAAATTGATTTTGAAACTGCTGCTGCCTGTCCAATTGTTTCCTTTACAAGCTATAAACTTCTAGCAGATGTTGCAAGATTACAACAAGGCGAAACAGTTCTTATTCATGCAGCTGCAGGAGGAGTTGGCACAACAGCTATTCAACTCGCAAAAATTTTAGGTGCTGGACAAGTAATTGGAACAGTTGGAAATGAAGTAAAAAAGAAAATCGCTTTTGAAGCTGGGGCAGATCATGTTATTTGTTATAAAGAAGAAGATTTTGTGCATAAAATAAATGAGATTACGAATGGAGAAGGTGCAGATGTTATATTAGATTCTATTTCTGGTACCATATCAGAGCAAAGCTTGCAATGTCTTGCCTTCTATGGTCGCCTTGTCCATTTTGGAAATGCAAGCGGTGATATCGGAACATTTCAAACAAAAGATCTACATGCAAGCTGCCGATCTATTCTCGGATTTAGCTTTGGAACAACTCGAAAAAAACATCCCCATTTACTTCAGCATACTGCCAAGCAAGTATTTCGTCATTTAAGTAATGGTAACTTACAAATAAAAGTAGGAAAACATTTTTCTCTTCAAGATGCAGGAAAAGCACATGAATGGGTTGAAAGTAGACAAAGTACAGGCAAGGTTATATTAGATGTTCAGCTAACACCATAAAATCTTTGTTAGAGGTGTTTTATATGGGCTCAAGAATTATGCATATAATTATTGCGAATTGTATTGCAGATAAATTGGCTATTCGGGACAAAACTTCCTTCCTACTCGGAGGAGTTGCTGCTGATGCAGTTCATTCAAGAAACGAAAAAGAAATATCACACTTTTATACAGGTACAGTAAAGAACTACACAAGAAGGATTGATTATGGAGCATTTCTTCATAAATATAAAGCATATAGAGATTCCCCTTTTATATTAGGGTACTATACACATCTCATTGCTGATGATATGTGGCTACAAGGGTTTTATCTTCCATGGCTCAAAAATCGAATAGATTACGATCCAAATCTCCTTTCATTGTATCATCACGACTTTAAGCTTTTAAACGGAAAATTGCTACATTATTATGATAGAGATCAGAACTTATTTCATATTTTGAATAAGAAAGCGAATTTGGTGAATATAGAAGAAGTACTAGAGGAAAACATCTATTCTTTTCAGGCATTAGTTTTTGACGATATGCTGTACCCACAGCAAGACTTATATACAAGCCTACAAGTATTTACACTGAATCAAATCATTGGATATATAGAAACTTCTATTCAGAAAGGTGTGTTCTGTTTAGAAAAGCTAACCACTAATCTGTCTACACCTAAATGATAATAAAAAAGACGCGACTACATAATATTCGTAGCCGCGTCTTTTTTATTTATCTAGGTTTCTTCTTCCCATTAAATGCAGGTTTCTTTTTCTTTGGAACTTTCGGTTTCGACTCGACAAACGAACCTTTAAACACTTCTTTTTTATTGAATTGAATGCCTAGCTTCTTCGCAAATTGAAGTAACTTCTTCTCTTCTTGAGGAGTTACAAGAGAAACAACCGTTCCCTCTCTACCCATACGCCCTGTACGCCCAGAACGATGAATATATTGATCGAGTGTATCTGGTAATTCTAAATGAATAACATGTGTTAAATCATCAATATCTAATCCACGTGCTGCAATATCTGTTGCTAATAAGATTTCCACTTTTCCTTGTCGGAATGCACGCATTGTTGCTTCACGTTCTTGTTTGTTTGCTTCTGCATGAAGAGCTGCTGCTTTCATCTTACGGAATTTCAGTTTTTCCGCAATTTCATCTAAACGGAATGGATCGTTTAAAAAGGCAACTGCTTTTACACCGCCAGTATGCATAATTCTTCTAATGTACTCGTTCTTTTCACGACGCTCGCAAACGATATACGTATGTTCAACCAAACTCTTTGTATCCGTACGTTTGATACGAACGAATTGCGGTTCAACGGCAAAATCACGCGCTACTTCTTCTGCATCTTTTGTCATTGTTGCAGAGAAGAATACGACTTGACGATCACGCATTGTCGATTTAATAACATCGGACACAGCATCTATCATCTTTTGTTTTACAATTTGATCAAACTCATCAAATACAATTGTTTTCACTTCATGCATTTTCAATTTCTTCATGCGGATTAGTTCTAAAATACGTCCAGGTGAGCCAACGATTACTCGTGGATGTTTCTTTAACTTCTCTACTTGACGCTTAATATCCGCACCACCAATTAAAGATGCACCTGAAATTTCAGTACCCGCAGTAAACTTTTGCACTTCTTCATGAATTTGCATTACAAGTTCACGCGTCGGTGCTAAAATTACTACTTGAGGTTGTTTCACTTCAGGATTAATTTTATGTAAAAGTGGCAATACATACGCTAATGTTTTACCTGTCCCAGTTGGAGATTCAGCAATAACATCTTGTCCTTCTAAAATAGTTGGAATAGCTTGCTTTTGGATTTCAGTAAACTCTTTAAAACCAGCCTTCTCCCAAGCTTGTTGCAAAAATGGTTGCATATCTTTTATCATTTCTTTTTCTCCTTTATCTCTATTTTTGAAGAAATTGTTGCATTGTTCGCATCGTTTCTATCATATGAGAAATAACAGCTATTAAGTCATCAACATGGTCTTCTGTAATCGCTTTTTGAAATGAAATTTCTACCTTGTTATGATATGAAATCGCTTGCTTATTATATTCGTATGAAATTTGCTGCGTAATCATTCGTTCTTTTCCCCATATGGATTGTAACAACGCTTCGATTTCTTGACAATCTTTTTCCGGATGCTCCAAAGAAAATGCAAAGAAAAGCTTCATTTCACAGCCAGGCACAAAATATGGTACCTCTAATATCTCACCTGATAAATTTTTTGCATCAACTGATAATAAAAATGTTGCCTCTACTAGAGACTCTATATACTCTTTCAGTTGAAACGAAATGGTATATGTACGACTAAACGATGCTAGATCCATTATATCTTTTCGGTCAGTTACAATGATGTCACCATGCAAATCAAAATCATATACAGCTCCTTCAACAATAACTTTTAAATTTTCAAAAGCAGTTGGATCAAACATATATTCCTCCAAAAAACAAGCGCCTTTCCATCGAAAGGCGCTGCGTGATGTACGTATAGTTTACAGATAAAAGAGAAGAAATACAACCTTTTAGAATAAACCTACTGCTTTTCCATCTTCATTTACGTCCATTTGAAGAGCAGCTGGTTTCTTTGGAAGTCCTGGCATTGTTAACATTGTTCCTGTTAATGCTACGATAAATCCAGCACCAATTGATGGTTTTAACTCACGAATTGTTACAACAAAGTCAGTTGGGCGCCCTAATTTTGTTGCATCATCAGAAAGAGAATACTGTGTTTTTGCCATACAAATTGGCAGGTTGCCCCATCCTTCTCCCGCAAATTGCGTTAATTGCTTGCGGGCTTTTGGTGCAAATTCAATATCTTTTGCACCGTATACTTTTTGAGCAATTGTACGAATTTTTTCTTCTAATGGAAGTTCTAAATCATATAAAGGTGCGTATTTATTTTCACCTTTTTCAATTACTTTTAATACTTTCTCTGCTAGGTCAACACCGCCTTGACCACCCTTTTCCCATACTTCTGTTAATGATACTTCGTAACCGCGCTCACCGCACCAAGTTTGTAAGTACTCTACTTCAGCATCTGTATCTGTAATAAATTTGTTGATCGCAATAACAAACGGAACACCAAATTCTTGGATCGTTTCAACGTGTTTTTGTAAATTTTCCATACCCTTTGCTAACGCTTCAACATTTTCTTCTTTTAATTGATCTTTCGCTACACCGCCATGCATTTTAAGAGCACGAATTGTCGCAACAATAACAACAGCTTCCGGCTTAATACCTGCTGCTCGCGCTTTAATATCTAAGAATTTTTCAGCACCTAAATCTGCACCAAAACCAGATTCCGTAATCACATAATCACCAAGTTTAGCTGCCATTGTTGTTGCAATTACACTGTTACAACCATGTGCAATGTTGGCAAATGGTCCACCGTGAATAATTGCTGGTGTATTTTCTAACGTTTGTACTAAGTTTGGCTTTAATGCATCTTTTAATAGAAGTGTTAATGCACCTTCTACACCTAAATCTTTTACTGTTACAGGCTCATTATCCATATTGTAAGCTACAACAATACGAGCTAAACGTACTTTTAAGTCTTGTACATCTGTCGCTAGGCAGAATACAGCCATAATTTCAGATGCAACTGTAATATCAAAACCATCTTCACGCGGTACACCTTGTACTGGTCCACCTAGACCAATTACAACATTACGAAGCGCACGGTCGTTTAAATCTACACAGCGCTTCCATACGATTTTACGTGTATCGATGCGAAGATCATTTCCTTGTTGAATATGGTTATCGATAAATGCTGCAAGTGCATTATTTGCAGTTGTAATCGCATGAATATCGCCTGTAAAGTGAAGATTAATGTCTTCCATTGGTACGACTTGCGAGTAACCACCGCCCGCTGCACCGCCTTTTAATCCCATAGTTGGTCCAAGAGATGGTTCACGAAGCGCAATAACTGCTTTTTTACCAATTTTATTAAAAGCTTGCCCTAAACCAACTGTTACAGTTGATTTCCCTTCCCCTGCTGGAGTAGGATTAATCGCTGTAACTAAAACAACTTTTCCATCCTCTTTTTCTTGTAAGCGCTTAAAAATATCAAGAGATAACTTCCCTTTATAATGACCGTATGGCTCTAATTCTTCTTCTAAAATGTTTAATTCTGATGCAATCTCTTGAATTCTCTTCATGCTTGCTTCTTGTGCAATTTCAATATCAGATTTTACTGTAGTAGTTGCTGCCATATTCCCTAGTCCCCCTTTAATTGTTTCTGAAAATATTGTATCAGTTTTTTGTATTTTCTGCACTTATAACTCACCTATAAGTTACTTTTTTTGAAACATAAATACCCACATAAATGTTAAAGCTTGTTGCAATTCCAAAGGAAGTTGTCCAATCATCTTTTCGTTTACGCCACGCTTATATACACCCATTCCATCCATTAAATATAACCCTTGTTCCTGGGCAAGCTTTTGAAATTCCCACGGCATCATCGTATTACAAATGACATCTTTTCCATATAGGCGTGGATAACTATTTTCACGAGGCTTTGCAGTTGGGCCTAAAATAGCAATACATGCAAAACCTTCTGGCGCTAATACTCGCTTTATTTCTTGCAATGCTTGAAGCGGCGCTTCCGTCCATTCTAATGAATTTACTGCTAAAACTGATGCAAACTCTCCGTCTTGAAACGGTAATGAAGTAAGATCTCCTACTATAAACGATAAATTAGGACTCTCACCACGCTCTTTTCCTTTTTCAATCATTTGCTCTGATAAATCAATACCACAAACTTTGTAACCAGCTTTATTTAGTTTGTATGTACCGTATCCATCTCCGCATCCTACATCAAGAACAGTTGCGCCGTTTCGTATGTATTTTTGGAAAAACGGAATAATTGTACTACGACTACCGCTATCCCACATTTCTTGACTATTTTGATTCCAGAAATCAGCATTATTATCCCATTTCTGCTGCGCTGCTTCATGCCAATTAAATTTTGTCATTATTGTCCCACCTTTACATTTTACATCTAATAAAAGTCATTCTACATCATTTTACATTATTCCTGTTTATTTTTAAGGAGAGATGGATAACATAGCAACGGACAATCACTTTCGCCATTTTTTATTTGTTTGGATATAAATAACAGGCATGTTTTTTTCTTTATAAAAAATACTAAGTATACCCTAGATCGAAAGAGAGGGACATTCATTGCCAAAAAAACGAATACATCATTTAAAAAGCGGAGAAAAACAAGAAGAATATGCGGTAGAAATTACCCCTCAGCGACTTCCCATTAAGCGTCGTCGTAAAGAAATCCACAAAGAAGAAGACAGAATAGACATTGGTACAATTGTTGGATACATTGCATTATTTATCTCTTTGTTTTCAATCGCTTTCTATCCTATTACATTTGGATCTCTTTCCATCTTAATTGGACTTCTTGCTGTTTATTACGGAGCAAAAACACTTGGATATACAGCTATTGGCTTTGGGGGATTTTCTCTAGTTTTCAGTTTATTATATCCGCTCTTCTTATCAGCTTTTTAAAAGCCGCTTTCTTATAAAGTGAAACTTCTATCAGTAGGGATTCATCCCCCCACCTATCTTCTTTACTTTCTCTGCATCGTATGGTGGGGGTCTTACTGCCCAAAAGTAGTGGTATAAAAAAACTAAAGAACAAAATATTTGCAAACTAAAAAAGGANNTCCTTTTTTAGTTTGCAAATCTGTCTTTTTCATTATTGCGTTCCATAATGAAGTAAATTATTCGTTCTAAACTTAGAGGGTTGTCCATGTCAGATTCCATCAACGAAATAACATCACATAACCGCAACCACTGCAATGATAAGCTGTAATCTCTTGAAATACAGGATAGTTCTCCTCATCTCGCTGTTCAATAAATACTTTTTCAAAACGATACATATTCGGCGCATACGCCCAGTCTTGTTTTGTACGAGCATATAAGGTAGACGAAAAAAATTCTTCTCCTCCGCAAACGATGCAAGTCTTCTTCAATATAATCTCCTCCCCAAGCCTGTCTTACCATAACTATATGAGAGAGAGTATAAAAAAAAGACCTTCCACATTAGAAAGTCTTTTCAGAGGAAAAGAGGAACATCCCTAATATTCCAATGGCACTATACGTCTTCTTTTTTCCTGTTTCTGTTTGAAAGGTTTCTTCTATTTTCATAAAGAATACACCGTTTCGAACTTCACTACCAACAAACTCTAGCTTTTCTTCTTTATTATCCCTTTGCTGTGTACAATTAAAATTCACTTCATTACACACAATTGAATATTCATCTGCTAGATGTTTTTGAAAGTCCGCTTCTTTCGGACAAGTTAATAATAAAATTACTACAAATATAATACTACTAATACCTATTATTGTGAAAGTCTTCCCCATTTTATCTCCTTTCAAAAAAGAAAGAAAACTTGACTCCTAGCGTCAAGTTCCCTTAGTCCATTATCCACTGCCACTCTTGTTCTTTCTTATCAAAAATAAGCCATCCTGTTTTAGAAGCTTCACTTTTCAAGTCTTCTAAACTATCTAAAACTTCATTTGTACTTTCATATGAACCGATGATATAAACAGGAATCTCTAAGCCACGTCTTGATTCTATTTTTCCTGCTAAGTCCAAATATAAGCCATCTTCCATAAATGGCAGAAGTTCGAGAATGACCTCTTTTGAAATCGCTGGATAAATTTTTGATTTTTGAAAGAATGTGAATCGTTTTTTTCCAAATGAACCAAGTTTATAAGGAATCACCTTACTTAGCATTCCAACAAAGTCCGGCATTCTTCGGTAATATACCTTATTGTACCAACCATCATCATGAGAAAGATAAACGAATCTATTTTTCAAAAGTGGGAAAAAAGCCTTCCCGAGCGGTTCTTTTTTGTGTGCCAAATAGAGTAATTCTGCAATTTCTTTTGGCTCCAATTCATCCAAGTCATTTACATCATCAAAATCAACCCAGCAAAACTCTTCAAACTCATCAACGTCTGCCGCAATTAATTTATGTATATTCTCTTCTTCTGCATATTCAAATAAAGTATGATAATGAAGATCCGCCCATTCAAAACTATGCTTTAAAAGCAGGACTTGATGAAGCGGCGAAGGAATATTGCTTGCAAATTCCTCAAACGTAATTCCAGATGTGATAAAACAATGATTGCGACGATTACCATTAATATAAATCATATTTCTGATTTGGTCAGATCCTCCAGACAAAGCACCTAGCCACCTTCGTTTTATATGTTCAATACTATAGGATATTTTATCATGAAAATTTTTAGAAACATAGAAAAAACTATAAAAACTATTTACATTTTCATGAGTTTTATTACATCATCATTACAAGAAAAAATGCCTGCTTATAAACAGGCACTTTTCACGCAATTTCATCTGGATTTTGTGGATAATGAGAACTATCCTGTTTTTTATTACTTTGAAAGATCGACTGGATCTTATCAATGGTTTGCGGGGCAAGATCGATTACTTTTTCTGCTAAGTGCGTTGCATTTTGCAGGTGAAGAATATTTACACCATCCTTATTCACAACAAGAAAGGCCACCGGTGTAATAGAAACCCCACCCGCACTACCACCACCAAATGCGGGATGGCTTTGTGCCTTTTGTGCATCATTTGTGGAAAAATCTGATCCACCTGCTCCAAAACCAAATGCTACTTTTGAAACAGTTAAAACAACACCGCCATCCGCTGTTTGAACAGGTTCACCGACAATTGTATTTACATCAACCATTTCTTTCAAATTTTCCATAGCTGCTTTCATCAGCCCTTGAATTGGATGATCCATCGCTCATAACCTCCTTTTTCATATCTTTCCTAGTTTTTCCTAAACATTGTGAACTAAACATAAAATTTTTTATTGATTTCCAAAACAACCAGTACTAATATTTAGAAAATAACAAAAAAGGGGTTGCAGCAAAATGATTCGAAAGCTGACCGAACAAGACCATAAACAACTACTTTCCTTTTTAAAAAAAGAAGCTGCATTCAATTTATTCTTAATTGGTGATATTGAGGCATTTGGATATGATCAAGATTTTCAAGAACTATGGGGACAGTTTACGATAAAAGATGAATTACAAGCTGTCCTATTGCGATTCCATGATTCCTTTATTGCTTATGCCGGGGCTTCATTCCAGCCAGAAGCATTCGTTGATCAATTCACTAACCATGAATACATTAAACTCGCTGGAAAATCAGAGGTTGTAGAACCGTTTGAAAATCTTGATAATCTAAACCTTGGTAAAAAACTTCATACATACTTTTGTGAATGTACAACTGATAAACAGTTAGTAAAAGTTACAAACAAAGAGAACATAAAAATAGCAACTGTTGCAGACGTAGATCGTATTATGCATTTACGACAACAAATTACTGAATTCGCAATAGCAGACAATGCTGGAAAACTCCTTCGCCAAGCAATTGAAACAAACACTGGACGGACATATTACATAGAAGAAAACAGAAAAATTATCGCGTGCGCGTCCACATCTGCAGAAAATTCATTATCTGCTATGGTTGTAGGTGTATGTACACACTCAAATCACCGCGGAAAAGGGTATGCTTCTCAGATCATAAGTAAAATGATTCAAGATTTTATCGCCGAAGGAAGAACACTTTGTTTATTTTACAGTAACCCTGCTGCTGGACGGATTTATAAACGTTTAGGCTTTAAGGATATCGGGACTTGGACAATGTATCGCTAAAGTGAAACTGCCATCAGTATAGGATATCTTATCCCCCTGATGGAAAACGGCAAAAGAGAACAATTTAAGTCCCTATTATTATCTTTGTTACTTGTTTGAAACGCTCTCCAATATCGACTTAAATAATAAAGAGGAAATTGATAGTTAGATGTCCATACTTAAGAGGTGAAAGTATGGACGGTTATCGAAAAAGCAGTCATGTAGTTTATGTTATCAAGTACCACGTCATATGGGTAACAAAATATAGATACAAGATATTACAAGGATTTATTGCGATAATGACAAGGGAACTAATTAGACAAGGCTGTGAAGCAAGAGGAATCACAATATTACAAGGCAGTGTGGGAAAAGAGCACATTCATTTATTATTGTCATGTCCACCAAGTATTGCCCCGAGTAAAATTCTGCAGTATCTAAAAGGGTTCATCACCATAAGTCGGGGGTGACAAAATCATCCCCCTGTTTCTAAGCAAATCCGTAAGAGGAAATGAGCGTCATTTCGATAGCCAAAACCACGTCTTTTGATGAGTTTAATTTTATTATTTGTTCCTTCCATCTTCTGTGAGCCATTCGGATATGAAACTACGTTCTTCTTCGCTCAAAGTAATGGGATTGCAAAATAAACAACGGTCGATAAATCGTGATTTGTGATGTTTTTTCGCCTCTCCTAAGTAACGTCGATTAAGTATGCGCCGTCCTGCTTACTCGAATATCATTTCTGCCTGATCTTCTGCTGAAAAATACTTTACAATCGTTTTGCCATATTCCTGCAAGCCGCTATTCGCAACGGCGCCTTTAACCTTTGTTCTTGATCTGTAACCAAAATTCTTTTGCAAATCTTCACTCGCCTTTGATAATGCTGCCTTGTCAACTGTTACAATCACGTTGTAAACGTTATCCACTTGACTTAATTTAATATCTGTAATGATACCGCCAAATTCATTTTTTATTACAGCGGCTCTCCTTTCGAAACTCTTCATACTCGGATTTTCCGTTTCCTTCGTTACCGTTGGGTCTGTAACTTCTTTTTCAACCTGTTTACTCGTCTTTTTCGTTTGCTCACTTGAACATCCGAATAACAGGATGATTGGTAATAATGCAATTACGAGATTCTTCTTCACGATTACAACACCACCTTCAATATGTATTATTTTTTGTCCGTCTTTATTGTTATCTTGTATCCACCGTCCACTGCGTCCAGTATGACAATATCTCCGACTGATAACGTTCCGCCTTCAATGGATTTTATTCGGTTTCTCGGAAAAGGTTTTTCGCTTTCTTTCCTCCTAATTCTACATGTCGAAAATGCTCTACAATCGGAAATGGCTCATAAAAATGATGCAATCTCTTTTTCCATTCTTCATATTCACTCGATTTTCGAAACCCTTCCGTATGATCTTCTAACGTCTCCCAGTTCACTAACAAAAGATATTTCCCAGTAGCTTCTATACATTTATGAAGCGTATGGCCTTGGTACCCTTTCATTGAGGAAATAATGCTAGAAGCCTCTTGAAAGGCATTTTCAAATTCATTCTCCAACCCGCGCTTCACTTGGAGCATCGCTGCTTCTACTATCATCATCTCATCTCCTAACTTTTTATCCCGCTATTCGCGGGCAGTAAAACCCCCACTAATGGAAGTTTCACTTTATTACATCTCGACCCCATTCTTCTCGTAATAAGCTCATTATCACGGTATCGTAGTATTCTCCCTTTACATACTCTCACGTTTCAAACTCATAACACTTTGTCTTTCAACGAATCCCATTTCTTTATACAACTCTTTCGCGAAATTCCCTGCAAATACGTTCAAACGAATTTCTGAGTAGCCTAGCTTATAAAGCTCATCAACTGCTGCTCTCATAAGCCGGCGTGAAAGACCTTGTCCACGATAAGAAGGCAACACATACAATTCATAAATGAAGCCTATTTCTTCTCCAGAAAAATAGTCCTTATTGCTTCCAATCAATATCCAGCCATTCAAAATATCATCCTGTTTTATAACAAGATAAAATGCTCCTTTTTCTAAAAGTGGCGCCGTAATCTCTAATACTTTCTCTTGGCTAAACTTACTCGTTTTCATAGTCCCTTCATATAGAGACTCGGCTGCATGAGCTAAAATTTTTTCTGTATCGCTTTCAGTTGCCCTTTTGATCATAAGAACCTCTTCTCCCCCTTCCTGTTAAACATGCAATACCATTCTTAATGTTTTCAGCATATACCCATCAAAGTCTTCTTCAAACGCATCTACCACCGCAAATCCTTTTGCAGTATAAAATGCTTTTCCTGTTTTATTCTCTGATTCTACGTTAATATATATCTTTTTGACATCTTCTAATGTTGTAATTCCTTTACGTAATAATGCTGTTCCTATACCGCTACCTTGATATTCAGGCAATAAGTAAATTGCCCCTAACTCCGTTTCATATTGATGCTTTATTGGTGAAAAATTTGCAAATCCTACAACTTTCCCATCTACTTCTCCTACAAATAAGTGTGAATGTTGTAAGCGGTGGCTCATCATGTCATGAGAATAAGCATGCTGTAAAAACTTCTCTTGCGCCGGTATTGGAATAATGTCTTTATATGTATCATTCCAAGAAATCTTGGCCACATGTTGTACAGCTGGAATATCTTCTTCTTTCATTTCACGGATGACAAAATTCATAGAGACTCCCCCAATCTATAATCTGCTAATGTGTTACACTTCACACACATTCCATCTTCATATACAACTTGGATTAACTTGATACGATTTATTACCGCTCGCATCACTTCAAAGCTCTCACATACATGTTGAAAAGCTTGTCCTAACTGTATTTCGGTTAATCTACTTGCCACTGTACAATGCGGAACCCATTTATCTGGTACATAATAGGAATCTGTATTATCTTGAAAACGACTAAAATATTTATGATAGTTTGTATGAAACTGTTTTAGATTTTCTGTTACTGTCGGAGCATAAAAGACCGTTCCATTTACCGGGAAACTCCCTATATGAGAAAATTCAATTTCAATAGTATTCGTACGCTTTGAAAACTGAAGTAGCTCTTTCTTGAATATTTCGATATCAAGCTGTTTATAATCTGCCAATGTAATATGTGGTTCGATTCCTTCAATGTTGTTTATATATGGTAACAAAACACTTAATTCATCCCACTTCTTTTTTATATGTGTTGCAAATAGGTCATCAAACGTTACAATAGCTGCGTACAAACGACTCATCTCCTCGCCGCTTTCATTTCTTCCCATTCCTCACGGATCATTCCCATCCGAATCGAATCATAATATTCTCCATTATAATAACGGCATTTTCTCATTCTTCCTTCTAATTGCATACCGAGGTTCTCAGCAACTTTCATCATACGACCATTTCCTGACCATGTCGTTAAACCGACCCGTCCAATCGTCATATGTTGGAATAGAAAGTCAATGTACAAACGTAAAGCTTCTGTACCATAACCCCCATTCCAATATGTTGGATTGTAAATGGTAATACCAATCTCTAACCAACGTGAAGGCTTATGCTCCCAGTAATACGCTACGATTCCTATGATTTCACCATCTTTTTCAATAAGAAACTCTGAATATGGATTTTTCATTAATTTAGAACATAGACTTTCTTGAAAAGCAGCAAACTCTTGTCTAACAAATGGAAAATATGGCGCATCCCATTTTTTCCATTCCGGCTTCTCTTCTTTATAAACTTCTTGCCATAGCGGATACAAATCTGCTTTCTCTATCGTTCGAATAACTACTTTTTCGCCTTTTAAATAAGTATGTTCCATAGAATCCTCCTATATATGCTTTGTTATCTTTCGATTACTATGTAGCAATACACTATAAGTTTTACTAGCAAAAATAGTATGAAACCACTCTTCCCTACTTCTAAATGAACTAGATAAAGTGAAACTTCCATCAGTGGTTTTTTTTCATTCCCCACCTATTCTTCTTCGATTCTCTCAATCTTGAGGTGAGGGCTTACTGCCCGCGAATAGCGGGATAAACATTATATTTATTTACTAGTTTTATTTATTATAATTATTTTTTCTGAAAAATCAAAACAAACAGTTGATTTTTTTGTATAATATTGTAAAAACGCACTTTAGGGAGGGGTTTTATGCTAAGGAATCTACGGAAATTCTCTATACAACTACTAGCTGTTATCATTACGTTACTTGTTCTATTAAACATTCCAACTCTATTTATAAACGAAAGCGGAAACATTTCATTTCAACCAAGTAAATTCATACATGCCATTACTAATATAGGAAAACAAGTTTTTTCTTTACATTCTCTTACATTTCAAATACCTACACCTACGGGTGAAAGCAAAACAGTATCCTTATTTCCAACTGTATTAGAACCATATATATATTCATTTACAATTTTATTTGCTGCCTTTTTTCTTTCTACCTTCGTTGCCACAAGTATTGCTTATCTCTATTTTTTATCATCACAGTGGATCCAAACTATCGTACAGCGCACCGTTTTCGTATTAGAAGCTGTCCCTGACGTAATGATTATGATTTGTATACAAATGTTTTTTATGTGGTATTTTCGGCAAACAGGTGAATTGCCAGTACACATTATGACATTCAATGAAAACAAAGCGTATGTACTGCCTATTATTTGTTTATCTATACTCCCAACAATTCAAATGTTCCGAATGATGATATTGTACATAGAGGAAGAACGTATGAAACCATATGTCGAAGTTGCTTACGGAAAAGGCCTTTCTTCAAGCTATATTATCCGTATCCATTTATTTAAAAATATTTTTATCCACTTATTTCATCATTTAAAAATGATTTTTGTCTTTTTACTTTCCAATTTATTTGTACTAGAATGCGTGTTTCACATGTCAGGTATTATTCAATTCCTTATTTTCACAAACTACTTTTCGACATCAATTACATTCGTTGTGCTTATTATGATTGTGATTCCATTTTACCTTTTATTTCAAATTTCTTCTCACTTTATAAAAAAATGGGAAAAACAAATAGAAGGAGGAATTATATGAAATCTATTTGGAAATCAAAACGTTTTTTATTCGGATTGACATATATTGTCGTACTTGTCATCGCTAGTTTTATTTATGGTCTCTACTTCAAAGAAGATACTTTAAAGCCAATGAGACTGTTATACGATGAGAATGGAGATTTAATTGCCGCTTCACCATTTTCACCAAAGCAAATGCCGCCTCTTGGTTCTGATCGCTTTGGTGAATCGATTTTCTTTCAAATATTAGATGGTGCGAAATTTACAATTTTATTCGCAATTGGAATCAGTTTGTTACGCGTTTTACTTGGTACAATATTGGGTGTGTTATTAAGCTTATATGTAACACGATTAAAAAACTTTGTAAAAACATGTACAGAAGTATTTTATTATTTACCAACCGTTTTTGTCGCATACATATTAATGCGTCCTATGAACAAAATGGTCTTTTCAAACCTAGATAGTAAACTCGAGGTAAACTTGCCTCTTGTATCATATCAAGCTATCGTTCTCGTTCTTGTTGTTTTACCTACTGTAACAATATATATTTCTTCTGAAATTGATGAATTTATGAAACAAGAATATATTTTAAGTTCACAACTAATGGGAGCAAGTCGTTTACACATTGTTCGTACACATTTACGTGTATTATTAAAAGATCGCCTATTCGTATTATTTATGCAGCATATTGTACAAACACTTCTTTTAATTACGCATCTTGCATTGGTAAGTCAATTTATTGGAGGTGTACAAAGGAAAAGTGCAGACTTAGGCGAAGATAAGTTGATTTCGCTTTCTAACGACTGGGCAGGACTTATTGGTCTCAACTATTTCGAACTAAATGTATCAATGTGGATTGTTTTTAGTACACTTGCTGCTCTATTTCTGACTATCCTCATACTGAAACTAATGACAACAGGAATACAAGATGCTTTAGCAAGGAAAGAATATTCTATTAAAAAAATCGAAAGAAAAAAAGAAATATCCCCATACATACAAGACAAACACTCCTTCACATTCGCTAACAAAAAAGAACATTCTTATCACTCTTCTGCCAATATCTAGAAAGAAGGGTTATTATAAAAAATAAATTCGGCTTAATTTTGCTATGCCCGATTATTGCTACAATCGTCATTCTATACTTTTTCTTGCCGCCTGAAGTTGTAACAAAGTGGGACTTTAATGGAAATCCCACTTCTACTCTGACAAAAGGAACACATGTAACAATTGCTATTCTTCTATCATGCTTTATCGCTTTTTTATTTGAAGGTATATCACACACGGTAGAAGACGCACGTTTTTTCAAATGGATTGGAAATGCAGTATTACTGTTCCTTTTCCTTACTGATATGACCATTTCTCTACTTGTACTTGGTTACACTCTTCCGTATGAACAATTCATTCTCTCTGCCGTCGGACTACTTTTCATTATTATCAGCTATTTCATTACGAAGGTTGATGCCAAAGTTCTACTATGTCCTATCAATGGAATAGCAAGAAGCTAGAGAAAAAGGCACAAAAGATATGTGGTATTTCTATTCTATTAGCAGGCTTATGTATCGGAGTTTCATCATTTGCGTTCCCTTCTTCTCTCATACATTATGCTCTCCTTGGAACGATTATCATTATGACAGTTGTAATCATTGGTAGTATGATATATTTATTTATAAAGGATCAAAAGCAGTCTTCTTCACTATAAAACAAACTCTTTGTATAAAATAAAGCAGGATAGTCTCCTGCTTTATTTTATTTCTTTCCAAAACGAATAACTCACTTTTTCATACCCCTCCCGTTCATAAAAACGGTGCGCATCTATTCTTGGAAATGCTGAAGTTAATACGACACAATTACAACCATTCTCTTTCCCCCACTCCTCAATATACGAGAGTAGTTTTTCTCCATGTCCTTTTGAACGATGTGCTTCTGCTGTAACAAGATCATATATAAAGACATGTTTCTTATTATAAAAATTTGTACAAATTGCCGTTCCTGCTAAACTCACTACTTCTTCCTCACTATTATACAAAGCAAATAGACGATAATTTTCTTCTTTCATTCTTTCTAAAAGAGACTGTGCTTCTTCTTGAGAAAGTGTGGGCCGCAACTGCTGTAATACTGGTAATACCATACAAAATTCTTGTTCTGTTTTTACCTCTTGTACACATGTACTCATATTCTTTCCCTCCAATTATTTATAAAAAATTCAAAATATTTTATAATTGTTATTATAAAAAGCACATGCCCCTTTTGTAAGTGGCAGTTTTATTCTTTTTTACAGGGGCAGTTTGAAAGGAAGATGACAATGGAACTTATCATCCCTTTAGATTCAGAAAGTAAGATACCACTTTACATACAAATTTATAACTATATAAAACAAGAAATCTTACAAGGAAGTATTGAGGTTGGTGGTCGTCTGCCATCTCACCGCAATTTATCTTTGCAGCTTGGTATAAGCCGTAATACAGTGGAATATGCATATGATCAATTAATAGCTGAAGGGTATGTTGAGAGTAAACAAAAACGAGGTTTATTTGTTGCTGATGCAGATTACGATATGATCCAAACAACAAACAATAAACATATTGTATATGAATGGAAACCTGTTCGAGAGAATTTACGTTATGATTTCAGTCATGGAAGCATTGATACATCCTCTTTTCCATCGTCAACTTGGAAAAAGATAACTAGTAATTGCCTCCTAGAATATGAGAATGATTTATTTACAAAAGAAGATCCACAAGGTGAATGGCAGCTTCGCTCTGAAATCTCTCGTTATCTCTATCAAGCACGTGGTGTGCATTCTACCCCAGAACAAATTATCATCGGAGCCGGTACACAACCTCTTCTTTGGCTGCTTTTGCAATTGCTTGGTAATAAATACAAGTATGCAATGGAAAATCCGGGTTTTCACCGAGTAAGAGCTATAATACAAAGCTGCGGATTACATATACAGCCCATTTCTCTAGATGAAAAAGGTATTCGTATTTCCTCTTTATATAAAAGTGGCGCTAATGTTGTATACATAACACCTTCTCATCAATTTCCATACGGAATGATTATGCCACTTTCTCGCCGAATGGAGCTGCTTAAATGGGCCAATGAAAATGATGGCTATATTATAGAAGATGATTATGACGGTGAATTTCGTTATACAGGAAAACCTATTCCTTCCTTACAAGGCTTAGATACAAATGGACGCGTTATTTATATGGGAACATTTTCGAAATCATTTTTACCTTCAATCCGAATGAGTTATATGGTTCTTTCACAAGCCTTGCTAAAAACGTATCAACATGAAGGCACCATCTTCAAGCAAAGCGTCTCAAAAATACAACAGCTCACGTTTGCAACATTTATGAGAGGGGGCTATTGGAATCGACACTTAAATCGAATTCGTACTGTATATAAAAAGAAACATCAATTGTTAGTACATACAATTCAACAAGAAATGGGAACTTCTGTCGACATCATAGGTTCTCAGTCAGGACTTCATATTGTATTGCATGTTCATAACGGAATGAATGAACAAGAACTTATTGATACGGCAACTGAAAAAAGCGTCAAAGTATATCCCCTTTCTCTATATGATGCAGTAAATGATTTACAGAAGGAATCTTACGTATTGATGGGGTTTGGCGGGTTATCAGTAAATGACATTCCCTTGGCTATACAATTATTGAAGAAAGCTTGGTTTTAGATAATATAGACAATAAAAAAAGTGCCGTAAACGATGTATTTCATCTGTTTACAGCACTTTTTTAGTTCTTATAATCTGGAGGCAAGGGTCTTATTTCCTAAAAATAGCGAGATAAAGAGAGCGCCTCGTTTTTTTTCATATCTTGACAGATCTTTTTTAACAATCTAATGCACCCACTGGCTGAGATTGCTGAGAAAGTTGAGTACATTCATGAAAAGCAAAATGTTTACAACCTATACATTTTTTTGTATCTAGCTGTTCTAAAGCATAAGTAATAGCTTCCCCTGTATGTTCAAAAAAGTTCTTTTCTCCAATTTCAGCATACAATCCGTTTTTATCTAAAGTTGCTTTTAACTCAGATTGGATTCCTGAAACAAGAAGTACTCCACCTTGTTTTTTAAAATGATGAACAATATTCCTAAAATAGGATTCTCCTGTTGTATCAATAAAAGGAACCTTTCCCATACGTAAAATTAATACTTTTGGTTTATAATGAATAGTTGCTAAAATGTTTTGTTCAAACGTTTGAGCAGCTCCAAAGAATAACGGACCTTCTATTGTATAAATACTAATTTGTGGACAGTCATGAGTTTTATTCACCACATGTGGCAGCAATTTTTCGTTCTTTCTTGTATGATCAGGAAGCACTTTAGATATTACGAGCATGTTACTCATACGTTTTGTAAATAAAATAATAGCTAAAATAAGACCGACTTCTACAGCTGTTGTCAAACTAGTAAATACAGTAAACAAAAATGTTACAAGTAATACAAGAGAATCTCCTGTTTTCATTTTAAGGATGTGAGCAAAATGTTTTTGTTCACTCATATTCCAAGCTACTACCATTAAAACAGGGGCCATACTAGCAAGCGGAATATGTGAAGCAGATGGAGCTAACAGTAGAAGCGTTAATAAAACAAGCACCCCATGAATAATACCTGACATCGGAGAAGTAGCTCCACTCCTAATATTAGTTGCTGTTCGAGCAATCGCTCCAGTTGCTGGAATTCCTCCAAATAACGGTGTAACAATATTAGCAATTCCTTGACCGATAAGCTCTTTGTTACTGTTGTGCTTACTATTTGTCATACCATCTGCCACGACAGCGGATAAAAGAGATTCAATACTACCCAGCATGGCAATAACAAATGCAGGACCAATTAACTGTTTTATACGCTCCAATGTGATTTCTGGAATATGGAACTGAGGAAGTGTATTCGGAATCGCACCATATGCTGTACCGATCGTAGGTACATGACCCGAGAAAAATACCGTTGCAATTACAGTTGAAATAACAATACCTACTAATGAACCAGGAACTTTTGGTAAAATTTTTGGTGTTATCAATATCACAAAAAGACAAATCAAAGCAGTTATAATACTATAAAAATTGATGGTATCAATATGGATAAAGATTTCCTTCAAATTTGCTATAAATTCCTCATGCTTTTTTATACCTGTCAGCCCCAAAAAGCCAGCAATTTGTCCCGTAAAAATAGTAACAGCAATACCTGATGTAAAACCAACTGTTACAGGACGTGGAATAAACTTAATTAAAGATCCCAGTTTAAAAATCCCCATAAGGCATAAGATAATTCCAGCTAATAACCCCGCCAGTAGTAAATTTTCATATCCATAAGTAATTACAATACCTAAAAGAATCGGAACAAAAGCACCTGTCGGCCCTCCAATTTGATACTTCGAACCACCAAATAGCGAAGTGAGGATCCCAGCAATACACGTTGTATAAATCCCGTATTCTGGTTTAACCCCAGAAGCTATAGCAAAAGACATAGCAAGTGGAATCGCAACAACTGCGACAATTGTTCCTGAAAGAAGATCCTTTTGAAGATGTCCCAATGAGTATCCTTCAAATCTTCCTGTAAATAACCGTTTCATACAAACCCTTCTTTTCTACTTTTAATAAATTTGAAATGCAAACTTTATCCCACATTAACGGGCAGTAAGACCCCCACTGATGGAAGTTTCACTTTATCTTTTTCTAAGAGAACGTCTACTTAATATTTACTATACGTTTTGTTCAAATGACGTTCTAATTTACCTATATCCCCGCCTTCTTGCACGTAGGTTTTCAACCTTTCTGCTAGAAGTTTCCCATCTCGACTATCTAGCTTCTGCACATCTATAAGTGATGTAATCGATACCTTCTCTGGCGTCATATCTCTACGAAACATCTGACCCGGAATTTCGCTCCAAAAACGATTCCATTCATCCAGTAATCCTATTTGATCAAATAAAAAACTTTGAATCCCGCATAACCAAGCTGTACAGGCTGTATTCCTCTCTTGACATCCAACTCCATCTTGCAAATGTTTGCATGAAAAACAACAAGAATTCCCACTTTTAATACAAACATTACAAATGTGATGAGCTCCTATTGAGCGAAGTATTTCAATTCCATGTTGGATAATAACTTCTTTCTTAACCTCAATGCTCAATCTTCTCCTCCTTGGCTACCGTTTCACCGTCTGTTTCATCTAGTTCTTCTAACATTGAAATCGTATCAATTAAATGGTTATTAAAAATTTTCCGTGCAACTTCCAATAAATTCATAATCATAGGATCTCGAAGAGAATATAAAACTCGTTTTCCATCTTTAGTACCAACAACAATATTTTTTGCACGTAATACACTTAACTGTTGAGAAACTGCAGAACCTTCCTTATTAAGAATGCTTTGAATTTCATTTACACTTTTTTCCCCCTCTGACAGCAATTCAAGAATACGAATTCGTAAGGGATGTGATAAAGCTTTAAAAAAATCAGCCTTAAATTGTTGCATTTCTCCTCCCATAAAAACACCTCCATTACTTATTGTTAATTTTAGATAACCTAGAAGTATCATATACATCTTCAAATGTTTGAATATGTATATGATACTTCTAGGGTTTACAATTTTCAATACAAATCTTGAAACGTTAACAAAAAATCAAAAAAGGTGCTGTAAACAGATGAAATACATCGTTTACAGCACCTTTTTTGATTCTTCCCCATCACTTATCCACCTAAAATATCCCTATTTTACCTATAAATATTATATAATTATCTTGTGGGAATTTTCGAAAAATTACACAAAACCATATCCCCTCTTCCAAACTTGGCACAATGCAGAGCACCATATCGATATTTATATCGTTTACTGTCTGTTCAAGGAAGTGTGGACCTAGACGAGTGGATGGAATACTCACCTTTCTTTTAATTATCAAATAACACAGTATAAGGAGGAGAATACAATATGCAAATTCAAAGCAAATGGAGTCGGGAGGACAGCGATTATATTAGAAAACAATTAATCGCATTCAATAATTCAAAAGTTTTAGGTAGTGAGAAATCACTTGTTAAAGATGTCTGTTTAACACTGAAAAATGATACTGAAGAACTAGTAGCTGGTTTAATAGGGAACATATTTTGGCAATGCTTACACGTCAATATTTTATGGGTCAGTGATAGTCTGCGCCATAAAGGTTATGGCAGTAAACTTCTATTAGAAGCCGAACGAATAGCGAAAGAAAACCATTGTAATCTTATTAAACTTGATACATTTAGCTTTCAAGCACCGGAATTTTACAAGAAACATGGCTATGAAGTATATGGTGTTATAGAAGACTTTCCGAAAGGACATACACACTATTACTTACAGAAGAGATTAATAGTATGAAATGGAGTGTGATTCGTTGACTATTAAGAAAAAAAATATATTAACCACAGAAGACATACAGCAAATAATCGATTTAGCAACATACTGTGAACGTAACGATGGACTGGAGTATAAACCTTCTTTATATGTAGATGTGCTCCAAACAAGAAATGCAGACCAGGCGAATGATTTTCTTTATTACCTAGACGACAAATTAGTTGGTTTTGTAAGTATGTATGAATTTGAAAGGCCTACTAAACTTGAGTTAATAGGAATGGTTCATCCTTCATTTCGAAGGCAAAAAATATGTAGTAACCTTCTAGATGCAGCTTTTGATGAAATAAAAAAGCGTAACAACAATGAACTATTATTCATCGTAAATGCTGCTTCTACAAGTGGAAACGCCTTTGCTAAATCTTTTGGATTACAAATTTCGTTTAGTGAATACTCTATGCAATTTAAACGAGATTCAACATCTTTGATAGAAATGAAAGATACCCTTCAACTTGTACCAGCTTCAACTGAGAACTTAACGACTATCTCCAAGATTGCAAGTGCAGCCTTTGGCGATTCTTTACAGGATAATATAACATGGTTACATAAGACAATATCATCTACTAATCGCTATATATATATGGCTCTTTTCAATCGCGAAGCAGTAGGAACAATAACCGTTTCTCACGAAGAAGAGGTCACATCTATCTCCGGCTTTGCTGTAGATCCTTCTTATCAAGGTAGAGGAATTGGAACAAACATGTTACAAACTACTGTACAGCGATTATTAGAAAAAGGAAAAAGAAACATTACACTAGAGGTAGAAACAAAAAATGAAAATGCTTTGCAACTTTATAAGCACTGTGGTTTTGAAATTACTGCAAGCTATCATTACTATGATTTGATTAACAAATAGTCCATAAGTAACCTTTTTCATTTACATAAAAAAGAAGAATGCATAACATTCTTCTTTTTTTACTTTCTTCTTAGTGGATTTACAACTTCAACGATTTTACCATCTTCTTTATATACACGTGGAATTCTTCTATCTAACATGCACGTCACTTCATAGTTAATTGTTCCTAACGTATCAGCAATGTCTTCTACTGTAATCTCTTCATTACCTTGCTTACCATAAAAGACAACCTCATCTCCAACATGTAAAGGCATAACTTTCGTCACATCAAGCATCAGTTGATCCATACAAACCCGGCCAATAATAGGTACTTTTACACCATTAACTAGTGCATATCCTTTATTTGATAATTGACGGCTAAATCCATCTGCATATCCAATTGGAATCGTGGCAATCCATTCATCACCTGTCGTAACGTACGTATTACCATAACTTACACCTCGCCCTTTTTTCGCATGTTTCACATGAGCTACCTTTGACTTTAATGTTAAAGCTGGTTGAAGTGAAACTGTTTTATGGTCCACTTCTTTTGAGGGATACATTCCATATACCCCTATCCCAACGCGAACCATGTTTTGAAATTCGTTATCTAACTCCATTGTTCCTGCGCTATTGGAACTATGAATGAGCGGCAAATGAATCCCCATACTTTTTGCAGTATTTACAGCTTTCTCAAATAAACCTTTTTGCATAAAAGTATATGCTTTATCTACTTCATCAGCAGTTGAGTAATGTGTAAACATTCCTTCTACTTCTACATGTTTCATTTCTTTCAATTCTTGAAGAAACGGTGTCACTTCTTCTTCTTGTAAGCCAATTCTACTCATACCTGTATCAGCTTTAATTTGAATACGTGCCTTCTTTTGCAGACGTTCTGCTATATGATCGATATTTCTTAAATCTTCAATTCTATATACCGTCATCATAATATCGTATTCAATTGCATCTACTACAGCTTCTTCCGGCGTATAGCCTAAAATTAAAATTGGTACAGTAATTCCCGCTTCACGCAGTTCAATTCCTTCATCTATAAAAGCAACAGCAAGATGACTTACTCCAGCTTTAATCGCTGCTTTTGCAATTTCAATCGCCCCATGACCATATCCATTCGCTTTTACTGCTACCATCATTGCAATATTTTCATCGTTTACACGCTTTTTAAACTCTCTTACATTATGTTTTACAGCATCTAAATTAATTTCAACAATTGTACTTCTTCCGTATCTTGAAATCATTATTCTAACTCCTAACTCAATAATTCCATTCTATTTATCGTTCAATAGGACCTTTAACAATATAATACTTTTCATTTTTTTCGTCAAACTACAAGAATTTTCTAAATTTTTAGTATTGTATAATACTCTTAAGATACTATTATAAACGGATGTGAAGAGAAATACAATGTTTGTTCAAGCCGAACTTGCACCAATTAAAATTTGGGATTGATTCTACAATACAGATGTTAGAACACGTTACTTACGATAAATTACAACATCGCCTTTTCAAAAACAAGCGCTCTCTCTTTGAAATTTATACACATTTATCTCTTATTTGTTATGCCGATCTCCTTATTTTAAATGAAGCATCAAAAGAAGAACTAAATACATTTTACTCACAACATACACTTGCAGAAGTTCAGCAGACAATGAAAGAAGGTTTTCAACTTCTTGCTAAAACATTTCAAACATACTCCATAGCAGAACTTGAAGAAACCACACATTCCTACTGGGGCATTTCTTATTCACGTTTTGAATGATTACTTGAGATTGTTACTCATTTTTATCATCATCGTGGACAATTACATACTTTATTAATAGAACATGTTAAAAACCCATTAATTCCTTTGTTTGAATGAAAAAAATGCGATATACAACTCAATAAAAAAAGCAACCAATCATGCCTTCATACAAGTGGTTGCTTTTGATAAATTAGCATTCTTCTACACCGCTTTTTGGCTTTCCTCCAACGCCCCAATGTGTATCAGGAATTTCAGTAACTAATACACGTACACGCTCTATATCTACTTCCAGACTTTTTGCTACAGCATCCGTTACATTCATAATGAGATGCTGTATTTGTTTCTGTTCCCTTCCTTGAAGGATTTGAATTTGTACAATGGGCATATCAATCTCTCACTTTACATTTTATTTGCAAAACATCGATACGCTTCCCAGTCCATCAAACTGCGCAATTATTGAATCGCCCGCTTGAAAAGCAATAGCTTCTGATAAAGCTCCACTCAGAACAATATCACCTTTTTTTAATCCTTCATTTTGCATACCAAGCTTATTCACTGCCCAAGCAATTGCTGAAGCAGGATGACCAAGTACAGCTGCTCCAGTTCCAACAGTAGTCATCTCTCCGTTTTTAGACATGACCATACCGGCTTTCGCTAAATCTACTTGCATTGGATCAACCCATTTACTTCCTAAAATAAATCGTGCAGATGAACAATTATCTGCAATTACATCTGGAAGCGTAAACTTAAAATTTAAATACCGACTATCGATGACTTCTAAAGCTGGTGTTACATATTTTGTCGCTTTCATAACATCTTCCGCCGTAATATTCGTTCCTTGCAAATCTTCTCCCATAAGAAACGCAATCTCTGGTTCTACTTTCGGATGAATGAATTGGTCATATTTGACCGGTTCCCACTCTAGCGCTAACATATCACTTACTAAGTACCCATAAATTGCTTCGTTAATCCCCATCATCTGCTGTTTTGCTTTACTTGTTAACCCTAGCTTTACACCGACCCGCTTGGAGCCTTCTACTATTTTACGATGCACCAATTTTTTTTGTAGTACATAAGCATCAGCTACTGTTAACTCTGGATATTGATCCGTAACCTTTACAACTTCACGTACTTCTCGTTCCGCATGTAACAAATATTCAATAATTTCTGTATCTGCACCTTTTACAAGCACCATTTGAATTACACCCCCGATTTCGCTTTTGCTAATTCTGCTGCTACATCAAGAATCATATCTTCTTGTCCGCCAACTACTTTCCTCTTTCCGAGTTCTATTAAAATATCACGCGGGTCTATAGCAAACTTTTTCGCTGCTCGCTCCGCATGTAATAAAAAACTAGAATATACACCGGCATAGCCCATTATAAGACTTCCTTTTTGAATTTCTTGAGGCCCCGGTAACATTGGACCAACAATGTCTTCTGCTAAATCTATCATTTTATATAAGTCTATCCCAACATCCATTCCCATCCGTTGTAACACACTAAGCAATACTTCTGTTTGCGCATTTCCAGCACCTGCTCCTAAGCAGCGTACACTGCCGTCAATTCGAGTCGCTCCTTCTTCAATTGCTGCGACTGTATTGGCCACCGCAAGTGATAAATTATTATGACCGTGAAATCCTATTTCAATATTTAAAGATTGGCGCAATGCACGAATGCGCTCACGAACTTCATTTGGCAATAAAGCTCCCGCCGAATCTGTTACATACACTGCTTGTGCCCCATAACTTTCCATAAGCTTCGCCTGTTCTACAAGTTTCTGAACTGGCGCTGAGTGTGCCATCATCAAAAATCCACATACTTCCATTTCAAGTTCGCGTGCGAATTGAATATGCTGCGCAGAAACATCTGCTTCTGTAACATGCGTCGCAACTCGTACTAATCCTGCTCCTAATTGCCTTGCTTGTTTTAACTCGTGAACCGTTCCAATGCCAGGAAGAAGTAACACCGCTACAGTAGCTTGCTGACATTCTTCTACAGCTGCCTCAATTAATTTCATTTCATTTACAAGTGACTTACCATATTGGAACGTTGATCCTCCTAATCCATCTCCATGGCTTACCTCAATATAATGCATACCAGCTTGATCTAACGCTCTCGTTACAGTACGAACTTGTTCTTCTGTAAATTGATGACGCATAACATGACTGCCATCTCGTAAACATACTTCTGTAATTTTAACTGGCTTATCTGTATTTCGTTTCATATGTTACACCCCTTTCACTTCGCTAGAAATCATCTCGTTGTCCTTTGACTTCAACATATGACGTGCATAATCTTCTCCTACTTTCATAGCAGCAGCGGTCATAATATCTAAGTTTCCAGCATAAGGAGGAAAATAATCGCCCGCCCCTTCTACTTCTAAAAATACAGTTACACGATTCCCATCAAACATCGGCTCTTGTTTTAAGCTATAACCCGGCACATACGTTTGTACAGTTTCAACCATTTTGTAAATTGCTTTTCGAATGGCATCTTCATCCATATGTTTTACTTCACAATATACTGTGTCTCTCATTAAAATTGGTGGATCAGCTGGATTTAATATAATTAAAGCTTTTCCACAATCAGCACCGCCAATTTCTTCAATCCCCCGGCGCGTTGTAATTGTAAACTCATCGATATTTGCTCTAGTGCCAGGACCTGCACTTAAACTAGCAATCGTAGCAACAATTTCTCCGTATATAACATCTGCCACTTCATTAATTGCATATACAATCGGAATCGTTGCTTGGCCGCCACATGTAATCATATTCACATTTCTAGCCTCTAAATGTTCCCCTAAATTTACAGCAGGACACACAAACGGCCCACGAGCGGCAGGAGTTAAATCGATAGCTACTTTCCCTAATTCTCTTAAAATTTTTGCATGTCGCACATGCGCTTTTGCTGAGGTCGCATCAAATATGATATCTGCTAAACTCGGATTATCAATAAGCGCCTGAATACCATTATCAAAAATGTCATACCCTTCTTGTTTCGCTCTCTTTAACCCTTCTGATTCAGCATCAATGCCAATCATTGCTGTCAATTCTAGTACATCACTTCTTTGTAACTTATACATTAAATCTGTCCCAATATTTCCCGAGCCCACAATAGCCACTTTCACTTTCACCATGCTTACGCTTCACTCCTTTGCATGATTTGTATATTACGCAAAATGTACACACACCGAACCGAGAGCACCAAATTTTGCTGTAATTGTATCTCCGTGAGAAACTGCAACTGCCGCTGATAAAGCTCCTGGTAAAATTAGTTCTCCCGCTTTTAGTGAAATATTAAATTCATATAATTTATTGGCTAGCCATGCAATTGCATGCGCTGGATGACCAAGAGCAGCTGCGCCTGCACCTGTTGCTATTAACTCATCATTTTTGTAAAGCGACATCCCCTCTGTACGTAAGTCGACTTCATGTAAAAGAGAAAATTTTTCTCCAACAACAACTTTTGCTGACGATCCATTATCAGCAACAGTATCTACCAGCTTAATTTTCCAATCTGTAATGCGGCTATCAATAATCTCCAACGTTGGAACAATATATTTTGTTGCCATCAAAACATCTACATATGTAATATTAGGGCCGACTAAATCTTCTTCAAGGATAAAACCAATTTCAGCTTCCACCTTTGGAGAAACGAATGAATCTATAGAAAGTTTTTCTCCATTATTCACTTTCATATCATCAAGTAGATGACCATAATCCGGTTCATTCACACATAGCATCTGTTGCATTGCTTTGCTCGTTAGTCCTACTTTTTTCCCAATAATAGTTCGGCCTTCACGTAACTTCTTGTTCACAACTTCTAATTGAATTTCATAGGAATCACGAACTGATAAATCTGTGTAACATTCTGTAAAAGCAGAAATCGGTTCACAAGTACGTTCTGCTTGTAAAAGTTCATCTGCTAATTTTTCTATTAAACTTCTCATCCATCATTCACCTCATTTGGAAAACCCACAGAAAACGCTAATCTACTCCGCTTTCGTGGGTTTTCTTTCGTTAAAGTTTCATCGTAATTGTTTTTGCTTCTGTGTAAAACTCAAAACTATGGCGCCCACCTTCTCTTCCAATTCCACTCGCTTTTGTGCCGCCAAATGGTGTTCGTAAATCTCGAATGTACCAGCAATTAACCCATAATAGTCCAGAATCAATTTCCGAAACTACCCGCTGTGCTCGTCTTAAGTCATTCGTCCAAACGACACCCGCTAAACCATAAATTGAATCATTGGCAATGCGAATTGCATCTTCTTCTGTTTTAAATGGAATAACAACTAAAACAGGACCAAAAATCTCTTCTTGAGCCACGCGCATATGATTATCTACATCATATAAAACAGTAGGTTCATAGAAGTTTCCTTCTGTTAATCCTTCTACTCTCTTTCCTCCATAAGCTAATTTAGCTCCTTCAGAAAGTCCAATTTCCACGTATTTATCTACTGTTTCCAAATGAGACTTTGACACAAGTGCGCCCATATCTGTGTCTTCATCAAGCGGATTACCTACTTTAATTTTCTTTACAGCTGATATAAACTTTTCAAGAAATTGTTCATAGATACTCTCTTGTACGAGCAGTCTTGATCCCGCTAAGCAAATTTCTCCTTGGTTGCGATAAATGGCCTCAATTGATCCTTGCACTGCTTCATCTAAATTCGCATCCTCAAACACGATATTAGCTGACTTCCCACCTAATTCTAATGAGACTGGAATTAAATTTTCCGAAGCATTTCGCATAATTGTCTTCCCTGTGTTACTTTCCCCTACAAAAGAAATGCGCCGTACAGCTGAATGTGTCGTCATAGCAGTACCCACGGCACTACCCGGTCCTGTAATAATATTAAGAACTCCTGGCGGTAATCCTGCTTCATTCGCAATCTCTCCAAGCATCACCGCACTTAACGGTGTATATGACGCTGGTTTAATCACAACTGTATTCCCAGATGCTAAAGCAGCAGACGCTTTCCATGTCATCTGCATAAACGGTAAATTCCATGGAATAATTAAACTCGTTACACCAGCAGGTGCATATTTTGCGTAGGACATTACATGATGTTGATCATAATGCTCATGCACCATATACTTTGCCATCTCTGCAAAGAATCGAAAATTATGGGCTGCTCGAGGAATATCGAAGCCTCTACTCTCTTTAATTGGTTTTCCAACATCAAGCGTTTCAATATAAGCAAGTTCGTCTACTTTCTCCATAATTAAATCAGACATCTTACATAAAATATGCGAACGTTCTTCCACAGGCATTTTACTCCAGATGCCACTCTCAAACGTACGCTGTGCAGCTTCAATCGCAAGTTTGGCGTCCGCTTCGCTTCCTTGTGCAACTGAAGCAAGTTTCGTATTCGTTGCCGGATTTAATGTATCAAACGTTTTACCTGAAATAGCATCGATATATTCCCCATTAATAAACAGCCTTGCATCTTTTACATTCACTTTTTCGGCTAACAGTTCTTTCCTCACAAAACAGGCCTCCTATTCTGCAACTTCTAAAATCATTTCGATTTCAATCGCTGTATTATTTGGTAACTGCGCCATTCCGACAGCTGAGCGGGCATGTTTTCCACTTTCTCCAAATAGTTGTACAAGTAAATCTGATGCTCCGTTCATGACTTTCGGCTGCTCTGTAAAATCTTCTGTGCTATTTACAAAGCCGAGAAGTTTTACAACCCGTTTTACTTTGCTTAAATCACCTAACTCTTGCTTAACAACACTTAGTAAATTCAGCATAGATTGCTGCGCAGCTTTATATCCTTCCTCCACTGTTAAATCTCTTCCTAACTTTCCATGGTACTGATCGACACCTTGACCAGCTGTAAACAACAACTCTTTCACTCGCACACAGCTGACATAGTTCCCAACAGCTGGTCGAAGTGCCGGCAACTTAAGACCGATTTCTGCTAATTTATTCTCTGGTGTTTGCACTTTCTGCATAAATAACACCTCTTCTTTTCATATCAATATTTAAAAATTGAGCAGCATTTCCACCTAACATCGCTGCTTTTTGTTCTGCGGTTAATTCCAACGTCTCATCAATTACTTTTCCAGGATGAATCTCGCGAAGTAAAAATGGATAGTCAGAACCCATAAAAATTTTCTCATGACCAAACCGCTCGATCATGTACTTAATATTGATTGGATCATAGTTTAAAGAATCAAAATAAAATTTCTTTGCATAATAACTTGGCGGATATGTTGTGAGTCTTAAATGAGGCCACACATGCCATCCTTTGTCTAAACGAGGAAGAATGTAAGGAAACGATCCGCCTCCATGAGCAAAACAAATTTTCAATTTAGGAAATTTCTCCATGATACCACTCCACACTAGCGTAGCAGCTGCAAGGGCTGTTTCACTTGGCATCCCTACTGTATACATAAAATTGTGATGCGGCATTCTGTCACGGCCAAGCGTCTCCCACGGATGAATAAAGATTGGAACTTTCCATTGTTCTGCCATTTGAAAGAACTCAATAAACGACGGATCGTCTAAGTTTTTACCGTTCACATTCGTTCCAATTTCAATTCCATGCAGTTTTAATTCTGTTACACATCGCTCCATTTCCCTTACTGCAGTCGGACCATCTTGCATAGGAACTGTTCCTAAACCGACAAAACGATCTGGATATTGTGCAACTGTTTCTGCTATAAAATCATTTTGAATACGCGCCATTTGTTCCGCTTCGGTTGGGTTTGCCCAGTATGAAAATGTAACTGGAATCGGAGACAAAACTTGAATATCTACGCCTTCACGATTCATATCTTCAATTCGTTTTTCTGGACACCAGACTTGATCTGTAACATCGCGGAAATTTTTCCCTCCAACCATAATGGAAGCCCCACACGTACAAGTGCGCTCCAATATCGGCCAACGTCCTCCACCAAATTTTTTTTCAAAATCCGGAAATGTTTCAGGGATAATATGCGTATGAAAATCTATTCGCACTTCCATTCCTCCGCTTCTTCTGGCATAATATGTCCACAATTTTTACATGCACGAATTTCCTTATTAGAATTAAAGCTATAAATAGCTTCCTTTACTTGTTTTTCAATATCCTCTAATTGCACACGTACTCGGTGCATTTCATGATTACATTCATCACAAAACCAAACAAAATCTTCTAATTCTCCTTGCTTACGTTTCCGTTCAATTACAAGACCATACGTATTTGCAACTCGATGAGGCGAATGGGGCACCATAGCTGGCAACATAAAAACATCCCCCTCTTTTACCGTTACAACTTCACGTTTTCCTTCTCCAGTAATACATTCAACATAACAATCTCCTTTAATTTGATAAAAGAATTCATCAGATGGATCGACATGGAAATCACGTCTTCTATTTGGACCACCTAAAATCATTGCAATAAACTCTGAATCTTGCCATATGACTTTGTTATTTACCGGTGGTTTTAATAGGTCCTTATTTTCATCGATCCATTTTAATAAATTAAAAGATTGTAACGTTCCTGACATCCTTATTCCTCCTCGTATTTGATTACATTTACATTATTTCAAGCGACCATCCTAATAAAAATTGAGCTTGTTGTAATTCTCCCTGACATAATTGATTACGAATTCTTGTTGAAGAAATACGTTCTCCCGCTTCACAACAAATTGTTTCGACAATAGAAACGGCGAAGTAATCTGCAAGTAGATTTATATCCCCTTTACGATTTTTTCCAAACCGAAAATCTTCTCCAACAAAAATTTCCACTGGATGCAATCGTTGTAACTCTTGAATGAAACAAATGGCCTTCCTTGTTACATACGATTGGTCAAAGCGAACGACAACTACATAGTCTACACCTAACTCATTGAATCGATTTAATTTTTCCGGAATTGGCGTTAACACACGTGCTCCTTGAAAATAAGAACGTGGCGGTGGATCGAATGTATACACGACATTTTTAACATGCAAGTCCCTACTTTTCTCAACCGCTTTACGAATCACAGCTTGATGACCTTTATGTACACCATCAAAAGCACCAATTGCGACAACTGATTTTTGTAATATCGGTACACCTTCATCATGTATATAGATGATTCATACCTCCTCATCCCTTTGATGACACTGTTATTAAATATCTAAATAACCAAACTCTTTCGAAATCATTTGCGCTGTATTCATCACGCTACGAATGATAACTTGCCGGTCTCTTCCTTGCATATAAGAAATTGGCCCAACAATATTAAGAGCTGCAACTGTTCTCCCTGTATAAGAACGAATAGGCGCAGCAATCCCATATAAACCATGTTCGTTTTCGTTATCGCTAATAGAATATCCCTGACGACGAATTTCCTGTAATTCCTCTTGAAACCGTTTCATGCAGGTAATCGTGTTCGGCGCTCGTGGTAAAAGGCCATTTTCGACAGCGTGTTCAACAAATGAAGGATTAAAAGAAAGAAGTACTTTTCCTGTACTCGTACAATAAGCAGGCTTTCTTGACCCAACATGTGTCGATATTTGGATAGAATCTTTTGACGATATTTTCAAAATAAAAACAACGTCTCCACGGTCAAACATACCAATGTGCACCGTTCCATTAAATTTTCGTACGAGCTCTTCTACAAATGGAATTGCTCCGCTATAAATTTCTTGTTGAAACATCACTTGGTTGCCCCATTCTAATAATTTCCAACCTAGACGGTATTTTCTTTGCTCATCTTGAATTAACATTCCTTCTTCGCATAATGTGCGAACAAGGTGATGAATTGTGCTTGGATTCATATTCAATTTTGCTGCGATTTCTGAATTCCCTAATACAGGTTCATCACCAGTAAAACAATTTAGAATTTTACAAATTTTACTGACAGACGCTATCAAAATAGATTACCTCCTATATTTCAGTTACATATACAATTCGGTTGATACATAGCTAAAATTCGTAAGAAGTTTTACATCCTAACAGTAAAATTCTTTTTAATTCTCTGTTGCTCCTTCCTTCCACACCAATATTGTAAGCGATATCAAAAATAATGCTTACTTTAGTGCGCTTTCAGATACAATGGCCCCTTGTAAAGCATCTTCTACTAAAGACAATGATTGCTTTTTCTTATATGCGTTATAAAACATGCCCATCTTCCGAACTGGATCACCTGAGTAATAACGCTCATATTGTAATAATCGTTGTCCAAATGCCTCACCACATAAATCCCAAGCTAACTTAAACAAACGGACGCGTTCTTCAGAAGATACACCTTCTCGGCCAATATAATACTTATGCATATCATCTTGAATCTCAGGATTCATAAAATCTGCGCCTGTTGGAGACATAAGGAGACCACCTGCACCAATCGTTTGGATGATTTCAATTGCACGCGGATACATTTTTGGTAATAAACTACGAATTGTGTCGAGTGGCAATCTTGCTGGTACCGCTTCACCATACGCATTCATTTCATGCTCGTATTCCGCAACTTGAAGTAGAGCACGAATTGTTTCTACGTCTTGCATGAGTTCCGCTAACTGATTTTGTACATTTAAGAAGCCATCTACTCCAATTGAATCAGCTAGCTTGATTGCCACTTCCGCTGCAAACGAAAGTTTCACAAGGCCCCTTACTCCTGATTGATGAGCAGGTTGATGACCAATTCCTGTCTTTGGATACAGTTGATTTCCTGCCTCAACACTTTGATAAATAAATACTTTATCCCATGGAATAAACACATTGTGGAATACTAAAAGTGCATCCATCTCTTCAAATCTTGATGCAAGCGGATGATCAAATAATGACCGTTTTCCATCTTGCATCGGTTCACGACAAAGAATACGTAATCCAGGGGCATCGATTGGAACTGCAAATGAAATTGCATGGCGCTCATCACCAGGTTTAAAACTTGGATAGGAATAAATGATAACTTCATCTGTAATTGGTGCAAGAGTTGCTAGCATTTTCGCACCACTCACATACATTCCTTCTTCTGTTTCTTTTACAACACCTAAATGCATTGTCGCATCTTCTTGTTGATGAGACGCTTTGCTTCGATCATTTTGTGGATTAATAATCGCATGCGTTAAAAATAAATCCTGATCTCGAATATGTTTATAGTAATTTTTAATATTTTCTCCCCACTCCGGGTCAAACTGTTCAAAAAACCAAGAGTTACTCGCCATTGAAGTCACCGTAACATTTAAAAAGTCAGGTGTCCTTCCCATCAAGCCAAAAGTTGCTTTCGCCCATACCTCAAACAATTCACGACGTGCTTTTAAATCCTCATAGTTTCTCGGCACTAAAAATGCATTAGACACTCGTTCTCCTGTCTCTTCGCATACATGAGTAATCTTATCCTGATATGCTGGATCATGCTGCATATCATATAATTTTGCGATTTGCAAAATTGGTTCACGAAACACATCTTCATTCACTACATCCGTTACTCTTCTACCGCCTATCCAAATCTCTGGTTTTCTCGCTTTTAACCCCTCAATATATTGAGCACCTGTTCGAATCGCCATACATAACCCCTCCAATGTATACGTTTTCAAAATTTAATAGACAAATAAGTTAAGAAATACGAAATATCCCCCCTCTTTTTAATTGACGGAATTTTTAATTATTATAGAAAGGATTACTATGTTCAAACAACTCACTTATTTCACATTATGAAATCCTATCATTTTTTTTGAAATAAAGGGAAGCTTCCATCAGTGTTTTTTCATACCCTACTTATCTTCTTCACTTCTCTCTCAATCTTGAAATGAGAATCTTACTATCCACTAATATCGGGATAAAGTACAACTTTCATTTGTCTGCAAGAAATAGAAAAGGAACGGTTTTCCGTCCCTTTCCTATTACTCTTATTTTTCATTAATGATTCACTTTCTCTGCATCCCAATAATACTTGCCAAACGCTTCCGCTAGTACATCAATTGAGTTATATAATTCTTCTAGCGTATTATCAACACCACCAACTTCTACAAGTAAAGCGTTAGGAGATAAATCTTGATTATATGTACCATCTCCCTTACTTTTATCTTTTTTGAAAATTCCTCGACTGAGCCCATAATAATGTTTATCCAAATATGAGTTAATTGCGTTTGCAATTTTCATATTTTCTTCTCGTCCTTCATTTTCCATCCCAATAACGAAGTAAAGTCTTGCGTATGACTTTCCATTAATCACTTTTGTTGTAACATTCTTACGCTGATCATCTCGGTGAATATCAATCGGAAATACGATTTGCTTATTTTGGGCTAACGCTTCTTTTACATATCCATGCGATGCTTTATAAGCCTGATACCACTTCATCTTTTTCTGCGCTAATAAGTCTCCCATGTTTGTCTTGTCATGTAAAGCTGGAATTCCTTGTCCTTCTAATTGCTGTTTTAATCTCGTACCAAGGAGTGAAACATTTACATCTGGACTTGATGCTTTATCTGGAATTTTCGCTCCAGGTAATAACGGTAAAAACGACTCCCAACTATGCGTATGATAAATAAATACGGCATTTTTCCCCTCTATAGCGTTTCCTTTCTTTTGAACAGGATTATTCTTTTCTGCTTCCTGAACTTTTTCTTCAGCCACTTCACGCTCTTTCGTAATTTCTTCTATCGGTACACTTGATTCATTTGGTATATTTGTATAATCCGTTCCTTCCCCAGCTACAAGAATGTCAGAATAATAGTTTGCCATTCCTGGTATTTCTTTTCCCATAAATGTTCGAATATCTTGCAAACGCATATCTGTTGTTAACGAAAACAATAACGCTCCTACTGACTCTCGTTTCTTTGTTTGAAAATATTCAAAAGAAAAATAATGATTTTCCATTTCAATCATTTGCATAAATCCTTGTGAGGAAATTTTTCCAAACCATTGATTCACATAATATGATTTCATTGTATGTAAAATCGTTGTAATTAACGATGCAGCCACTAAAATAAAAAATGCATAAGAACACAATAAAATTATAATCTTCTTACTATGTGTCTGAGAATGTATAAAATACTTTTTCATCGTACCACCCTTTCTATACATGGGTATGTACAAGCTTGATACGATATACATTCTGATTACATATGCATTGCACATTTTAAAGCTGGAGTTTTCTTACACTTACTATTTAATTGGTATATATATTTTCAGCTTCAAAAAAAGAAGAGAAATGGCATCCATTTCTCTTCTTCGCTTCTATTGTTCTTTTTTCATATCTACAGAAGGCAGCTTTTTCTCTTTAAACAGCTCTCCAATTGCCCCTAAGCTTCCTAATGTTTCAACGGCATTTGATGGAAGGAACACTTTATTTGCTGGTCCTTTTGCAATCTCAGTTAATGATTCAAATGACTTGTATGCAAGAATACGCTCATCAAGTCCTGCTTGACGCAGCATTTGAATACGGCTTTGTTCTGCTTTCGCAATTTCTTCAATTGCTTTTGCTTCCCCTTGTGCTTCTAGTTCTTTCGCTTGTCGTACTCCTTCTGCCTCTCGAATACGCGCTTCTTTATCACCTTCAGCCATTAAGATTTTACTTTGTTTTTCCCCTTCCGCGCGAAGTACTTTATCTTGTTTTGCTGCTTCTGCTTCGAGAATAATTGCACGTTTATTTCGTTCTGCCTTCATTTGTTTTTCCATCGCTGCTTGTATGTCTTTCGGTGGAATAATATCTACAACTTCAACACGTTCAATACGAACGCCCCATTTTTCTGTCGCCTCATCAAGTGCTAAACGAATTTCTGTTGAAATTTTCTCACGACCAGATAACGTTTCATCAAGCTCCATTTTCCCGATGATTTGCCGCATTGTTGCAGATGTAACATTACGAACCCCAAATTCATAATTTGAAATACCATATGTCGCCAACTCTGGGTCCACAATTTGATAGAAAATAATCGTATCAATCTCAACTTGTACGTTATCTTTTGTAATTACTGTTTGCGGTGGTACATTTGTTTGTTGGATGCGTAAATCATGATAAAGACGTACCCGATCGATAACTGGGATAATCATATTTAAACCCGGGTGCATCAAACGCTGGAATTTACCTAAACGCTCTATAACACCTACTTTTTGCTGTGGAATAATTTTAATTGTTAATGCGATAAATACAATAACAATCAATGCTAAAATAATTGATAATGTTAAACCAACCATTATAGTTCACACTCCCTTTTCACATGTACAACTGTGCTGCTCCTCTTTATAACAATAACGCTTTCTCCATCTAAAATTGTTTCATCTGAAACAGCAGTCCACATATCTTCATCTATTTTCACAATGCCATTCGCTTCATTTGTAATCGTTTGCACTATTATGCCTTTTTTACCAACAAGCTGATCAACTGCATCTGTATACCCTTTTGCCTCCCGAAAATTCTTAGAAATACGTTTTGTAAAGATTGTCAAAATAAGACTGACAATAGATGCTATTACAACTTGAAGCAACAAAGAATTCGGTACAAGTAGTGCAATTAGACCTCCGACCACCGCACCTATTCCAAGCCATAATAAGTAAAATGTAACAGTCAGCATCTCTGCGATAAATAAAAGTCCGGCAATGATAAACCAAATTACCCATCCTGCCATGTGCAACCCTCGCTTCCATTCTATTTTTATATGTATATGAGAGAAAGAAAACTTTATCCCGCATTAACGGGCAGTAAGATCCCCACTGATGGGAATTTCACTTTATCACATTATATCGAATAACCGTTAAAAAGCTGAGGTGCCTCATCCACAAATAATAGAATCTTACTATCACTAGAAAGTATGTAGTATCACATCTATTAGATGAGGAATATGTTAAAATGATATATTAACATATTCCTCATTACACATGCTAAATCCTCTCAAAAAATGACAAAAAATGTTTTTTCAAAAATACGATCATAAAATAAAGAACCTAGAATTGTAGCTTTAAAATAAAGTTTGATAAAAGTAAAGTCATAAACCCGTATTTAACAGCAATCACAAAAACTCCATTTTGAAAAAAGATTAATTAAAATGGAATTACTCTTTTTAACTAAGTATGAGATTTTTATAAAAAAGTTTAATCAAAACTCACTTAGAATTTTTCACTTGAAGGAATAAAGCATCGTATCTTTTTTTATAAACATCATTGTTCAGTTTAAAAAATGGTTTAGACTGAACATCCTTGGTCTAATTGGATATTGCTATTTGTATATGTCTTATTAACTAGAATATAGATTTAGACTGACGAATCGTTTATATTTCATGATAAGGGTTTTATTAAAATAAAGTATTAGACTAGATAGTGAATATACATTTTGTCTAATGGAAATGAGGAAGAGAAAGTAATGGGGATTCCAAATGAAACGTTAGCTAAAGTCCTTAGTGAATATGGACTTGTTCGACCAGAAATCACATTTCTCAAACATAATGAAAATATGACCTATAAGGTGACAGACTTAGCTGATGGCTTTACCTATTTATTACGTGTTCATCAACCCTTCACAGAGAATTTATCCGGACTACAGCACACAAAAGAAGGATTAACAAGTGAGCTTCAACTACTTCTTGATATTGCTAACAATACAGATCTTGAAGTACAGACCCCTATCAAAAATAGTTTTGGCAAATTTATTGTGGAATTTGACTACCAGAAAACTACTACTATGACCTCCCTTACAAAATGGATTGATAGCCGAACCTTAAACAAAGAAGACTTTTCAAATCCCAAAATAGTCAAAGCGTTTGGAACTCAGACAGCCAAATTACATCAGTATTTACGCACATATAACCGAGCGCTTCAACAAGTTAGACCGAATTATGGAGCAAAAAGAATTGATACTATGATTCAACAAATTTATCGCGGCATTGAGAAAGGATTGTTCAGTCAGTCTAATTTTAATACGGTCGAGCAATCTTTGAATTTGATCAGCTCACGTCTTGTGAATTTAGAAGGACTAAATGCATGGGGAATCATTCATGGGGATTTGAACATGAGCAATGTTCTTATTACAAAGCTAGGAGGCGTTGCCTTTATTGATTACAGTCTATTTGGGTATGGGTATTACTTGTTCGACGTGGCAATGGGGGCACTAAATTCCACGGCTACAACCAGAAATTTATTTTTTGAAGGTTATTTCGGAAAGACTGAAGTACCTGAAGATATTTTGATGGTTGTTGAAGGATTCATGCTCATGTCTGTATTAGGTTATTATGCTTTTCATATGGAAAATGAAAAGATTCATACATGGATTAAAGAACGGATGCCTTTATTATGTACGAAACATTGTTTGCCTTTCCTGAATGGAGAACGTATACTTTATAATTTCTAGTTAGTATTACTGGTAGCAGTTAAACTAACTAGGAGCTACTGTTAACTAAGTAAAAATCTAACTTTAACAGAATTCATATAAAAAAGGTGTTTTCAAGTATGGAAAGCACCTTTTCAGTCTACAACTATTTTTTAATAGTCTAATACTTTTTTTAAATTAAACAATCATAACTTTATTTCAAAGCTACAATAATGAAAACAAATTCAGAGGGATACCTTCAGTCATTCAATCAGTATTAAATCTAGCGACCCAAACGGAAGCTATCAAGTTCACGTTTTCTTCCGAACTAATTCGGGTAGTCTTATCGTAAAAGCGCCTTCACCAACAATCTATTTAACGTAATGCAAAAGGCGTCCCTTTGGGTACACCTTTTTTGTTTGTATTCCTGTTTACATTTTGCTAATATTTACACATGGAAATTTAAGGGAGGAATACTAAGTTGAAAAAAATATTTTTACTATCTATGGGAGTATTGGTTACAGGAATGATTGGTTTTGGCATTGTAAATGCTGAAACAAGAACAAACGTTCAAACGGTTGATGGTAAAGCAATATCTTCTTCTATTGAGAAATCACAAAAAGAAAAACCTGAATTCGCAAATCATTCAGCGATTGAAAATAAATTTAAAGACGATTCATATAGCTTTGCGTTAAGTCTAAACTATATAGACTTCGAAAATAAAGTTGCATATCAAGACAAAAAGGAAGCTGAAGCAAAGGAACGTTTACGAGCGGTTACCAAATATTTGAACGATTTGACGCATAACGGAACAGACTTTTCCGCGGCTGATCGTTTACAAAATGACGACGATTGGACGCAGTTTGTCGAAGAAGTCGCACGTCTAAAATATAATGATTTCGATAAATCCGAAATCTTGAACGACTTGAACAATATTGGTGCGTTAATATTTCAAGCTGAGGGTTATTATGATGAACCGTCCTTAAAATATCTTTACGAAATTGTTTCCGATTTGAATGCGGGAATAAATGGTGGTAAAGTTGATTTTAATGTTTCCCGAGCGTTCGGTGACGAAGAAACCGAAAAGACTGTCTATAAATATTTACAATCAAAAATAAAGTAACCTGATCCTAATCTGTACCCTTTGTAAAGGACATTTTGAAAAAAAGTTATGCAGCATCAAGAAGATGATTTCTGTATTCTGGTCTTACCCCTGTCAAGTAGACAGTAAAAGAATAGGTGTCTGCCTTTAAGGGGTAGCATGCACATTTTAGCGTTTTTATACGCTAATGGATTCTCAAAACTCAATAACACGATTTGAATTGAGATTTTGATTTAAAGATGAGTTTTGAGACACTATTTAAGCACCTTTTACATTGAAATGTACTAATCTCAAATACCTACGTTTTTGAGATTAGATGATTCCCTTAGAGTAGTAAAATTAACGTTTTTTCATGTCGAATTTTGCTTAGCGTATATTTTCGTTAAAATGTTGGCGGTACGCCATTTAGAGAAATCGCAAACTATCTACGGATATCTGATTACCACAAGCACAACGATCGAAAAATGATTCGCAATTATAAAAAGGCTATCACATGTTAGTCATGACTAATATGTGATAGCCTTTATCTTTTATGAATTTTTATAATTTAGGTCTTGATAAGAATTCTGGTGGTTTTATGTTTAGTTATTATAAGGATTGTCGTAATGAAGATTGCTTTTTCCACTATATGAGAAAAGCCAGTACAAATGTTGTGGTAAATGAGGTCATTTGTGGTACAAAAAAAGGATAGAACATACAGAATTATTCCGCTTGTATCTATCCTCTTCTTTTATTCTTATATAATGTGTAACATTATATATTTATTCTTGTTGAAACAAAGATGGATTCAAATTTCTTGAATCTAAATAAAATATTTAAGAAACATCGCTTTCTTGTTTACGCATATACTTTTTTCTTATATAACCATCGTTCACTTATCTTCTGAGAAAGCTAAGAAGATAAGTGAACGATGAAGGAAAAAACCACTGATAGAAATTTCACTTTATAACTTCTTCTAATGTGAACTGATTTTCATATAAATACGTCGCATATGGATTTCCAACATAGCGAACATGCCACGGCTCATACGTATATCCTGTTATCGCCTCTTTTTCTTTCTCATAACGGATAATAAAACCAAATTTATGAGCATTTTCAGCAAGCCATTTTCCTTCCTTCGTGTCTCCAAATAAAGGTTCTAATTGAAACTTTGCAGATTGTGATGTAATGTCGACTGCTAACCCCGTTTGATGTTCACTTGTACCAGGAACTGCACTAGACATCGCTGTTTTTGCTTCCCCATCTTGTTTTTTATACATCGTATTTAATGCTTTTTGCCGTTCAAATGAACGAAATGCAGAAACAGCAAATAAAAATACTTTTTCGCTATGCGCTTGTTGAAACATATGCTCTAACGCTACAGCGGCTTCTTTACGCATTTTCTTTTTATCATTGTCACCTTCATATAGAAAACGAACTTTTGGTATAACTAAATCTTGCGGTTCATACAAATCCGGCAAACGCCTTTTCTTATTCACAAGAACAAGGGTTGATTCTGGGTTATTAACAACCGCAAGCCCTCCTTCTATTTTTGCAGTTGTTTCTTGTACCTTCGGAAATACAACGTTTCCTTGCGCTTCTATCGCTTGTTTTTCCTTATGCTCTATATATCGCAGCATTACAATCGTAATCACTCCAATGACAATGGCTATACTAAACAACATCCTTTTTTTCTTCATATAACATCCTTTTATTCTAATAATTTTTCCACACAATACTCATAAAGTGAAACTTCCATCAGTGGTCCCCCATTGATGGAAAGCTCTCACCAATCGAGCTTTTACAGGAAGTTATTCCCACCTATCTTCTTTGCTTTTCTCTGAATCTTAAGATGGGGGTCTTACTGCCCGCGAATAGCGGGGTCAACTTCTGTTACAATCCATAACAGTTAATTCTAAACATCACATACCATATATTTTTTCCCACTCTCTCATCCGTTTAAACAATTTGCTCCAACTTATTTCCAAATTCTAAAGATGCTTTTACTTCTTATACTGAAATTTACCTACTCATTATGATTATTTTGTATACATAATAATATTATTTACAATTTCTACTTTATAAAGTGAAACTTTAANNCTTCATCCCCCACTGATTATTAGTTGAACCAATCGGGCTTTTACGGGCAGTTTATCTCCCAACTAACTTCTTTGTTTTTACCGAATTTTGAGGTGGGAGTAGTACTGCCCGCGAATAGCGGGATAAATGAACATTCGCTACTATTTTTCTAAATCCCTTTTCCTTTTTTTATAAGATAAAGAGACAAATTTCGATATAAAGCAAATAGCGTAAGCAACGTTTGCTTACGCTTAACCATTCACTTTCTCCGCTTGCCAATAGTACTCACTAAAAGCTTCCGCAAGTGCATCAATACTACGATTGATTTCCTCTTCCGTATTGTCAACCCCGCCTACTTCAATGAGAATCGCTTGACCAGATAAATCTTGATTATATACCCCATTTCCTGAACTAAAACCTTTTTGAACTACTCCTCGGCTCAATCCAGGATACTTTTCGTTTAATGATTCATGCAGCGCTGTTGCCAATTGTAGGTTTTTTGCATAATTTTTATTTCCTTTCCCAATAACAAATGCCAACTTTGCATATGATTTATCACCAATCTGTTTCGTCGTAACTTCTTTTCTTGCACTATCTCTATGTAAATCAAAGAAATATTGCAGCTGTCTATCGCTAGCCATTGCTTCTTGTACAATCTCACGAGACATTTTATAAGAGCTATTGCTGTTTAACCCTTTACTAATTAGTTTTTTACCCACATCCGTTGTATCATTTACTGCTCCAATCCCATGATTTTCAAGTTGCTCACGAAATCTGTTTCCAAACAAAGAAATATTTGTTGTTGCACTCGTTGCTTTATTTGGATCCGAGTCATTCGTTAAATTTAATAATGGCAAATATGACTCCCAACTATGCGTATGATAAATAAATACTACTTGCCTATTTCCCGTCGTTTGTGCTGGCTTCGGTTTCTCTTTATTTGATTCTACTTTTTCAGCCTTTCCTTGTTCTCCCGGCCGCTCTTTTACAAGCTCTTCTAAAGGTACACTCGATTCAATCGGCAAATTTGTATAATTTGTTCCTTCTCCAGCAATTACAATTTCCGTATCATATTTCGAAAAACCTGGAAGTTCTGTTCCCATTAAACTACGAACGTCATCAAAGCGAATATTTGTCATTGCGGATAAAAGAAAAGAAGAGATAGAAAAATCTGTATTTAAATGACGATATTCTTGTGTAAAGTAACGATTTTCTGAACCAAGCACATACATATATCCATTCATAGAAAGGTCATTTAACCATTTATATAAATACGTTGACTTTGTTTCTTTTAATGATGTTACGATCATACTAACAAATAGAAAAGCAGCCAGCATTCCTATTAAAAATAGAAAAATAAATTTTGGAAGACTTGTCCGCTTCACATAAAAATAGCTTCGACTCATTAGATCACCCTCTCTCTATAAACATATGTACAAGCTATAGAGAATAGACCAAATGAAACTTGGCAATATTGGCATTGAGGTGAAAAGAATTGAAACTGATAATTGGATTATTTCCTATTATGTTATCTTGTATCTTTGTGTTACTTGCGGTACATCCACGTATTCGCATTTGGTTAGATATATTTGCATATGTTTGTTTTTATGGACTTGGAACCATTATTGCATTTACTGTATACGATGTATTACTTCAACAGACTGTTTTTATGACAACCATTCATCGTATATTATTAAACCCTTTATTTCTTCTTACTGGTGCGTATATCGGTATATATTTTTTATATCTAATACTGTATAAACTCATTTCAAGCATAAGAAATTAAAGGAAGGTGCTATGATGAAAAATTATATACGTTGCCATAAATGTAAAAAGTACATTTATCGTAAGCGTAATCTCGTTACGGTTGCTTTGTTTTTTCAAATCCTCACTTATCATGGTCGCTGTTTTGAACAAGAATTACACGAACTACCCTTTCCTTTGTACAAATTCCTGCCCTTAAACACACTGTTTGGCAAATTTTTTTCTTCTTATACACTTTGTATTGGTTTCATTTTACTTCTGACAGACCCTTCTGTATTTTGGCTTAGTATGCTTTGCTTTCTTCCAATCTTTTACCGTTTCTTTTCTTATTGGTACATTGAACGTTACTTCTAAAGAAAATGATTGGACTGTCCTTTTGAGATACTTAAACATGTCCATTTTTTCTCATGCTTTTAACTTATCGCTGTTCCATTAGGAACCTCCATACCTGGTTCTAATAAAATAACATCGCCTTTTTCAGGAACTCCTCCAAGTACAAGTACTTCAGATTTAAATCCAGCCACTCGTTTTGTGGGAAAATTAACAACTGCAACAACTTGTTTTCCAATAAGTTCTTCCGGCGTATATCGTTTCGTGATTTGCGCGCTTGACTGTTTCATTCCAAGTTCCCCAAAATTAATCTCTAGCTTAATAGCGGGTACTCGAGCTTCTGGAAATGCTTCTGCTCGATAAATCGTCCCAATACGAATATCTAACTTCATAAAATCTTCAAAAGTAGCCATTTCTATATTCCCCCTTGCCATTTATATTAGACAGTTGCTTTGATTCCCCTTCAAAAAAAGAAAGATGCTTACGCACCTTTCTTTTGTACTTCCTGCAATTCCTTCGAACTGTGTAAGAAAAAGCCAATCGCTCCTCCAACAATCGCTGGTACGAGCCAGCCGATTCCTTCTTTATATAATGGAAGCATTTGCAACGCTGCTGATAATGGGCCAAGAGAAACACCTACACTTTCTAAGCCATTACAGAAACTAACGAAAAACGCTCCAACAATTGCACCAATATATACATTATTTCGTTTTCCAATAAATTTATGGAAATATGACAACACAATCAATACAATTGCAACAGGGTAAATAATGATAAGCACTGGTAACGTAATAGCAATAAGCTGTGTTAGCCCTAAGTTTGAAACGAATAAACTAAATAAGCAAATAATTGTAACGATTGTTTTATATGAAAATCTCGGGAATAAACTCACGAAAAATTCCGTACAAGCAGAAGCTAATCCAACTGAAGTTGTTAAACAAGCAAATGTAATAACAAACGCCAGTAATACTTTTCCCGTTGTCCCAAATAACTGATTTACAACATTTGTTAAAATTAAGCCCCCATTATCAGAAACACCAAGTGATGTACTTGTTGAACCAAGATATGAAAGTGATAAATAAATAAGCATCAGTCCAATAGCGGCAATAACACCTGATATTATCGTTGTTTTCGCAATTTGGTTACTTTCCTTAATGCCCTTTGAACGAATAACTCGCACTACAACAATTCCAAATACAAGTGCACTAATAGCATCCATCGTTAAATATCCTTGAATGAATCCACCGAAAAAGGCATTGTCTTTGTATGCTTCCGTCGGTGAAGCAGGTGTTCCGATTGGATCAATAATTGCCTTTCCAACAATTATAGCAACAATAATAACAAGAAGTGGCGTAATGATTTTTCCAAACCAATTGATAAGTTTTGATGGATTTAATGATAAATACCATGTAACCCCAAAGAATACTATTGTATACAGCAACATCATATACCATTCTGTCGCCATCGTTTCGGATAAAAATGGTTTCATGCCCATTTCAAACGAAACGGCACCTGTGCGAGGTATTGCAAAAAATGGACCAATTGCTAAATAGCTAATAAGCGGAAAAATAACAGCAAATACAGGATGCACCCTAGAAGACAACGCTTTCAAATCTCCTTCTACAAATGCAACGGCTGTAACTGCTAATAGGGGTAACCCTACTCCAGTAACAAGAAAACCTATCGTTGCAATCCAAACATTTTCACCAGCTTGCTGTCCTAATACAGGAGGAAAAATTAAATTTCCTGCTCCTAAAAATAAAGCAAATAACATTAAACCAATGGCTAACGTGTCTCCTAACTTTAATTGCCTCTTCATCTATGTCCGCATAACATAATTTCTTTCTCATATACGCCATGCGTACCTCCTCTCTACTCATGATATAAATGTTTGACTTTTTACTAGACATAATTTTTTCCTTGATCGTTATTCTTAATCTTTTTTATTTTTAAATACTCTGAATATTATCACTACACATAACGATAAAGTATAGAAGACTATACTCATTTAATCTTTCATACTAATTCCCTTCAATATAGTAACATATTTAACAGAAAAGTAAAAATATATTTAAAATATATAATTTTCTAAAATAATAACGATACATATAAAGATAAATTCAACACAACAAAAAAAATCCACCTCCTACCTTCAGAGATGGATTCCCCTCTTATTCTACAATTTCCACTTCACGTGAATTTTTCATTTCCTCTACATGTATCACGCGAAATCCATGACCTTCTAAATCTTTTAAAAGCGGCTGCAATTCTTCTGCCGCAAATCCTTCTCCTAATGTAAACATAATTCTACGTACATATAATGCGTTATTATCAAATGTCATTAGACTTTGAATTCCACTATACTTTTTCAGCACAGTCGATAGTTTTTGAATAGCACCATTATAATCTTGCGTTCCAACCATAACTGAATACATACTAGAATGAAGGCCCCATGCATCTTCTAGTAATTCAAATACTTTTTTATGTGTTAAAATACCAAGAAAAAATCCACTATTATCCACAACAGCAATATATGGTAACTCTTTAATTGTAAAGAACACTTTAAAGAATGAAGAATCTTCTTTTACATACCCATCTTTATTGCGCAATAACTCCGTCACATTATTATCTAAAGAACCTTTATATTCTAAAATATCTACTTTATAAATATTCCCTATAAATGCTTCTTCTTTTTTATCCAGAACTGGAACACAGCGATATCCTGTTCTATTTAAATGATCTAGTGCTTCTTGTAACGTATATGTATCCTTACAAAATAGCACTTCTTTTTTTGAAACATAGTTTCCCTTTACTCTCATAAAAATCCCCCTTATGTTAAAATATTTTCTGTGCCATAAATATATAATATTTTCAGAAAAAAATAAATATTATATTTAATTTTTCTGATTTTATTTATTATCTGTCATTATTTCTTCATAAACTTTTCATTTTTTCAACAAATATGGAAGAAGATATCATGTAGAAATTCCCTTTTCTATCGAAAAGAGATTGTATCTTCCAAAAAGAAACGTTAAAATAATAGTAATAATTTTCAGAATTTTATAAAAGAAGGTGAAATATATATTGTCTTCTATTGTCTCTTATATGTATCGTTTTCTTTTGGGTTTTATAGCTATTATTCTTATTAGCCCAATTCCTGCTGTTCTTCTAAACAACAAACAATCATCCTATTTTGAAGTACTATATACCATCATCAATCATTTTGTACATTTTCGTTCTATCTCTATTCCGATGACAGATTGGATTCATGATTCATTCTTTTTTTCTTCTTATCAGCCACATGGCATATCAAAAACATTTGACTCACATTCAAATTCAACCTCGTTGTTCCCATACATATGGAAATTATATTTTTCATCTATGATGCGATTCTTACTTTCACTTACTATTGGTTTTCTCATCAGTCTTAGAATCGGTCAATTTTTTATGAAGTTATCTCCTAAAAATAAAAAACGTTTTTCATTTTTAAGCTGGATTCCATTTTCATTTGGCACTGTCCTACTACAATGTATCATCATGACTCTTTTTCTATTTATTGCATCATACATAGCTTTTCCATACATTTCTTCCCTTTTAATCATTTGTAGTACGTCTATGATCATTATCGTCCAAGCCATCAAAACATGGATTCCTCTCTTATCTACATTTACAGTACACGAAACAACACATGTGCATAATTCAGCTTTTTTTAGTCGTACACTATTCGCTTCGTTGCTTGCAAGCCATAAATCTATCATTGGTTCCATATTAATTTCCTTTATATATATGGAGTGCATTTTTCATGTAAATGGATTATTTCAATTTATTGTACAGTATTGTGTTAGCTCACCAATACTTGTTACAATGGGCCTTTTATTACTGTATATCCCATATATGCTGATTTCTCTCTTACAAATATTATGGAAAAGAAATCGCCATATTGCGCATATTCATACACTGTCACGCACAACAATAAAGTAAAATTTCACATTTCCTGCTCCTTTCTTTGACTATTCCTTCCTTTTCCATATATTATTAAAGTAAAACTTTTATTTAGGAGGTGACATCTTTATTCTAATTTAGAATAAAGAATATCCTTGGACATACTTAAACTTTTTTTCATCGCTTTACTCATTCTTATTTCCGGCTTTTTCGTAGCATCAGAGTTTGCTGTTGTTAAAGTGCGTAAAAGTCGGATTGACCAGCTTGCCAATGAAGGGAATAAACAAGCACTCCTAGCAAGAAAAGTTGTTTCCAATTTAGATGTATACTTATCTGCTTGTCAACTAGGTATTACCATTACTTCATTAGGACTCGGTTGGCTTGGTGAACCTACTGTGGAGCACTTATTGGAGCCGCTTTTTGAAAAAATGAATATAACAGGTTCAATGAAACAAACATTATCAGTTATTATAGCTTTTAGCGTAATTACATTCTTTCACGTGGTACTTGGTGAACTCGTTCCAAAATCATTTGCTATTCAAAAGGCCGAACAAATTACAATGATGTTTGCAAGACCTTTAATTATATTCGATAAAATAATGTATCCTTTTATCTGGTTATTAAATAGTACAGCGCTATTTTTCACGAAACTATTTGGATTACAACCTATAAAAGAGAATGAACTTTCTCACTCTGAAGAAGAACTGCGCCTTATTTTAAGCGAGAGCTATAAGAGCGGAGAAATTAATCAATCTGAATATAAATACGTAAACAACATTTTCGAGTTTGACGATCGAGTTGCAAAAGAGATTATGGTTCCACGTACCGAAATGGTCTGTTTATCAACTGAAAATTCATTAGCAGAAAATATGGAGATTATCGCTACTGAAAAATATACGCGGTATCCCATTATCGGAAAAGATAAAGATGATGTTGTCGGTATGATTAATACAAAAGAAATTTTTCATGATCAAACAAAAGGGGTCTGTAAACCTTTAGAATCATACATACATCCCGTTTTAACAGTATTCGAAACTGTACCAATTAAAAAGGCACTCATTCATCTACAAAAAAATCGTGTCCAGCTGGCAATAATTATGGATGAATATGGTGGAACGGCAGGTCTTCTTACAATGGAAGATATTATTGAAGAAATTATTGGTGAAATTCAAGATGAATTTGATATAGATGAAACTCCAATGATTGAGAAACGGAATCCAACATTAACGTTACTTGACGGAAAAGTACTTATTTCTGATGTAAACGATATGTTTGGCCTTCATATAGATGATAAGGATTTAGATACAATCGGAGGCTGGTTCTTGTCACAAACAATTGATGTAAATATTGAGCCAGGCCATATGATTCAATATGAAAATTATCAGTTCAAAGCATTAGAATTAGATGGCCATCAAATAAAAAAAATTGCCGTTAGTCAAATAGATAATACACAAAAAGGAATTACACTGTGAATACCTTATTAACTATATGTATTATCGCTTGTTTCATTATATCGTTCATTGCGTTTATTTATCCGATTATTCCAGGTATACTCGCTTTATGGGCTGGGTTTTGTATTTATCAATTTGGCATTAACGACTTAGAATTAACAAGATCATTTTGGCTTATTCAAATTGTATTTACAATTATTTTTTTCATTACTGATTTTGTTACGAATAGCTATTTCTTAAAAAAGTACGGAAGCACAAAATGGAGCGAACGTATCGGCATGGTTTCTATAATTGTTGGATCGTTCTTTTTCCCGCCATTTGGGCTAATTATTATTCCCTTCCTTTCCGTTTTCGTAACAGAATTAATGCATAAAAAAGCACCACAAGAAGCCTTTATGGTTGGGGTTGCAACAGTTATCGGATTTTTAAGCAGCACAATAGCTAAAGCGATTTTACAAATCATTATGATTATTATATTTGTATGCTATATTATTTTTTAGCCATAAAAAAGCTGCACCCCAATTGTTAGACTGTGTCTAACAATTGGGGTGCACTTCATGATAAGGATGGCTTTTTAATATGAAATGCCAACTCGCTTTTTATGATGAATATCATTGTAAAGTAATTGATAAGCAAAATGGGCTGTGTCTCCAACTGTAATCTTCATACCATCTAGTGGTAACACATCTTCTTCAGTTCGATAAATAGCTGTTTTTTCTCCATCTATTAAGTGTGTTGGACAGACAATCGTCCATTGTAATTTGCTATTCTCTAAAGCCAAATAGGCTGCTACATGGTCTGCTGCTGCTGCCGTTGTCTTTCGACGTGATTCACTGGATTGAAAACGATATAATTCTGGATTCAAACGTGCCTGCAAAATCCCAGCCGTTCCAATTGTTATGATTCTCATAATTCCATTCTCAGTCATAGCATGTATAATATTTGACAAACTTTTTGATAACGTTCCATTTCCATCTGTACCAAGTGCACTAATTACAACATCTGCTCCCTTTACACACTCTCTCACATCTTCTTCATTCCATACATTTCCTTCTATTATACGAAAATTTTCATGTTTTACTTGTAGCTTTTCTTTATTTCTCACAAGCGCTGTCACTATATGATTATCCTTTAATGCAAATTTTAAAATTTCGAATCCAACTCGACCTGTTGCTCCAAATAAACAAATATTCATACCAACTCACATCCTTTCGCTCCCCTCTATTGTTTCTGAAAAAGCAAAAATACACAACAAAAAAGCCTTCTCATTTATCGAGAAAGCTTCTATTATCATATAACACTTATTTCTTTTCGCTAGAGTTAGAGGAACTATCTTTTGAATTGCTATCTTTTATTTCTCCACTCGTTTCTTTATCCTTTTCCTTATCCCCTTGCTGCGTTGTCTCTCCTTCTTTCTTTTCCTCACCTTTACTACACCCTACCACAAATAAAGAGCTAGCAAGTGCAACAGCAGTTAACGATTTAACCCATTTACTCATTTGCTTATCCCCCTTTTGATAGAATATGTACATTCTTATATTACTTCTCTTTTTTAAAGGAAATATTAGGAATTAGTAAAAAAATAGTAAATCATTGTAAATTTTCTAAAAATAAATAGGCTGATTATTTTAATTTCCTTTTCATCTTTTTAGTAGATGGAGTTATGGCAAAAGGATTACGAAGAAAGATTCCAGCACTAAAAAATTTCTTCATAACCAACTTTTGTTGGTAATTCGGATATCAGATTCTTACTATCCGTTACATATAGAGGCAAAAACAACAAAAAGACAGCAATGTCGCTGTCTTTTTCATCCATATTTCTCTTCATCCATCATTTTTTGTATGCTATACTCTTTTTTCATAACATATTGCCATACACTGTACGCATTTCGATTCATTTTCAAAAAACAACTTTCTAAAAAAGAACGAAATTCTGGATTCGCTACTTGGATTGCTCCTTGCGCATATCCAAGTGCCAATCGTTTCAAATGTGAAATATAAGAAAAAGCAATTTCTATATCGTCTTTTTGCCCGCTATAGTTAGTATGGACTGTTTCAATTGATGATGAAACTGGATACTTACAATTGACATGCTGTACATTTTCACCTTCTTGAAAGTTAATCTGTTCATTGTATGCTTGTAATAAGTATGGTAAATGTTGCTGTAACAATTCTTTTAATTCATTATCATGTACTTCTCTCATATATTCACCAATTGCACATATCACTTCATAGCTATAACTCATGAGTTCTTCAATATAATCCATCCTATCTTTCCTCCTCTCTACTGATATGTATGCTATAAATAGAACGACAGAACCTTTGACACTCTTGCAAGAAACTTATCCCATATACTCATTTTCTCAAAGTCTTTCACCGAAAATTTCTTTGCTTGTTGGAAATCAGTTTGCAAACGACGTTGTATTTCACCAATGATTTTTCCTTCATAAATATAACAATCTGATTCTGCATTTATATAAAAACTGCGATTATCAAAATTCGCGGTTCCGATGTCTGCAAACTTATCATCAATAAGAGTCACTTTTCCATGAAAGAAACCATCTCGATATTGATATACTTCCGCGCCAGAACGCAGTAACTTTTCCAAATAAGGATAAGCTGCCTGCTTTAATAGCAAAGCATCACTTTTAAAAGGGACAAGAATTTGTAATCGTACTCCCCTCTGCAATGCATTTTGTAACCCCGCCATCATTTCTTTACTGGGCACGAAGTAAGGAGTGGCAATAACAATTGATGTTTTCGCATTTTGTATCATCTCTTTGTAGTGTGCCCATAAACCTTTTCCATCTGAAAATACATATTTATACTTGTTACTCCCTTGTATAGGCGTTATCTCATGTGATGGTAACTCTTTCCCAGTATCCAATTCCCAGTCTTTTGCAAACTGTCTTTTCATATCTTGTGCACCTGAACCAGTAATACGAACATGGTAATCACGCCATTTTCCAAAACGAGGATCCTCTCCAAGGTATTCACGCCCTATATTAAATCCCCCTACATATGATATATTCCCATCTACTACCGCAATACGCCGATGATTGCGATTATGAAGTGTATAAAAGAAATTTTTAAAATGAGGCTTTTTACTAAACGTAAACTGCACACCACTACGTTCTAATTCTTGTATCGTTTTCTTCTTTATTTTATATCCACCAATGCGATCAACAGACAATTTCACTTCAACACCTGAAGCTGCTTTTTGCTTTAATAATTGTAAAAATTTATTGCTTATCTTATCTTTACCTACAATATAAAAATGAATATAAATATACTGTTTCGCTTGATCAATATCTGCAAAAAGATCTCGATACAAATCATTTCCATCTACAAAAAGCTTAAAATCACCATAACGAATCTGCGATATTGGATTTTCTTTTACTCTGTTTCTGCCTACTTCTACATCTACATTCATCCATATCACCATACTTCCTATACACAAAAGGAGGAACAGAAGTCGCTTCATCGAGAACCCTTTCCTTTCAGATTATCATTTTTATATGTTTCCCCCTTACTATCGCCCTATACAACAAAAAACATCATTTACATGACATATATCCCTGTCAAATCATTATGAAAGTGCATATGGTATTATGTAACTTAAAACAAAAGGAGGAAAAAACAATGGGCTTTGGATTTCACGGTGGCGGGTTTGCGTTAGTTGTTGTATTATTTATCCTCTTAATTATTGTTGGTGCTGCTTGTTTTTGCTAACTAGCCATCCACTTCATACAACTTTTATGTAGACAAAAAAACTATGAAAAAGAACATCTAATGATTAGATGTTCTTTTTCTGTTTATAATAATAACGTGAACCTTTAATCAGTGGAGCTCTTCTGTATCATCCACTGATGGAAAGCTCTCACCAATCGGGATTTTACGAGCAGTTATCCCTCACCTTTCTTCCTCGCTTCTTTCTCAATCTTGAAGTGGGGGTCTTATTGCCCGTTAATGCGGGATAAATTTTATAAAGCTTTCATCTATAAAAAAGAAGCCGATTTTATGAATCGGCTCCTCGGTATACATATTGGTCTTTTGGAGGTTCTACTGTATGCCAATTTGTAACTTCTAATACAGGTATATTTGCGTGAAACGGTTGATAAAACTCTGTTGAAATTTTCCCTTCAACTTCAACCCAATCATCATTCTTCCACTGAGCATCTTCTGGTTTCTTGACCAGCATCCCATACACACCTGAATCAGCAACACAGTGAATAATTCCAAAGCGGAATACAAAATACTGTTCTTTTTTAGAAGAATCATCACGGAATACAAACCCCTTAAAAGAAAGGGTTTTACCCGTGAATTCGCCAGGATAGTTATATATTATTTCCATCCCTTTCAAAAAGTTTGTATCGTTTAAAACAACTTTATCTTTTGTTACGAAGTCCTTCTTTTCTTTTTCCATGAGTTCCCGATAACCTTCTTGTGCATAATAAATGCTCGTATCAGGTTTTAAAAACTGTCGATTCATAAACGGGTCTGTATTTCCTGGCTCCGCAACAGGGAAATGAAACCCTTTTGCTTTTACGATATCAGAATCTAATGTTGCAATTGGTAAAAAGAGCCCCGTAATAATCGGAAAACAAAATATTGTATACGTAAGAAGACGTTTCCACCATGTATTTTCATCTTTTGAATGATCATGACCACAATGACTTTCATTGCAACCACATTCATGATCATGTTCATGGTTATGGTTATGGTTATGTTTACCATGCTCTTTTTGAAATACGATAATCATTTGAATTATAGTTAAAAAACCTAAAATAATCGCTGCTGTTGTTGATAAATATGAATATTTCATATTTATATATTTTGTTATATTACCAGAAATATGAAGTTGTGCCAATAAAATTGTAAATCCAAGTAAAATATAAGCTCGAAACATTAATTATCCCCCCATCGCATAAATGAGTAGTGAGCTTGCGTAAACAACAACTGTAATTAAAGCAATCAAAACAATAACAAAACGTGTTTTAAAAGTTGCAAACATCATAATCATATTTTTAATATCTACCATCGGACCGTATACAAGAAAGGCGACTAGAGCTGGTGTTGCAAATGTACTTTGGAATGAAGATGCAATAAACGCATCCGCTTCTGAACATAAGGATAAAATAAAAGCAAGCCCCATCATAACAGCAGATGAAGAAAACGGTCCTTGTCCAATCTCAAGCAGTGTAGAAGTCTTTACAAAAGTTTGTACGCTTGCCGCAATAAGTGCACCAATAATTAAAAATTTTCCCATTGAGAAAAATTCTTCAACAGCATGTGTACATACGTCCCAAAATTTTTGACGAAATGGTCGATTATGATCTACCACTGGAAAATTAGTATTCCGTAGTTGATGACCTTTAAACGTAAACGATAATATAAGACTGACAATAACAGCTACAACAATAGCTACAATAGCACGATACCACACCATATGCATACTACTACCGAATGCTACATATGTCGCAAATAAAACGATAGGATTAATAATCGGTCCAGTCAGCATGAAGGCAATACCAGCATAAGGTGGTACTCCCTTTCCGATAAGGCGTCGAACGATTGGAACAATTCCACATTCACAACCCGGAAACAGCATCCCTAGAAAAACAGCTAATAATATTGATAGAAAACGATTCTTCGGCATCCATTTTGCTATCATATCTTCTGTCACAAACATTTGAATGAATCCTGAAATGAATACACCAATTAATACAAATGGCAGTGCTTCAATTAAAATTGAAATAAAAATCGTATTCATTTGCAGGAACGCTTTTGGTAAATGAAACATTTCCATGATGCATATCCCCCATCTTTTCAGTAACAATAAGTAATTGTAACTGGAATACATAAATTGAACAAGTAATTATAAACATTTATTCAAATGGAATATTATACAACTTCTATTTCTTAGAGTAATAAATAACAATGTTCAAAAGTAGCAATTTTTCCATACCTTACAACAAAAAAAGCTGTTCTGGAAATACTCCAAAACAGCTGAATTTCATGTTAAAAATAACGTTTTTTCCAAAAAACAAATGCCATTATGCAAGATAATATTGCAGATATAATCATAGCCATTAAAAAGCCATGAGGATTTCCACTTAAAGGAACCGGAACGTTCATCCCAAAAAAACTGGAAACCATTGTTGGCACTGATAATATGATTGTCATAGAAGTTAAAAACTTCATAACACTGTTTAAATTATTGGAAATGACAGAACTAAATGTATTCATCATACCACTTAAAATATTGCTATATATTTCGGCCATCTCAATTGCCTGCTTATTTTCAATTAATACATCTTCAAGTAAATCTTGATCATCTTCATACATTTTCAAAAATGTATTATTTCGCATCAATTTTTGAATGACAATCTTATTTGCCTTTAAAGATGTAGTAAAGTACACTAAGCTTTTTTCAAGTCCTAATAAAGTAAAAATCTCTTTATTTTTCATCGATTTATTGAGTTCATGCTCTAAATCAGTTGTTTTTCGATTAATTTGTTTTAAATAGCGTAAATAATAAGTAGAAATCGTATATAAGAGCTGCAGTGCAAAACGTGTCTTTTTAAAAGTATAAAATTCTTTAATACGCTGATTAATAAAACGTTCAAAAATTGGATTTTCTTCCAAACAAATGGTAACAAAACATTCCGGCATTACGATCATACCAATCGGAATCGTATCATACATTGAATTTCCTTCTTCGTCATGTCTAACTGTTGGGATATCGACAATAATTAAAACATTATCATCTTCTTTTTCAATACGCGAACGTTCTTCATCATCCAAGGGGTCTTTAATGAAGTCCAGTTCAACATTTAATGTTTGAACTAAAAATTGAATTTCTTCCTCCGTTGGATGCAGTACATTAATCCAACATCCCTTTTGAATCTCCTCGATCTCTTGTAGTTTTCCGTTTCGGTCTGTTAAATAAATATTTAACATACTATCACCCCGATTCTTTTTACATGTAGGAGTCAACCTCACTTTAAAATAACAGTCTATTTTAAACCGCCATTTTCAGCATATGAAACAAATGAGAAGATTTCAATAGAAAATTATTTTGAAAACGCTTTTCTCCACAATTTATTAAAATAGAAAAAGACAGAGCGCTCTCTGTCTTTTATAGACATTATGTTGCCTTTATAACATATTTGGAAAGTATCCACAAGTTAAATGATACAGAAACAGTATAACCAGCATACGTCGCAATAATAAAACTAATATAGTCAAATTGCTGAAGCAATACAATATTTAACACAATTTTTACACTTACTCCTATAATCAAACCAAGCACCGTTTTTCGCTGCTGATTAATTCCTTGTAGCATGGCCGCTGTTACAGAAAAAAGTGAAAATAGTATACAAGCCGGAGCGTAATAGCGTAAAATCACACTTCCTATTGCGGGATCATTCCCCATTCCAAATAACAATGTATATACTGGCTCAGCTAAAAATATCATTCCTAACGATGCTGGTATCGTAATGAATACTACAAGCAAATTTGTCCTTGTAAAATGTTTATATAATAATTGCTCATTTTTTGCTATATACGCTTTTGTCATTTCAGGGACGAGCGACATGCTAAAAGCTGTAGCAACAGAAACGGGAATTAATACAACCATTTGTACAAGTCCAATAATAGCATTCATTTTTTCGGCTTCCCGTTGTAAATATCCCATCTGCATTAATAATTTATTAATTGTAAATGTATCAATTGTCTGGTACAAAGGAATCGCAAGACCTACAACAACAAATGGAATGGAGTATGTAAATAATTCTTTATAGAGTGTAAAAAATGATTTTGTTGTTTGCGGAACACTTATACTTTCTTTTTTCTTTAAATGCCGTCTTCTCTTTATATAATATCCAATCAAGATTCCAAGCCCTGCTACTGCTCCTACAAAAGCACCGAACGTAGCAACTCCAACTGCTAATGAAGTTGACCCTTTATATATATGAAGTACCGTAAAACTCCCGATTAAAATCGTTAACACTCGAAAAAATTGCTCCACAACAACACTTAAAGCGGATGGCCCCATCGATTGAAACCCTTGAAAAAAGCCTCGTAATAAGCTCATAGAAGGTACAATCAATAAAGCAAAGCTCACAATTTGAATATTATATGTAACAGTTGTCACACTATTGCCTGTTTGATCTCCGCTATCAATAACAATCTTTGCCAGCTGAGGAGCTAAACAATATAACAATAAAAACGATATAACTCCCATAAAAACCATAAAAATAAGCCCACTTTTTAATACTCGTTTCACCGTGTAATAATCGTCTAATTCATTATATTTAGATACCATTTTTGACACAGCTAAAGGAAGTCCCATTGTGGCGATACTCAGCATGATTGTATAAGGACGATAAGCATATGTATACAATACATATCCACCTGTTCCAACCATCGCTGTAAAAGGAATAACGTATATAAACCCAAGCATTTTCGAAATCATCGTTGCTATTGTTAAAAAGAATGTTCCGCGTAAAAACGGTGATCCTTTCATGAAATTCCTCCGCTATACTGTTTTACTACACCATATGGACAACTTTCTACTTTTAGAACTTATACGAAGTGAAACTTTGATAAACTAAGCTCTCGCCAAGAGATGAAACACCATTCAGCGAACCAGACTTTTACCGTATAAAGTCAAACTTTCCATTAGTGGGGTTTTCTTCATCCCCACTGATGAAAAGCCCCCCAACCGGGCGCATACCAGCAGTTATCCCCCACCTCTCTTCTTTACTTTTCTCCCAATCTTGAGGTGGGGCTTACTGCCCGCGAATAGCGTGATAAACAAAAAAAAGCCAATGAAAACCCATTGACTTTAACGACCTGTTTTTCTTTTTTTCAACATTTTCAAGCCTATGTATATAATAATGAAAAGAATGCCTGCTATTGCGAAATAATGCGTATAGTCAGCAGCATATTCTTTAATGTGACGCCAATTTCCACCAAGTTTTTCACCAAAATAAATAAACAACATAGACCATGGAAGAACTGCTAAAACCGTATATAATGTAAATCGTTTTAATGACATTTTAGCTAACCCTGCTGGAATCGATATTGCATGACGTACAACCGGAATAAAGCGTGCAGAGAAAATAACGCCTACACCATATCGATTAAACCAATCTTCTGCCACATCTAAATGTTTCTTATTAATCAATAAATATTTACCATATTTTTCAACAACTGGACGCCCACCATAATATCCAAGCCAATAAAGGAAAATTTGTGCTAAAGTTCCACCAATCGTTCCGGCAATGACTGCCCCAGCGAAATTAAGTTCTCCCTTTGCAACTAAAAAACCCGCATAAGACAGTACAATTTCACTTGGAATGATTTCAATCATGAGTCCTAGTGCAATTCCAAAATACCCTAGGCTTATAAAAAATTGTAGTATCTGCTCAATAAAATTCGCTATCATTCTTCATAATCTCCTTTTTTTACTTCACATACTTTCCTATTATTTCACAAAACTATATTCTTGCCAATACATCGTTACCAATTCATATAAAATTATGCAGTAATAAAAAGAACATCCTTAAGCATTTCTGTCTCGAAAGTAGAAATAACTCGATGGAATATAAATGACTAGAAACTATCCCAAAAGACAGGAAAATAATGAACGATTTATTAACTTCCAATACAAACCTTACTATTTTTTAATCAATTAATATTTCTTTATTAGGATTTTTCATATAATTAAACATTTGCTGGATTTGCCATTCTGTGTTTCTTCCTATTGATAGTTCTGGCAATTCTTCTTCGCCAAAAAAGCGAACATCTTCTGTTTCAATACCAATTTGTCTTTCACCACCTATTATTTCACAGCTAATAAATATTTTGTATACATCAATTGCAGAAGGTGATGGCTGATGTTTCTGTTTATCAAAGATAGATAGTAACCGAAAATTTTCTACTTTGTAACCTGTTTCTTCTAATACTTCCTTTTGTGCAACTTCCGTCGGTGTATAACCAATATCAGCCCAACCACCTGGAAGTGCCCATTTCCCATCACTTTTTTCTTTTACGAAAAGCATCTTTCCTTCTTGAAATACGACCGCCCGTATATCCACTTTTGGAGTTTGATAGCCAGTTTCATTCGCAAATAAATGTTCCACTACTTCCCAATCCATGTTGGTATAATGCGACATCACTTCAATTGATAATTTCCGAAGCTCTTGAAAACGTTCTATATCATATACATCTTTTGAATATGCTAATCCTGCCTGCGCAATTGCCTGTACTTGTTTTACCCATTCGATCCATTTTATCTCCATGATTTCACCCTCCTCAATTTAGGTTACATTTATTGTATAACAAAAAAGAGATTGATCTTTCAATCTCTTTTTTCACCTTCATAATTCATCTAAATGTTCTATTATAAATCCACGCCGCTTTTCAACATATTGAAAAATCAAATTTGGTTCATTATCAAATACATCTATTTTCTTTTTCATGTACGGATCTTGCAAAACATATGGCCGAATTTCTCCATGCATTCCTTCTACTTTCGATTTTATATAATCTACTGTAAACTGGTTTGAGAGAATATCCTCCAAAATTTTTCGATACTGCTTCCTAAATACATCAACATCAAGTAATCTAGCACTTAATGTATTAAATCCTTGAATGCGAGAGTAATCATACCTCATCTCTCGACCTCGCACATCTCGCCCCCACGTTGCATCATAATCCCATGGAATCATTTCAAACAACTTTGTTTCTTCATTATGATAGAGTGCATAATTGTGAACAAATCCATCGTAGTTTTGTGTGAATACAACTCCCGCTAACCATCGTAAATATTTATCAATATCTACATATTTTACAATCTCTTTCTCATACGCCGCTCTTGAAATTGTATTCAACTGATAGATAAATTCATTTATATATTCTTCGCTATGTTCATTTCTACATTTGAACTCATACCCGACTGATAATTTCGTTTTTATACAATTATCTAGTTCACTCATTAAAGAGAAATTGGCATCATCATCGACTGCATAATAAATTGAGCCGCTTGGCAAATTACGGCTGCGTAAAAAATTTTCATCCACAGATTCTAACTGCAAATAAACGCCCTCAAATCGATTATTAATCTTTACAAGAACATATTGCGACTTTGGAGATAACGTACCAATGTCAGAAAAAAAATCCAGTGATAACTTATTTCTGATTAAAGACAGGTCATTAAATTCGGAATTCAAATGCATTTCTTGTACACCTTGAAAAAATTTCGGCTTGTAAAACTTCAAATGATATGATTTTTTATTAAATTCCCGAATGTGAGAGCCACGATATACGATATCAATATCATACTTTCTTTTTCCATATGTTAACTTAGCTGGAACAGGATCATCAGACCAAACATCGTTTCGCAGCGCTACAATATTCATTGGGTGAATATAAAATTCATAAGAAGGTAACATATTCTCCCTTCCCTTCTCTTTCATCTACAATCAATGTATGCTTTTCCTTTTCCTCTTGCCACATTCACTATATATTTTTTATTACATTTTAACGATTGTTCAGACAAATAAAGTGAAACTTCCATCAGTGTTTTTTTCAAAGCACACACAAAAATTATTTTTCAATATATAAAGATAATAAATGTAAATTATGAACCGTGATATTCAAAAAGCGATTGAAGAAGTAAAAACTGCTGAAATAAAATATTTTTCATATCAAGAATCAAGTTTCTACAAACATAAGTCTGATAAAAGTACGTATTATCCACAAACAAAATACACAATGGTAAAGAAACACAAAATGCATTACAAAATGTGTCCGCTATACAAAAAATACTACTGAACAAAACGTTCCTGTAAATCAAAAAAATCCAATTATTAATAGCTTGATTTTCACTAAACAGAGCAGACTACCTACCGCAGTTCTCCTTTTAGGATAAAGCACTATTTTCCAAAAAAAACAAACACAATCCATCTGCTTAACATACTTTATTAACAGAAAACACATTATTTAAAAATAGATGGAAATCTTATTTCTTTCTAAGGGGGATTTTGATAGATGTATACAAAAGATGATATTCAAAAGGCAGTAGAAGAAGTGAAGAGTGCTGGAATGGAAGACTTCTTAAACCAGGTGCCTGAGTCCTACTCTAAACGTTCTCGCTCTTGCCGTTCCCGCTCTGAACGTTCTCGCTCTTGCCGTTCTCGTTCCAAACGTACTCGCTCTTGCTGTTCTCGTTCCAAACGTTCTCGCTCTTGCTGTTCTCGTTCCAAACGTTCTCGCTCTTGCCGTTCTCGTTCCAAGCGTACTCGCTCTTGCCGTTCTCGTNNGTTCTAGACGCTCTCGCTCTGGACGTTCTCGTTCTAGACGCTCTCGCTCTGGACGTTCCCGTTCTGGACGTTCTCGCTCTTGCCGCTCTCGTTCTAGACGTTCCCGTTCTGGACGTTCTCGCTCTTGCCGCTCTCGTTCTGGACGTTCCCGTTCTAGACGTTCCCGTTCTAGACGTTCCCGTTCTGGACGCTCTCGTTCTGGACGTTCTCGCTCCAGACGTTCTCGTTCTAGACGTTCCCGTTCCAAACGTACTGGTCCTCCCGGTCCTCTCGGTCGTTCTCGTTCTGGACGTTCCCGTTCTGGACGTTCTCGTTCTGGACGTTCTCGCTCTTGCCG
>NZ_NUQE01000023.1 GCF_002582035.1 Bacillus pseudomycoides
GTCCTTGTGTTTCGGTATTGTTTTAGAATTTCTAATGGTGCACCGCCTACAGTCAGCAAACAATACCTTTAAGATCAAAAGTATTCTTTATAATTTCTGTTTCATTTGAGGAAATTCCTTTTTCATTCCTTTGGCTTACGCCAACCAAAATTCATCCCCTCCCTACTCATTGGGCTTCACCCTTCTCATTCCTTGAGGAAGGGGAATTCTTTTGGAAGTATGTTAAAAAAACTTGAATGAAAAAAGAAATCGACTGCTCTATTTCGTGTAACAGCCGATTTCTTCTATATGCTGCATTGTGCGCGCTAGTACGTCATCGCGCATAATAAAGCTGAAGCGTCTATTCTCTTTAATATCTTCTGGAATATGTGTTAGTAGTACAGATCCCTTTGTTTCTTCATAGTGCGTATGTTGTTCTACTGCACTAATTGTTGCAAAATAAATGTTTTTAATGATTATTTTGTCTTTTCCGGATACTTTGTATTGGCCGATATACGTTAAGCTCGACACAATGCCACCCGTTTCTTCATGAACTTCACGAGCTGCCGCTTCTTCCGGTGTTTCCCCGGCTTCTACTTTCCCACCTGGAAATTCAAGACCCCTACGCAAATGATGTGTTAATAACCATTGGTTCCCATATCGACACACAACCCAAACGTGCTTTGGTTCTGGAGAAAATGGGTAACGTTCAAACGATAATTGTACAGTGTTATGATAGTAATCTTTAAATATGTACATGCCCTACTCCCCTATTGATGGTTACAAGTTTCTTACCACAAATTGTAGCACATTCTGACTAGTATGACTAATCTTATCCAATCATAACCCGTTGATAATCCCCATCTGAGCAATTAATTCTTTCGCTTCATGATCTCCTAATTCATAAATCATTCGATATGCTTCTTGTAGTTGTTCATCATACCGATCATTATTGGAATCATAATCATATTCTATAAACGGTACATGCGAACGCAAGAATGTCCCAAGATCTTCACGATATGCATTATCAAAATATTCTCGGATCCTTAGAATTTCCTCATCTGTCGCTTCAATCATAAAACTATATGTATTGGCCGTTTTCACCTGTGAAATTTCACCATTTGCAACCGAAACATAGTATGTTTTCTTATCCATAGAACGCCCCTTCTTTCACTTGCTTTACTTTCTATTGTTTTCATTTTTTACAAAAATATGTAAAAAAATAAGTATGTGCAATGGTAAAATAAAGTGAAACTTCCATCAGTGGGTGTTTTCTTCATCCCCCACTGATGGTTAGTTGAACCAATCGGGCTTTTACGGACAGTTACCCCCACCTATCTTCTTTGCTTCTCTCTCAATCTTGAGGTGGGGGTCTTACTGCCCATTAATGCGAGATAAAAAAGGAGGCCTTTATATGCTAAAGATATTAATCATAGCGGTCGTTATAGTCATTGTTGTGTTAGTACTCTCAGTGCTAATGATTAATAAAGGATATTCCTATAAACACTCAGTAGATTCTGTAGAGGATAATCCATATCAAGAAGAAAAGGGCCAGTAATATGCTAAAAATATTAAACATTACTTTTTCAGTCATCACGCTATTATTAGCCGTTTTTGGGCTTTTCACAGATAACATTCCATTCATTTTACCTTATATGTTCACTTCTTTAGGACTCATATTTTTCGCTTCTAGTATTGCAGAATTTCAAAAAAAGCAAACACCTGCTGGGATTTTTCTGTTTCTTACTGGTGCATTGGCGTTATATGTTTCTATATCAGAGTTCCTTCTCTAAACGAAACACTATTACTACAAAGAAATGATAAGGAGTGCTATGATGCTAAAAACACTGCGTATCCTGTTTAGTACAGTTGCTTTAATCTTAGCTACTTGTTCATTTTTCTCTGAAGGTACTCAGTTACTTCTTTATACACAAACATTCCTAGGTCTTACCTTTCTATTGTGGGGAATTTCTGAAATAAAAGAGCAGCGTAAATTAATGGGGTTTCTCTTTCTAGGTCTTGCTATCTTTATATTATTTGTCGCCGTGGTAAAAATATCTCGGTAGCATTCTCACTCGATATACGGCTGCTCTTCCAACTCTTTATATCGGCGCTTCGACACAATATAAAGACCCCGCGACACCATTCGACATACATCAATAAAAAAAGCTGCCTTTCCCAGGCAGCTTTCCTTCATCATTATCCAAACACTTTCTCAAGTTCATCTTTATCTTGGCTTAACCAGAAATTCATTAAGCGTTTAGCGCCTTCTAAGTCATGAAGTTTCGCTTGACCGCACTGCGTTTCGTTTGCCGCAGGAATTTCTGTAACTTTCACCGCATCTTGTAGTGTTAACTCTAATAAGTCGATGATTTCGCGTACTGTTGGCGTACCGCTTACAACAAGATAATAGCCTGTTTGGCAGCCCATTGGCGAAATATCAATAATATCAAAATGAGGATAACGATCAATATATTTACGTAAATTAAAGGCTAATAAATGTTCTAACGTATGAATCACATCTGGCTTCATCGCTTGCTTATTTGGTTGGCAAAAACGAATATCAAATTTATTTACAATACCGTCTCTACCTACTTGATGAACGCCGCAATGTCTTACATAAGGCGCTTTTACAATTGTATGATCTAATTCAAAGCTTTCTACTGATGGCATATTCATCTCTCCCGCTTTTATTTTTAATCCCTATATATCCAATATGATATAACGGAATTACAAATTAGTAAAGTATTATGTACAGTCCATGCTATAATACTTACAGCATATGCAAGAAAGGAGATCGTTATGAAACGCATTTTCATCGGTATTATTCGCTTTTACCAAAAGTTTATTTCCCCGATGACACCGCCAACATGCCGCTTTCATCCAACGTGTTCTCACTACGGGCTTGAAGCTATTCAAACTCACGGCGCATTGAAAGGAAGCTGGCTTACAGTGAAACGAATTTTAAAATGCCACCCGTTTCATCCAGGCGGATTCGATCCTGTACCAGAGAAAAAGCAAAAAGAGAATTAAGCTTCGTAACCATTCATAACAACATCTAACTTTCCAGTGTCCGGATGAATAACAAGTCCATGTACAGGCACTTCTGTTGGCATAAGCGGATGGTTGCGAAGTATAGAAACACTGTGCTCTACGCTTTCTTCTACACTTGAGAATCCACGTAAAAATCTTTCTAAGTCGATTCCAGAAAAACGAAGCGTGTCTAGTTTCTCTTCTGAAATACCGCGCTCTTTCATCTTTTCAATCGTGCTGCTCGCTTGAATTTTGGCCATACCGCAATCATGGTGACCGATTACACATACTTCTTCTGCACCAAGTTCATAAACCGCAACTAAAATACTACGCATAATACTTCCAAATGGATGCGAAATAACAGCGCCAGCTACTTTAATAATTTTCACATCACCATTACGCATGTTCATCGCTTTTGGCAATAGTTCTACAAGACGTGTGTCCATACATGAAATAATAACCATTTTTTTATTCGGAAATTTTCCTGCTTCATATTCTTCATACTTTTTACTTGCAACAAACTCCTCATTATATTGCAAAATCTCTTCTAATGTTTTCATAGTAAACCCCCACTTTCTTCATCTAATCACAAACTAAGTGTATCAAATAATGAAAAAAACAAGAAATATATTGCTTTATTCTAAAAATACAATACATTCAGATAACAGCCATAATTCTTCCATAATTCTCACACAGTTCTGTAACAACTCCCACACACTTTGCTCACATATTCACTATAAACTAACTGTAGATAATGAAAAAAAGGAGTGAATCTTTACTATGTCCGACGTTCTGTTACTGAGTCGTTTTCAATTTGCAATTACAATCTTTTATCATTTCTTATTTGTACCGTTAACACTCGGACTTGTTATTTTAGTAGCGTTTATGGAAACACAATATGCGCGTACATTGAATCCAACGTACCGCAAAATGGCGAACTTTTGGGGTAAATTATTTACCATTAACTTCGTAATGGGAATTATCACTGGGATTACGATGGAATTCCAATTCGGAACAAACTGGTCTGAGTATTCCAAATACATGGGAGATATTTTTGGTTCTCCCCTTGCGATAGAAGCACTCGTTGCCTTCTTCTTAGAATCTACTTTCATGGGGATTTGGTTGTTCGGTAAAGATAAAATTTCACCAAAGTTCCGTGCATTCTCTATGTGGATGGTCGCACTTGGAACAAATATTTCCGCACTTTGGATCATTACAGCGAACGGCTTTATGCAAAACCCTGTTGGCTATGTAGTCCGCAATGGCCGTGCTGAATTAAATGACTTTTGGGCACTAATTACAAATCCGTATGCGTGGCATATGTTCTTCCACACTGTTGTTGGTTGTTACATCGTTGGTGCATTCTTCGTTATGGCTATCAGTGCGTATCACTTACTACGTAAAAATGAGGTTGCATTCTTTAAAAAATCATTTAAGTACGGTTTAATATTCGGTTTATTTGCAGCAACTGCAACACCTTTCATCGGTCATGAATCCGGTGCTTTCGCAGCAAAAATGCAGCCTGCAAAAGGTGCAGCAATGGAAGCAGTTTGGGAAACTGGGAAAGGACAAGGCTTCTCCATTATTCAAATTCCTGATGTAAAAAATGAGAAAAACTTTGAAGCATTAACAATTCCAAAACTCGGTAGCTTCTTCTATACAAACTCATTTGATGGAGAGATTGTCGGTTTAAAAGATATTCCGAAAGACGAGCGTCCAAACGTGAATCTTGTTTATTACAGCTTCCGTTTAATGGTTGCACTTGGTACATTCTTTATGGCATTAACATGGTTTGGCTTCTATTTAATGCGCAAAGGAAAACTAGAAAACTCAAAACGTTTCTTAAAAATTACAATGTGGTCTGTATTACTTCCGTATGTAGCAATTAACGCTGGTTGGATTGTTGCAGAAGCAGGACGTCAGCCTTGGACAGTATACAAACTAATGCGAACAGCAGAATCAGTTTCACCAATTTCTGTGCCGCAAATTTGGTTCTCTTTAATTAGCTTAGTCTTGTTCTACACTTTACTATTAATTGCTGATGTATACCTTATGTTAAAATTTGCTAAAAAAGGTCCAGCAGCATTAGAAGAAACGAATCAAGGAGGTGCAGCTCATGTCTCATGATACACTTGCAATTATTTGGTTCGTCTTATGGGGCGTAATTTGGACAGTTTACTTTATTCTTGATGGCTATGCACTCGGTAACGGAATGATTTTCCCATTCGTTACGAAAGATCGCCAAGAACGCAATCAGATGCAAGAAGCAATTGGACCGTTCTGGGGCGGTAACGAAGTATGGTTAATTACAGCAGGGGGAGCAACGTTTGCTGCTTTCCCAATCACATATGCAAACATGTTCAGTTACCTATACACACCATTATTTTTAATATTACTTGCTCTGTTCGCTCGTGCAGCAGGACTGGAATTTATGCATAAAGATGATTCACCAGTTTGGCAAAATGTTTGTAAATGGACGTATGCAGTTGGTAGTTTCTTAATTGCTTTCTTATTCGGCGTTACATTCGCTAACTTGTACTACGGACTACAAATTGGTAAACATGGCTATGAAGGAAATTTACTTAGCTTATTACATCCTTACGGTATTTTAGGCGGTCTCTTCTTCACTGCAATCTTTGTCGTATCCGGTGCACTTTGGGTTATGATTAAAGCGACTGGTGAAGTATCGGATCGTGCTTATAAAATTGCCAAACCATTTTCGATGGCAGCAGCAACCATTTTAGCTATCTTCTACGTCGCAACGGCAAACCTTACAAACTTATTCCAAAACTTTACGGAATACCCTGTACTGTTTATCATTCCGTTACTCGCGATGTTAATGAGTGTCATCACAATCATTATGGTTTACAAACGCAAAATTGGTTTAGCTTTCACATTTGTTTGCTTAACAATCGCCATGTTTATGGCAACTGGTTTTGCTGGCATGTTCCCAAGAATGCTGCCATCTCGCATTAACGATGCGTACAGCACAACATTATTCCAAGCAGCAGGCAGTGAACTCAACTTAAAAATTATGTTCTTTGTTGCAATGGTCATGGTACCAATCGTTATTGGCTACCAATTATGGAGCTACACAATCTTCAAAGAGAAAATTCATAAAGACTCTGCAAAGGGATATCATTAAAATGAAAAAGAAGTCTGTTTTTAGCAGGCTTCTTTTTCATTTTTACCGTGTTAAATTTCCATGTTGGTATTAACTCTTTCTAAATGCCAATAAATGTTAACTCGAACTAATAAATGTGTTAACATTTATTTAAAATAAAGATTTTTCGGGGGTGCAAAAAATAGATATTAAAAATCGAACAATTATAACTCTCATAGGTAGTTTCCTATTATTTACTTTTGGCACATTTAGAATAATGACAGAGTCACTATCATCAACATCCTTGTTCGTAGCATATGTATTTGCTATTACTGGTTTTATTGGCATAATAGCTAATGGTTCAAAGCTGAGAAAAATAAGGTAAAGAATGACTTTTTTCAAAGGAGATGCTAATACCTTGAAAGATCATTTCATAACGCTCTTACAATTGATTTCAAATCTTGAGATAGATGGCCGGTTTATTTTAGGGGTAGATGGGTTAAGCCGTTCTGGCAAAACAACACTTGCGAAAGAACTTAGCGAAGCTGTAAAGGAAAAGAATATCCCTTTCTATGTCTTTCATATTGATAACCACATTGTTGAATGTAAAAAGCGTTACAATACAGGACATGAAGAATGGTATGAATATTATCATTTACAGTGGGACATTAATTGGTTACGTGATCACTTTTTCGATAAACTCAGATTTTCAAATGATCTTATTCTTCCTTTTTATGATGATGAATCTGATACACAAAGTATTAAGAGCGTAAAACTTCCTAGTACTTGTGTAATCGTCATAGAAGGTGTTTTTCTTCAACGTAAAGAGTGGAGAAGTTTCTATGATTATGTAGTGTATTTGGACTGCCCGCGAAATAAGAGATTTCTTCGTGAAAGTAAACACACACAACAAAATATTTCCAAGTTTCAAAATAGGTATTGGAAAGCAGAAGAATTTTATGTAAATACAGAATTCCCTACAAAAATTGCTGATTTGGTTTTACAGGGATAATATTACACTACTAAGAAATACAAAAAAACGCATGGATCCTTTCTCCATGCGTTTTTATATGTTATCTAGGAATCTTTGTACTACTTATTCACTGCATGCTTCATATCAGGGCTACAAACGTTGGACTGACATGATTTATTAAGAGAACACGCTGCACATTTTCCTTTTTTACTTCTCTTTACAAAGTTAATTAACGTATATCCTGCATATCCAAAAACGACAGCTCCAATTAAAATATTGACTATCATTATGATACATCTCCTTCTAGAATCCCATCATAGATCCAACTTGGTATATAATTAGTGTTAATACATACGCAACAACAAGCGGATAAACAACAGAGAAGATAGTCCACTTGATAGATCCAGTTTCACGGCGAATGACCGCAACTGTTGCTAAGCATGGTACATATAATAAAGTAAAGAACATAAATGCGTATGCTGATAATGTTGTAAAATGAGTACCGATTACGTTCCCTAATACATCTTCATTCACAGCATAAATAATTGCCATTGTAGAAACAACAACTTCTTTTGCTAAAAATCCTGTCATTAGTGATGCAGCTGCTTGCCATGTTCCAAAACCAAGCGGCGCAAAAATTGGAGCGAATAATCCGCCAATCATTGCTAAGAAACTATCTCCCATGTCTACACCAAATCCAGATGGACCAGCGTAGTTTAATAACCAAATCACAACAGAACCACCAAAGATAAATGTACCTGCTTTGCGTACAAATCCCTTACCTTTTTCCCATGTACTGCGCCATAACGTTTTTGCTTGCGGCACGCGATAAGGTGGAAGTTCAATTACAAAAATAGATTTTTCTTGCTTTAAAACCGTAACAGACATAATTTTTGTAACGACTAGTGCAAGGACAATACCAATGACATATAAAGAGAACACAATGATTGCTTGACTATGCGGGAAGAAGACGCCCGCAAATAATGCATATACAGGTAGACGTGCTGAACATGACATAAATGGCGTCACTAAAATTGTAAGCAGTCTCTCTTTCTCCTGTTCAATCGTTCTCGCAGCCATAACACCCGGTACGTTACAACCAAATCCGATGATCATCGGAATAAATGCTTTTCCATTTAGTCCAAAAAACTCCATAATACGATCCATTACAACAGCAATACGCGCCATATATCCAGAGTCTTCTAATAATGAAATGAAGAAGAACAATGCAAGAATTTGTGGAACGAATACGATTACCGCACCGACACCAGCAATTACTCCATCTGTAATGAGCGCTTGAATGAAATCAGATGCCCCCATATTAGTTAGAGCTGTTGTTACCCAATCTGTGAACGGTCCGCCGATAAATGCATCAAGTTGATCAGATAAAGGTGTTCCAATCCACGAAAACGTCACCTGAAAAATGAAATACATGATCCCTAAAAAGATCGGAAGTCCCCAGATTTTATGTGTAATTAATTTATCAACTCGTTCAGAAAAAGGAATGCTTCCTTCTTTCTCATGACGAACGACACTTGTTTTCAACTTTTCAATATACGTTGCACGTGCCCCGTACATATGCTGTTCCAACGTTACGTCTAGTTCTGCTTCTAATGCAGAGCGAATCGCTACAAGTTCCTTATAAATAGGCAATTGATTTAATTCTTGTTCTACTACTTCATTATTACTTAAAAATTGAAGTGCAAGCCATCTTGGATGCTCATAATTCGTTTGTTGCAATTTATCCATAACTTGCTGAATTCCTGCATCTACCTTTTCACCATATGAGAGAATAAATGGCTTCTGTTCTACGCGATCACTTTCGTGAAGAGAAGCTAATAATTCCTCACAGCCTTTTCCGCTCCTCGCAATAACAGGAATAACTGTTACGCCTAGCATCTCAGCTAGTTTCTTCGTATCAATGATAATTCCACGTTGCCTGGCAACATCTATCATGTTTAAACCAATTGAGAGCGGCTTACCGAATTCTAATAATTGCAAAGTTAACTGCATATTACGTTCGAATTGAGAAGCGTCTACAATGTTTAACATATGATGAAATTCGTCTGTTAAAAGAAATTGTGTAACAACCCCTTCATCACGTGACACAGGGTTTAAATTATATACACCTGGTAAGTCTATTAAAGTTCCCTTCTTATCTTTTAACTTACCAATCTTTTTTTCTACAGTTACTCCGCTCCAGTTCCCTACATATTCATAAGAACCGGTAAGCGCATTAAATAATGATGTTTTCCCCGTATTCGGATTCCCTAGTAAAGCAACTTTATTCACGCCAATTCCACCTTTATCATTTTCGCATCACAATGGCGAATAGAGATTAATTGCCCACGGCATTCTAATGTACACGGACCATTAAACATCGCCTTTTGTTTTACACAAAGCTCGCATCCCTCAGCAAATCCAAATGAAGCTAAACGACGTTTTAACAATTTATCAAGAGATTGTAAATCTTTCACACGTACTTTTTCATCTATATTCATATCAACTAAATTCATAATTTCTCCCCCTCGGAAGTTAACTATAACTATAACGATAACGATAATTATTATCAATGATAATTGTACCATGAATTTTTTTAAAAAACTATACAATATTGTGTGAATTTATTACTATTTTTTTGTAATTCACCTTACTTAACATAGATACGCTAAATTGAATTTTCCATTCTTATCCATTTTTATTACAATAATATTAACAATCTAAGAATCTCGTTGTCACAGGGGGAGCCACGCCGCTGAGAGGGAACACTTTGTTCCGACCCTTTGAACCTGTTAGTTAATGCTAACGTAGGAATTGTGCAAACGTATATACATAAGTAGTTATTGGTAACTTGTATATTTCCATGTCCCCCTATGATAGTGATTCTTTTTTGTAACTTGGATGTAGGAGGATTTATACATGCGCAATACAAATTTACAAGCGATGATAGAGGCAGCGATTCTCGCAGCATTTGCGTTAGTCATCGATATTTTGCCACTATCTATTAAACTTCCAACAGGCGGTTCTATCTCATTTGCTATGATTCCAATTTTTATTATTGCTTACCGCTGGGGATTTAAAGCAAGTTTCTTAAGTGGTCTCATTTGGGGATTACTACAAATTGTCGTAGGAGATGCATACATTTTAACGCCAATACAAGCGTTTATTGAATACTTCATTGCATTTGCCTTTATCGGTTTTGCCGGATTATTTCATACACCAATCCAACTAGCCATTGCCAATGGACAAAGAACGAAAGCAATTACGTATATCATTATCGCTACATGTATTGGCAGCCTAGCTCGTTACTTCTGGCACTTTATTGCCGGCGTTGTTTTCTTTGGGCAATATGCACCAAAAGGACAATCAGCTGTTTTATATTCCTTTATCGTAAATGGCAGCGCAATGATTGGTTCTTTCATATTATGTACAATTTTGCTTGTCATTTTATTTACAACAGCACCGCGTTTGATTACGAAACGCGCTTGATCATAGAAAAAGAGCAGATTGCTTCTATAAGCGACCTGCTCTTTTTCTGTGCCTCAGTTTTCCATGTTATTTTCCTAATGTGAATCTGTGTGTCTTACCATTTCAGGAGTTTGAGAATGGAGTGCATCTATCTCCAGGCTGCTCTCTCGTTCATTTTTACCGTTATGCTTATGAATCCAAGATTTCATCTCATTCCATAAAACAACTCTATGCATATCATACCCTATGTGCTGCTTCTTTATATTCTCTTTATAGCTCTCATTCCATTTGTACCACACAATTTTATCATGTGAATCTACCCATACTTCTTGTCGATCAACTGCAGTTTTATACCCTTCATTATTAGCTAACATAATCATATCATTCTCTAATAATAAAGAAAGAGCCGCCGGGTGCCTCTCCATTCTCTCACTCCTTTCTGTTTTAGTATCTGCCTTATTTCCCTAAAATGTGTGCCTTACACATATGTAGTGTATCCAAAAAAAGCATTACAAACTATCGATTTACCTTACAAAAAACCTTACAATTTTGTAAGGTTTTATAATATATCTAAATATAAGATTATTTTGTTGTTTATCCCCTAATTAAATAGGGGATACAAATTCGTATGACAAATAAAGTGAAACTTCTATCAGTGAGAGTTTCACTGCCCACGAAGAGCGGGATAACCCCTCCCGGTTTCAACTTCTTTGACTTTTTCACATCAATCCTTTACAGTCGAAATGTTCATATGTTTACAATGTAGGAGGATCAGCATGGAAATCCAAATAAAAGACACTTTAATCTCACAAGAACAGTTGCAAGAAAAAGTAAAAGAACTTGCACTGCAAATCGAACGTGATTTTGAAGGAGAAGAAATTTTTGTTATTGCTGTATTAAAAGGTTCTTTCGTATTCGCGGCAGATTTAATTCGTCACATTAAAAATGAGGTAACAATCGACTTTATTTCTGCATCTAGCTATGGAAACCAAACGACATCAACTGGCAAAGTAAAATTATTAAAAGACATCGATGTAAATATTACAGGTAAAAATGTAATTGTTGTAGAAGACATTATTGATTCTGGTTTAACACTTCACTTCTTAAAAGACCACTTCTTAATGCATAAACCAAAATCATTAAAATTCTGTACGCTTCTTGACAAGCCAGAACGCCGTAAAGTTGATTTAACAGCTGAATATGTTGGCTTTGTCATTCCTGATGAATTCATCGTCGGTTACGGCATTGACTGCGCTGAAAAATACCGTAACTTACCATATATCGCTTCTGTTGCAACAGATAAATAATACGATACAACCTTACTTAGCAAAAACGAGGCTGTCCCAAAAGTAAAACTTTTGGACAGCCTCGTTTTTTGCATATAAAGTGAAACTTCCATCAGTGGGGGTCTTACTGCCAGTTAATGCGGGATAAATAAAAAGAACCGCCCTTTTTTAATATAATCAAGTCACCACAACAAAATCACCAAAAGAATTTGTTATACCCCCCTAAGCAATAGAAGATCTGGCCAAAGAAGTAGCTTAGATTTAACTTTTTTGTGTCCAAAATATTGACTCAAATCCAATATTGTTAATCTCTAATTCTTAATATACAATTAATCTATAATTATTAGTTTATTGTAATATTAACTAAGGAGATCAGTACGATGACACTTAATAACACAAAAAATAGACAGCTGCTTGTTCCCCAATATATGCAACAATTCTCTTGTATAGGATCAGAGTGTGAAGATTCTTGTTGCATTGGATGGAGAGTGGATGTTGATGAAGATACTTATAAAAAATACAAAAAATCTCGTGATTTAGAATTAAAGCCACTTTTCAAGAAGAACGTAACAAGACAACGTTCAAACGCCTCCTCTACGTCTTACGCTAAAATTCAAATGGAAAAGGGAGGAAGATGTTCCTTCCTATCTGAAGAGAATCTTTGTAAGGTTCAATTAAATTTAGGAGAAGAGTATTTATCTAATACTTGTGCAGTCTACCCTCGCTCTATTAATAGTATTAACGGTGTAATTGAGAAATCAGCCACTATGTCATGTCCTGAAGCTGCACGTTTAGCCCTTCTGAATCCAAATGGAATTGAGTTTGATGAGATTGAAGAACTGGCTAGTACTCGTGGATTCATTGGAAAACATTTAAAAACAGATAGCCTGAAAATCGCTAATAAACCACAAAAGTATTTTTGGGAATTACGTATTTTTTCCATTCAAGTTATACAAGACCGATCTTATACTCTAGCGGAGCGTCTTATCATTTTAGGGATGTTCTATCAAAAGGTACAGAAACAAATTGATCAAGGTGATGTTGATGGAATTCCAAATGTTATTGCTCAGTTCACTAATGGGATGTCTAATCAAGGAATGAAAGAGCAACTTGACACAATACCGCCCCAGTTAGCTGTGCAAATGAATTTGTGTAAAGAATTAGTGGCGTATCGTGTTAGCCAATCTATCACAAGTCAACGATACCGCGAGTGTTTAAAAGAGATGTTAGAAGGTATTCAATATACAGAAGAAGCAACTGTTGAAGAGACTACAGAGCACTATAAAAAGGCCTATGAAGAATTTTACGAACCATTTATGACAGAGCATGAGTACATTTTAGAAAACTACCTAGTCAATTATGTATTTAAAAACCTGTTCCCACTTGGACACAAAACGCTTTTCAATGATTATATTATGCTAGTCATTCACTATTCAATGATAAAACTTCATTTAATCGGCATGGCAGGCTTTCATAAAGGATTAACGACAGATTTAGTGATTAAACTCATCCAATCTTTCGCAAAAACAGTTGAACACAACAATGTTTATCTAAAAAGGATATTCGATTTACTGAATGCAAATGAACTTACAACAATGGCTTATATGGCAATTTTAGTGAAGAATTAGGCAGGAAATCCGAAAACAGCTAACAGAAGAAGCTGTCTCCAAAAGGTCATTATTCAATGACCTTTTGGGACAGCCTCTTTTTCTACTACTCTCCATTTACAATTTTAAAATAAGAACGAACCGTTAAGAAGTAATATCCCATATAAATAATACTGTACACGCCAATACTCATTAATAATGGAATGAAAGTTTCAAATGGCAATAAGGTAGCAAATCCTTTTAGCGCAAATAAGCTATGCAAAATTCCAATAACGAATGGAATCGCAAAGATAAAGCGAATCTGTTTTGCGATTGCTTTTTTCATCTCCTGCTTCGTTACCCCAACTTTACGAAGAACAACATAGCGATCACGGTCTGCATTTGCTTCTGTTAATTGTTTAAAGTAAATAATAGAACCTGTTGCAAATAAGAATACCATTCCTAGGAAAATACCGATGAACATCATCAAGCCAGTTGCTTCGATTCCACCTTTAAAATCTGTATAGAAGTCTCTAAATGATGGTGCAGGTTCAGACTCTCCCGGCATAATCTTTGTTAATTTTTCCGCTAATACCTTACTATTCTTCTCATGTTTCACATCAATATTTTTAACAACTCTCGTTCCAGTTACTTTTTTCGCTTGCTCGTATACGTCATCTGGAACAACAACAACTAATTCTCCTAAGTTCGTAACATTACGACCTTCAACACCTTTAATTGTTAATGTCTTCGTTTCATTTCCAAGAGGAAAAACTGCTTTATTCCCTTTATATACTGTACTAAACTCATATCCTTCACTATACATACCATCCAATACGAATGCTTCTCCAGCAGTTAACCTTACCGTATCCACACCCATTTTGTTCGCAATTGCATTGAAGGCAGATTGTGAAACAAGTTGATATTGTTCCGTCATCATATAATGAGCATTCATACTTCTATCGGCTTTTTCACCTTCAAATTTCCCTTTTACCGGCACCATCTCAATTCCAAACTGCTCTGTAATTGGATTATGCTTCTTCTCTTCCTCAAAGATTGCATTTACTTTCTGTTCTAAAGCCGCATCCTTTTTCTCATAAGAGAAGCTATACGGTGCATAGTCTTTCGCTTGTGTAAATGTGTTGTAATACATCGTGACAGATGTACCAACAGCAGTTAACGTTACTGCACTTAAAATAGCTATTGTCGCAAGAGATTTTGTATTTCCTTTCATGCGATATAACAACTGGGACGTTATTACCATATTCATTCCATTATAAAAGGATGATTTATTATTTCTTGCACGTTTTAAAACGCAAACTGTAAAGAACTTAAATAATAAATACGTACCAATTACAGTTGCAGATAAAATATAAAATGTAATCATCATGAAGTCTGCATATTTAATAACTTTTATAAACATAAGTGATAAGAAATACCCAGAACCAATTAAGAATACAGCGATACATGCCATAATAATAGACCCTTTTGGCATTTGTTCTCCTTCACGCTCAGCACGGAATAACTCAATGAGTTTAAATCGATAAATTAAACGATACCCTTGCAGTGATGTATACAAAATAATAACAAAGAACACAACTGCTGTATCAATAATTGCCGCCAGCGGCACTTCAAAATGAACTTGTAAATCGAGTCCCATTACACTTACTAGTAATTCAAGAAATAGTTTAGACAGTAAGCTACCAATCACAATACCAATGACTAGAGACATTAACCCCATTAACATATTCTCATAAAACAGCATTCTCCCAATTTGGCGTTTCCGAATTCCTAGTAAAGAATATAACCCAACTTCTTTTTTTCGTTTGCGTGTAAAGAAGCTATTGGAATAAATAATAAATACCGCTACGAAAATAATGAGCAGTACGCTAGAAACTTGAAATGCACCGCTAATTTTCATTGATCCTTCTGCGGCTTTTTCCATTTGTGTATTATATTGAAGCGTGACAAAGGTAAAATAAATGATGATACTAAAAATCATCGACATAAAATATAAAGCATAATCTTTAAAGTTTCGCTTCATATTGCGAAGGGCAATACTAGATAACGTCATCTACTATACCTCCAGAGATAATAGACATTACGTCTAGTACTTCTTGGAAAAATTGCTTACGCGTTAATTCTCCTTTGTGCAGTTCTTTATATAACTGACCATCTTTAATGAAAATAACACGTTGACAATAACTTGCAGCAAATGCATCATGCGTGACCATTAAAATTGTCGATTGATCATATTCATTTAATGCTTTCAAGCTCTCTAATAAGTCAATTGCCGACTTAGAATCTAACGCACCTGTTGGCTCATCTCCAAAGATCATACTTGGATTTGTAACAATAGCACGAGAAGCTGCGCAGCGCTGCTTCTGTCCACCGGAGACTTGGTATGGATATTGATTCAAAATGTGATCAATGCCAAATTTTTTCGAGATTTCAAGAACACGGCGATCAATTTCACCCGCTTTTACTTTTGATAATACAAGTGGCAGCGCAATATTTTCTTTCACTGTTAACGTGTCTAATAAATTATAATCTTGGAAAATGAAACCTAAATGATCACGGCGAAATAACGCTAATTTATCATCATTCATTTTCACAATATCATTTCCATCAATTAAAATTTCACCGCTTGTTGCGTTATCAATCGTAGAAAGAACATTTAATAATGTTGTTTTCCCCGATCCAGACGGTCCCATAATTCCAACGAACTCGCCTTCTTTCACTTGTAAGTTAATTCCTTTTAACGCTTCATATTTATTTCCACCAGTGTCATATATTTTTTTAATGTTATTCGCTTCTAACATTGTCTTCATACGCTATACACCTCACTTTGTCTTACCTCAACATTACTGTTGCCACGATTGAACTCCCCTACACAAACAGGATTGTTATGTATGTCATAATATCTCTATAAAAACTATATTAGAATTTCTTTTACGAAGTACTTCGCTACTATAACATTGCCAATAATGACCGGCTATCTATTTCTCTTACAGGAACCTTACATTTATGTAAGGTTTAAAAAAGCCGCTCTTCCAAATGGAAGAGCGGCTTTTAGCATATTTTTTCTAATCTATGAAATTAAAAAATAGTTTTTTATTCCTTTTCCAGCATTAACGGGCAAAACTCCTCCTACTAAGGGATGTTTCACTTTACATTTTTATCTCTTTCTTATAAGCAAGATAAGAATACAACATTGTGATTACCACTCCAATCAAAACGACAGTCAGTACAATATATGATTTCCAAGCAGCAGGAGCAAAAGTGCTTATGCACATGATAATACCTAAAACAATAAATACTTTTCCACTAAAACGATGGGTTTTGCGCCATACTTCTTCATTGCTTAATGTCCATGGCGTACGAATCCCAATGAAGAAATTCGGTTTACACTGAGGTAAATAATTGCCTATCACTAAAAATAATATACCAACAATTAATTCTGCAAAACGATTTATTCGTAAATCATAGCCTAATCCAGTCGCAATAATATCCATGTTCGCAATAAACAATACAACGAGGATACTATAAGTGATCATCGTAAAACTTTTCGAGAATTTTTTATAATTCTCTTTCTTTGGATCAATCTTTGGAACAACATTGAGTAATATATAAGTTCCAACCATAACCCCAACCATCAACAACATTCCATTTAGTTTAGAAGAATAGCCATTTACGGTGCCGCTGCTGCTCCAATGCGTAGCGATTGTATTCGGAAGGTGCGGCCAAGAAATAATCCAAGCTAATATTGTTATGCTAATAAGTATAATGGCAAAAATGTGTTTCTTCATTTCGTTTCTCCCCCTCTACCCGTAAACGTAAATACCCAAGTTAGTAAATCTTGAAAAACAGTCGTGTTTAATGAATACACAACGAATTGTCCCCTTTTTTCATCTTGAATGAGCTCTGCATTTTTGAGCGCACTTAAGTGATGCGATATACTCGGCTTTGTCATGTTAAAGTGCTCTGCAATTTCTCCAGCAGTTAAATCGCCTTCTTTTAAGAGGTCTAAAATTTTTCGCCTTGTCGGATCTGCCAACGCTTTAAATGCTTGGTTCAATGCCCTTCTTCCTTTCATTAATTAGACATTTAGATATTTATCTAAATATTAAATTCAGCTTTTGAATTTGTCAATTTCATACACAATGTATAATAGGTATGAGACATAATGAAAACTGAGAAAACACATGTTACACTATACATACGCAAAGTTTGAGGAGGAGTTTCCATATGTACAAAATTTTAATTGTAGAAGACGATCCTAATATTTCATCTTTACTACAATCCCACATTCAAAAATACGGTTACGAAGCAATTGTTGCTGATAACTTTGATGATATTATGATTTCATTTAACAATGTAAAACCACACCTTGTTTTATTAGATGTAAATTTACCAAAATTCGATGGTTTCTACTGGTGCCGTCAAATTCGTCATGAATCCACTTGCCCAATTGTTTTCATTTCAGCTCGTGCTGGTGAAATGGAGCAAATTATGGCGATTGAAAGTGGTGCTGATGATTATATTACAAAGCCATTCCACTATGATGTAGTAATGGCAAAAATTAAAGGGCAATTACGCCGCATTTACGGTGACTATGCACCAAGTATGTCAGAGCGTATTGTTGAGGTGGAAGGATTAAAACTATATCCTGAACGACCAGAGCTTCATTTTAGAAATGAGCAAGTATTACTAACAAAGAAAGAAGCAATTCTAGCAGAAATGCTCCTTTCAAAATATCCTCGTACAGCAAACCGAGAAGATTTATTATCTGCCCTTTGGGATGATGAAAGTTTTGTTGAAGAAAATACATTAAACGTAAATATTACGCGTCTTCGGAAAAAATTTACTGAACTTGGAATTGAAAATGCCATTGAAACAGTACGCGGCTTAGGATATCGCTTTAACACAACTTGGAGTGAATAGATCATGAAGTTATTTTTACGTGATCACGTTGGTTTTCTACTTCTTTATATTGTAAACTTTGTCATCATCTTCACTTTGTATGATGCTGTTGATGGATTTAAAAACAATAAATTTTATTTTATTGTGTTAAGTATGTATCTATTCCTCTGCTTTCTTGCTTACCGCTACGTTCGGAATCGCAGGTTGTATAAAAGACTAAGTGAACCACCTGAAAAAATGGAAGATGCGTTCATCGAACGAGCAACTGCTCCTATGCCGCATAGCGTGAATGAACTTGTTCGTACACAATATCGTCTATTTCAGAAGGAATTGCAAACATATGAAGTCAAACAGCAAGAACATCAAATGTTTATTAATCAATGGGTTCATCAAATGAAAACGCCCGTTTCTGTTATGCAGCTGATGGCGCTGGAAATGGAAGACGAACATCTCATTCCGAAGTTTAAAAAAGAGCTAGAGAGATTAAATCAAGGACTGGATATGGCATTATATATGGCACGGTTAACGAACTTCCATGAAGATTTCCACGTGGAAACCATTTCATTAAAAGATGCGGTAACGAAAAATATAAACAACTTAAAAGAACTGTTTATTAGAAGCGGTGTCTTTCCTGTTCTAGAAGTACATTCTGATTTAATGGTTACTTCTGACGCAAAGTGGTTAAAATTTATTATTTATCAATTAATGACAAATGCCGTACGTTATTCAGGAGGAAGGGGAAAAAAGGTATTCTTATCTGCTTCTCAAAGCGGAAAAGATATCGTTTTTGAAGTTCGAGATGAAGGTGTCGGTATTCCAGAAGAAGATATTCGCCGTGTGTTTGAACCGTTTTATACGGGAAAAAATGGACGAGCATTTGGAGAATCTACTGGTATGGGGTTATATATTGTTAGCAAAATTTGTTCTTATTTAGGTCATTCTGTCAAACTAGACTCTGAAGTTGGAAAAGGAACAAGTATCAAAATTATTTTCCATAACGCTGCAATGAACAAAACAAAAGAGTATGAAGGATAATCCTCTTTTCTCATTCATTCGTTCACTATATATGCCATATGAAACTGTAATGAAAGATAAGCATAGTTAGAAAGGTGATTTACATATGGACGAAGTACTACATATTAAAAATGTATCGAAAGTATATGAGGGAAAAGTCCCTCATACTGCCTTAAAAAATATTAACTTACATGTGGATAAAGGAGAATTTGTTGCCATTATGGGCCCGTCGGGGAGCGGCAAATCGACTTTATTAAATGTTATTTCAACAATCGATTCTCCTACCTCTGGAGAAGTCTTTATTAACGGAAAACAACCTCATACATTCCGAAACGAAAAATTAGCTGTATTTCGCCGGCAAGAGTTAGGATTTGTGTTTCAAAGTTTTAACTTATTAGATACGTTAACAATTGGTGAAAACATCGTTCTGCCGTTAACGTTAGATAATGCCTCTCTTTCTGAAATGGATGAAAAGCTAGATACAATTTCAAATAAACTCGGAATCAATCACATTTTAAATAAACGCATTTTTGAAGTTTCAGGAGGACAAGCACAGCGTACAGCAGTAGCCCGTGCTGTTATTCATCAGCCATCCTTATTGCTTGCTGATGAACCAACAGGAAACTTAGATTCTAAAGCTGCTATCGATGTAATGGAGCTATTTACGAAGTTAAATAAAGAGGAACGAGCTACCATTTTAATGGTGACACATGACCCATTTGCAGCTAGTTATTGCAGTCGCGTTATTTTTATTAAAGATGGTGAACTTTACAATGAACTGCATCGCGGTCTCCACCGTGAAAAGTTCTATCAAGAAATATTAGATGTATTAGCATTGCTAGGAGGAAGACGTGGATGAAGTTTTGGCAATTTGCTTTAAGAAATGTCGTCCGCAATTCAAGAGCTTATTTTGCTTATTTTTTAAGTAGTTCTTTTTCCATTACGGTCTTCTTTTCATTTGCTGTGTACCGGTATCATCCACGCCTGCAAAATATACAAGGCTATAAAGATACCGGACCTCTTATGAATTTAGTTGGCTTTACCCAAGTTGTCATTGTACTGTTTTCTTTTTTCTTTTTGTTGTACTCCATCGGAGCGTTTTTAAAAGTACGTAATAAGCAATTTGGCATTTTAACGATTTTAGGTATTTCAAACAGACAACTGAAACGACTTATTTTTTTAGAAAATATGCTGATTGGACTACTTTCTATTTTTATAGGCATTCAAGTTGGCCTTGTGTTTTCTAATTTTTTCTTATTAATCACCTCAAAGATTTCAGGTATTAACTGCCTTTATTTATATTGGCCATCAGAGGCAATTTGGACAACTGTAACGACATTTCTCATCCTTTTTATTATTGTATCAGTCTTTACACCTACTTTAATTCGAACAAGGAAAGTAACTCGTCTTCTAAAGGGAGAAATTCGTACAAAAAAGGAGAAACTGCCTTCCATTGTCATTTCAATTTTTAGTTTACTGTGTTTACTTTCAGGTTATATTTTTGCGGCTTATCCACAAAGTTATATAACAGAAGAAAGCTTAACAAATGGAGTTGGTGTACTCATTATCTTAGCCATTATTCCTCTTGTTATAGTTGGAACATACTTTCTATTCTCACAAGCTAGCTTCCTGTTCATTTGGATATTAAAAAAGCGACGACGCTTTTATATGAAAAAAACAAATATGCTTTGGATATCCGATTTGGCATCACGAGTTCGTGTCAATATTAATATGCTTTTCATTGTAACTGTGTTATCTGCAGTTGCTTTTACCACTATTACAACATTATACGCTCTTAATAAACACACAAAGGCTTCTATAATTGAATCATTTCCTTTTCCATTTACTTACGCATCTTACGAAGGGAATCCATTTGAAACGAAGCATATTACAACATTAGAAAATGAATTAATGAAAGACGAATTTACATATCAAAAACATAAATCAGTTGTATATAAAGATATAGCAGCTAACGAAGCTATTTTGATTATGAAACAAAGCGACTATAATATTCTTGCTAAATTTCTAAATCGCTCTCAAATTCAACTAGCTAAAAACGAAACATATGTTATTCCAAGATATTCGTCTGTAACATTGGAATTGTTAACAAATCCTTTTCTTAAGCAAGAAAATATTACGTTACAATCTAATAAAAAACAATTTCATATAAAAGAAATAGCAAACAAGCCAATTTTACCGCAACATGCTTGGGTATATCTTATCGTACTGTCGGATGAAGCTGTAAACGACGAAATTCCACACCTCGAACCAATTACGGTTTATAATTTCCAAGTGGATAATTGGGAAAATACGCTTCCGCTGACAAAGCGCATTTTACGTATGACCACTGCTGATGCACATAGTTTACATCCAAATCAGGATCAGCAAGAAATGCATGATAAGAAAACTCCTTTTGCTATTTATACAGCCAGTGATGAATTATATGCAGAGCAGCGATGGAATGTTGCTTACCTCTTCACCGGTACATTTCTTGGCATTATTTTCTTCATCGGAGCAGGAAGCGTTCTGTACTTCCGTATGTATACTGATTTAACGAGAGAAGCAGAAAAATATAAAACGATTACAAAAATTGGATTAACGAAGTCTGAAATGATACGTTCAGCAACAATTCAATTAGCAATACTATTTTTCGTTCCTTATACTATTGCTTCCATCCATACAATCTTTGCAATTAAATTTATACAAAGTACACTCTCTTTCTCTTTAATAGAAGAAGCCATTTTAGTATTAAGCCTCTTTGGAATAGTTGAAATTATTTTCTTTTTCCTAATTCGCTCATTTTACATTCAAAAGTTATCACAACATATTAAATTGTGAATAAAATAGCCTTGTGCTCTGCACAAGGCTATTTTCAATAGTTTTTAACTTATTATCAGCAAAAACCACCATAGCCACCATGACCGCCGTAGCCAAAGCCGCCGCCGTAGCCACCATAGCCGCCACCGCCACAGAAGCAGGCAGCACCGATGATGATTAATAAAATAAACAACACGATTACAAGCGCAAAGCCATTGCCGTGATGACGAAATCCGTGATCATGTTCACAACTTTCACCCATTTCTCTCTTCCTCCTTTAATAAAAATCCTTTTTATTTATGGGATCCTTTCAAGTGGATTCCATTTATCCTATGTTTGGAACGGGAATAGGAAGCTTGTTCTTTTCAAAAACAGGCTTGTACGCATAGTGTATGTTATAACATTCCAAATAAGATTGATTTCATAATCAATCCCGTATTAACAGGTAAAGTGAAACTTCCATCAGTGGGCGCTTTTCCCTACTGATGGTTAGTTGAACCAATCGGGCTCTTATGGGCAGTTTTTCATCGTGCAACACCTAAAGTTACTGCCCATTAGAGCGGGATAAAATAAAAAAGCTAATCATCTACCGATATCCTGTAAATGATTAGCTTTTACTCTTTTAAAAAGCAATATATTTATTCTGTCTTTAATTGTTTCAACAGCTCTTTAATTTCCGCTAATTCGTTTTCTATATTGTGTAGGCGGCTTTGCATATTATCAATCTCTTGCTCTGCTTTATAATTGATCGCAAAGTCAATAACAGATTCATGTTTGTCACGTGCAGCTTGACGATTTTGGCTCATCATAATAACGGGAGCTTGAAATGCTGCTATAAAAGATAAACATAAGTTCAATAAAATGAATGGCTGAGCATCAAAGTGTGCTCCTTTTGTTATAGACAAGCTATTCCAAATAATCCATCCAGCAAGAAGACATGCAAACCAGATGATGAATCGCCAACTACCTCCAAACTGTGCAATTTTATCAGCTATTCGGTCTGCCCACTTTGTTCGTTGTGTGTATTCACTATCAAGTTGGTGAAGTATTTCTGACTCGTAGCGATCTACAAGTCGGTCAATACGTGTTAAGCTTTCTTGGTTTAAGTCAATATCAAAACCTTGGATTTTCGTAGCTTCTTGTTTTTGTCCTTTAATTTGCTTCCAGATTTTTTGTACCATTGTACAAACCTCCTCTCTTATAGAGGAAGTCATCTTTCCAAAGTTTATATGAAGCGGTAACTATTTTTACGCAGTAACCCGCTTCGGATATTCAGTTGTATGACTTCCTCTGACGTCGGTGCTATGTCCGACTCTCCTATGCTCGGATTACTCATAAAACAGTTCCACCTCACTTTTTTTCTCAAAATCCTTTATCATTATATGCTATCGTATTCCTTATGACTATGCGATTGTTTAGAAAATACACTTTATTATCTTACATTTTGATATAAAAAGTTTATGTGACTAGCATTTCATTAACATAACTCAAATCATAAGTGACTTATATACTTCAATCTTGCTTTGTATGAGTACCCTTATCATTTAATAACTGAAACATACTTTGATGATAATCTGTTATTAATGTACTTAACTTCTCTATGTGCTTATCTTTTAGATGTCTACCTAATTTCCAAGGTACTTTTTCTTTATATTTTGGGTCTTCCGCAGAATCTGCTCGCTGTAGTTCTTTAAACTGCATACTATCTTTGTTCATTATTAAAATTCTCCCTTATTATAAATTTCAAATGAACAAATTCTAATGTTACTGTATCCAAACAGCTCAATTCACACCTTTTTTAATATTTTTTAATAGGATACTTATATATTTTTTTCTTTTACTAAGATATTCTCATTTGAAAAGTGAAATCCCTTTGGTATATCATATGCCTGTATGTTTTACATAGTTATCGAAAATAAATGAAAAGGCTCATCCCTTACGTACAAAGGAGAGCCTTTTTTTCTTTCAATTTATATCCGCTGCGCAAACAATTTTCCTTCTCGTAAAATATGACGCTTCAGTTTGCTATTAGGTAATGTATTCAAATGAACCGCATCTACTTTCCCTGCTCCATCCAGCTCTTCCGTCAATTGAAACCACAGCCATTGAAACTCACCTACTGAAATATGTGTTGTCTCAATGGCTATATCATAATCAGAAGAAGATGTTGCTTCTTTTCTCGCATGAGATCCGAAGATGTACGCCACTTTCACAAATGGTGTTTCTAATAAACGAGTTTGTATATGGCGCAGCTCCTTTTCATACTTTTGCATATGTTCACCTCTCATATACAATACATTGTTTCGTTATCTCTTCTAGTCTTGCCATGTTTATGTCATAGCCAAACCCAGCTTGCTGCGGAATAACAATTTTTCCGTTTTGCAGCGTTACTTCTGGTGAGATAATATCTTGTTTCCAATGCCTGTTCGAAGCTGAAATATCGCCTGGGATTGTGAAGTTTGGAAGAGATGCTAACGCAATATTTTGTGCACGTGAAATTCCCATTTCTACCATACCTCCGCACCAAACTGGAATATCATGCTGCTGACAATAATCGTGAATCCGAATCGATTCTGTTAATCCGCCAACTCGTCCAGGTTTTATGTTAATAATACGGCAGCTCCCAAGTGTAATCGCCACCCTTGCATCTTCTAAGCAATGAATGCTTTCATCTAAACAAATCGGTGTTTTGATTTGCTTTTGCAAACGGGCATGATCAAGAAAGTCGTTATCTGCTAGCGGCTGTTCAATCATCATTAACTCAAACTCATCCAATCGCTGCAATTGCTTCATATCATCTAACGTATACGCAGAATTCGCATCTACCATCAATGGAATAGCAGGAAACGCTCTTCGTATTTCATGAAGCAACGCATAATCATTATCTGGCTTGATTTTCACTTTAAAACGTTTATATCCTTCTTCCGCATACGTTTCAATACGTTTTAACATATTTGGAACTGTATCAAGACCAATGACAACGCCAACTTCAATCTCTCGTTTTACACCGCCAAGCAGCGCAGCAAGCGATTGCTTCTCACGCTTTGCATACAAATCCCATAATGCACCCTCTATTCCTGCTTTCGCCATATTATTACGTTTTATATGCTGAAGAAGAGATGTGACATCAGCAGGGTGCGAAAGCTTCTGTTCCAATAGCACTGGCAACAAAAAATCTTGCAGAATATGAAATGCTGTGACAACCGTTTCTTCTGTATACCATGGCTCCGAAAAAGCAACCACTTCGCCAAAGCCGCTTCGTCCTTCTTCATCTATTAATTCAATTACAATACTTTCACGCTTTTCATACGTTCCGTAACTTGCAGCAAACGGAATAACGAGCGGCATTTCTGTTACATAAAGTATTGCCTTTGTAATACGCATTTACATTTCCTCCGCCAGCTGCCGTAATTCACGGCGCAGTAATTTCTTTGAAGCATTACGCGGCAACTCAGAAAGAAAATAAATCGCTTTTGGCACTTTATACCGCGCCAGTTTATCTTCACAAAAAGCGAGTAGTTCTTCGGCTGTTACCTCTTCTGATTTCACAACGAATGCGACAGGAACTTGTCCCCATCCCTCATCACTTGCTCCAACTACTCCCACTTCCGAAACGGCAGAATGTGCAAGCAATACTTCCTCAATTTGCGCTGGATATATGTTCTCCCCGCCGGAAATAATTAAATCGCTGCGGCGATCTAGCACATAAAGAAAGCCATCTTCATCTAAATAACCAATATCTCCTGTATGCAGCCAGCCGTCTTGAATACTCTCTCTCGTCGCCTCTTCACGCTTAAAGTAACCACCCGTTACATTCGGCCCCTTCACAACAATTTCTCCGGCCGATCCTACCGCTGCTTCCCTTCCATCTTGTTCAATGCGAAGCTGACATGGAAACAATGGTTTTCCGGCCGAGCCAACTTTCTTTAACATATAATCAGCAGCCAGTGTACAAATTTGTGAAGATGTTTCTGTCATACCATACGTTTGATACACTGGAATCCCTTTAGCGACGCATGTTTCTAACAACGGCCTTGGAGCTGGTCCTCCGCCAAGTAATACGCAGCGAAGAGACTTTGGATATGTACCTTCTTGGAGCCTTTCCAATAAATCCATCAGCATTTTAGATACGACCGAAATCATCGTTACGCCTCTCGTTTGCAGCGCTTCATGAATAAAATCAGGATCATACTTTGGAACAAGTAACACCCTCATACCATACATAATATTCTTCATTAAAAGCGATAACCCGCCTACATGGAAAAACGGCAAACACGCTAGCCAACAATCATCTTCATGAAGTCCTAAATTGAACGAAGAACCGACTGCACTCCACCAATGATTCCCGTACGTAAGCATGACACCTTTCGGCTTACCTGTTGTACCTGACGTATAAATAATCGTCATGATCTCTTCTAAAACAAATTCATCCTGCACAATTGCTTGTTGCCTTGGCAACGCTGCAACTTCTGTAAACAAGTATACCGGCACTTTCCCTGCCTCAAACTCTTCATCTGTGAGTAAACAAGAAACTTCCGCATCCTCCATTTGCCAAAGTAGCTCTTCTCTTGAAAGACGTGTATTCAGTAAGACGGCTACTGCACCCATATAAGAAAGGGCATGAATCGTTATTACCATCTCCATACTATTTTTCATCAGAACAGCCACTTTTGTACCTTTTTGTACTTGTAAATAAGCAAGTTGTTCACAAAGTGAAAGAACTTTCTCATGAAGTTGTACAAACGTATATGTACTTTCTTTCATTTCAATCGCAGTGCGCTCCGGTGTTAAAAAAGCGCGTTGCATAAGCCAATTGGGCATTCTCTCCATATCATATTCTCCTTTCACAGAATAGAAGACTAACATAGCTTCTGTTACTTCTGACTTATTTCTTTACTTGTAACTCGTGTTACTGTATTTCCATCTTATCTATCTCTAGCACCTATAGCAAATCTTTGCGTTTCAATAAAGTGAAACTTCCATCAGTGAGGTCTCCCCCCACCTACCTTCCTCGCTTTTCTCTGAATCTTGAATTGAAAGTCTTACTGACCGTTAATGCAAGAAACATGTATAAAATTGTCGAAAAAAGAAAAAATTTCAGTTTTTTTGTTGTTTTTTTGTGATTTTACTGTTAATATAAATATTAATCATATAGATGTTGGGAATGCTGCCTCCTAAATAAACTGAAATTTCAGACTCCACACCAACATTGTGTGATTGTAAGCTCCCCTCCCCTTTTTATTATATTGTCCTAACAAAAAGAACCTTTTTAAGGTTCTTTTTGTAATTAGATTAAAACAGCAAATTCTAAGATGATTTATGAAATAAAATGAAACTTCCATCAGTGGAGATTTTCTTCATCTTCCCACCTATCTCTTTATCAATTCTATTTGCTTACATGTTTTCATTTTAGTAATCTATTTCACAGTCCTTATGTTTTATTGGTATCCATACCTCTTCTTTTGCGTTTACATCGTCCGGACGATAATGATCATCCATAACCTCAAAATGTTCCCTTACGTCTAAACTATAATTGGAATTCGGTAACCATTCTTGAAAAATATACTGGAACGTGCTCATATCAGATGCCGTTCCTTGGTGGATAAAAACAGCATATAAGCCGCCTGTTAAAGTATGTGTGGATAATTCCGAAAAAGTCTCCGTTTCAAAATCTTCAACTTCAACAGCAGCCCACTTTTCATAAGCATAGTTTATATCATTCATATTCAAAGGTTTTTTTAACACCTTCACAGAAAGAAAACAAGAATTACTTCTATGAGAGATTCGATTTCTTAATGGCATGAATGTTTTCCATATTTCTCTTGTGACTTCGGGATCTGTTGCAAAAGTTGTTTCTCTCTTAATCCCAACAATTTTTTTTGCTGGAATGCTTACTATTTTAGGTTCCATTCTTTTATTTCCTCTCCATATTAATATTCAACATGAATCACTTCAGTTTAAATCCAAAATTCTATATATAAGTAGTTTTATATTTCTCAATTAAAACGAATACTGGTACTCAATCATCTGTAATTCCCATAAAATAATTGAAATACACTATGTATTGAGGTGAGATTATGAATTCTTCTTCGTTTTATTCTATTGTGATCATAATTGCTGCGTTGGTCTTATGGCGTAGAACTAGGGCAATGTATCGTCCTATTAAAGGAAACGGAACCCGTCTTCTCTTACCCATATTATTTCTACTATTACCTAGTCTTTTCATAATCCTGAATCCAAATGTACATGCCGCTGCCTGGGAATGGGTTTGTGCAGCTATCTTTGGGTTCCTTTTGTCAATTCCACTTATTTGGACCACTAACTATGAACTCCGATCCGATCAGCATATTTATGCTGTAAGAAACAAGAGCTTTATCCTTACCTTTCTCATCGTATTTATTATCCGATTTTTACTTCGTGATTATTTAAAATGGCTAGGTCCAGAGACAGAAGCAGCACTATTTATAACTGTAGCGCTGGGATATATCTTACCTTGGAGAATTATTTCTTTCATCAAATTTGGTCAACTATACAAAAGTCGAATCCGAACTAACGACAACATTGACTTCCGATAATACTGATTATGTGAAGGGAAAGTCCCTTCAGTTCTTCTGAAGGAACTTTTAAAGGTTTTGTAATACATTGGTTTTATGTCAACAAAAGGTGCTTTCATGTACAGAAAGCACCTTTTCAGTCTAAAACATTTTTTTAACAGAACACCAGAGCCATCTTCTCTACTTTACATTTACTTGAACGGAATCGAGAGAATATCTCGAATAGCCTCTATCGCTTCATCCGCATTCTGCGCTTTTATAGTTAGCCTACGTTCCTCTGGATAGTGTTTCGCCGTATGTTCATAAAGAGGATCATAGTAATGTTCGAGCAACAGTTGCACCGCTGAATCAAAACTACCTGATTGTAAATCATCGTTAATCTTTGTTGCGACCGGTGTGTGAATACGTCTTTTGATTTTTTGGAAAGCCTCAATACATTCCTCTTGATGCTCCCAAGGAGAATAATCTTCCAAAATGTGTCGAACTCGTTCTTCTACAGGCATATCAATAAATAATTGTATTCCCTGTTCTTTCTTCTCAAGAATACAATCGGGGATCATTACTTTCCCGACTCGCTTGCTCTCCGCTTCAACTAACATATATGGAGCTTGCTGTAAATGAAGGGCCTCTTGAACAAGAAGAGATTCGAACGTTTTCTGATTGTGCGGTTCAAGTCCAATCTGTCCGAAGATGGAACCTCTATGGTTAGCCATCGCCTCCAAATCAAGAATAGGGTATCCTTCTCCTCTCAGCCGTCGTAGAATGGTAGTCTTCCCTGACCCCGTATAACCATTCAAAACATAAGTTTCCTGCTTGAGCTCCAGATGCTCAAGAGTTTCAACAACCCACTTGCGATAAGCGCGGATGCCTCCCTGTAGGCGATAAACATGAATTCCCATTAAATCTAAAACGGTAGCCGTCGTTCCGCTGCGCATGCCCCCACGCCAGCAAAATACAGCCTTTTGTCCATCAATTTGGCCAAACTCCTTAACGAAAGCCGGCAACTTAGCTGAAACAATTTCAAGACCACGCTCTTTAGCCGCTTGAAAGCTAACTTGTTTGTAAATCGTTCCAATTTCAGCCCTTTCCTCATCATTAAACAATGGAATATTTAAGCTGCCAGGGATTGTAGCATCCTTATATTCCGAAGGTGACCGAACGTCGACCAGCACAAGCTCCTTTTTATCATGCAAAGCCAATAACTCATCAATAGTGATATCTTGGAACACTGATCCTTCCGCCTTTCTGCAATATGGATTGCTTATATAACAACAATTTGACCTGGATGATTTTCTGTCACTTCACCGATTATGCAAGCTTCCACGCCAGCTTTCCGCAGATCCGCCAGAAGCAATTCCGCCTCTTCCCCAGTCACAGACATCAACAGTCCGCCAGATGTAACCGCATCACACAAAATCCATTGGTCAATTTGATCCATTGTCTCAGGAAAATTCACTGTTCCTTGCAAATGAACAAAATTATTTTTCGTTCCTCCAGGAATTACTCCCGCTTCCGCAAGCTCTCTCACTCGCGGCAGAACTGGTACCTGCTCTTTCACAATGCGCAGTCCCATACCACTACCCTTAGCCATTTCCGATGCATGTCCAAGCAAACCGAACCCAGTAACATCAGTACAAGCATGTACATTGTAAGACTCCATTGTCTCCGCCGCCGTTTTATTCAGCGTTGTCATTACCTGCGTAACGCGCGCAATTTCTTCATCATTCAGCAAATTACGCTTAATAGAAGACGTCAAAATACCGACACCGATTGGTTTTGTCAAAATCAGTTTGTCTCCGTGCTTCGCCCCCGCATTCGTCCGTACTTTGTTCGGATGAACGATTCCAGTTACAGCAAGCCCAAATTTCGGCTCCTTATCATCAATTGAATGGCCTCCGACAAGCGTCGCTCCCGCTTCTTTAAGCTTATCACCAGCACCGCGTAAAATATCCGCCAAAATCTGCTTATCCAATGTCGTAATAGGAAAAGCAACAATATTAAGAGCAGTCAATGGCTTACCGCCCATCGCATATATATCACTAATGGCATTAGCTGCCGCCACCTGTCCAAACGAATACGGATCATCTACAATTGGCGTAAAGAAATCAACAGTTTGTACAATCGCCAAGTCATCGTTAAGGCGGTATACCCCCGCATCATCACTCGTATCAAGTCCCACAAGCAAATCAGGATTTGGCATTGCTGGAGGAAGTGTACGAATCACCTGCGCTAAATCCGCTGGACCAATTTTACAGCCACACCCTCCCTTGGATGATAGTGAAGTAAGTTTAACTACATTAGATTTTGTCATGAGATACCAACCCTTCTCCTTAAGGTTTTATATATATTCATTATAGAACACGGTGCTGTAAATACATAATTATTGATATACAAAAATAAACAGTTCACTTTATGCTGCGGTCTGCTGATTCGCTTGCTCTCCTACTAGAAATTTCTTTCTTAGGGCTTCTTCACTGTTGCTGTGTTTAAGAGTTCCATGACACCAACAGCCTGATAGAACACTATCTTCTGGTAAGCAGAGAATGAACCATATGACCTTAATACAGACTTCATATTTTTCCTGCCGCTCTCCATATAGAAAAAAGCTAATGCCTCTTTCCTGCATTAGCTTTTTTATCCTCTTCTTTTTCGATGAAACCCTTGTGTAATTCGATCTAATATAATTGCAATTACTACAATAGCTAGCCCAGCTTCAAATCCCATTCCAATGTTAACTTGTGTCACAGAGCGATATACATCTACACCAAGTCCTGGTGCTCCTACAAGTGACGCTGTAACAACCATCGATAATGATAACATAATACTTTGGTTAACCCCAGCCATAATGGTTCCTGTTGCAAGCGGCAATTGTACTTTAAACAACTTTTGTGATGCAGTAGAGCCAAAAGCATCCGCAGCTTCAATCAAATCTTCTGGTACTTGTCTAATTCCTAAGTCTGTAAAGCGAATTGTTGGTGGCATCGCAAAAATTACAGATGCAATAATCCCTGGAACGCTACCCACCCCGAAAAATGTAATAGCTGGAATTAAATACACAAATGCTGGCATTGTTTGCATAAAATCTAATGTTGGCCTTAAAATTTTTGAAAATCGTTCATTTTGTGACGCTAAAATCCCGATTGGAATCCCGACAATAATGGAAATGATAACCGACGTAAGAACAAGCGCTAATGTTTGCATCGTTTGTCCCCAGTATTGAATGTTTAGAATGAATAATAAGCCAATTAACGCAAAAACCATTAAAGATATTTTCCGCGTTGTATACCAAATCAGAAAACATACAACGATGATCATTAAAAATGCTGGAATCAATGTTAAGAAGTTTGTAAGTAAATCAACGAAACCACCTATGACGTATGAAAAACCTCTAAATAGTCCTTCAAAGTGTGCATATAGACTAGCTACAAATGTATCGACCCATTCGCCTAAAGGAATACGCGGAATACTATTCATCGTCATTCACCTCTTCCTCAATATTTCCTGCAAGGGCTTGAATGACACTCTCTCTTTTGATTATACCTCTTAACCGTTTCTTCTCATCAATAACTGGTAATGGCAACTTCATCTCCGCCATCTTCGCATACGTCTCCTCAAGTAATGTATCTAAATACACATGTGGAATATCTTTCAGCAGTAAATCAGCAATCGGCCACTGTTTTTGAACTGCTTTACTTGCGTCATCAGCTGTTAATATCCCTAAAAATTCATGTTTTTTATTTACAACATATACAGTAGACACGCCTGCATTTCTCATAATTTGCAGCGCTACACGCGGTCCGCGATCGATTAGTAATGTTTCTGGTCTTTTCAAAATAGATTCAGCAGTAATAACTTTTCCTAAATTCACATCCGCAACGAATTTTTCCACGAATTCATTCGCAGGGCTCATCATAATTTCTTCAGGAGTTCCAATTTGTACAATTTCCCCATCTTTCATTAATGCAATGCGATCACCAATTCGAAGTGCTTCATCTAAATCATGCGTAATAAAAATAATCGTTTTTTCCATTTTATCTTGCAGTTCTAACAATTCATCTTGCATTTCTTTTCGAATAAGTGGATCTAATGCGCTAAATGACTCGTCCATAAGAAGAACATCTGGATCATTTGTAAGCGCTCTTGCAATCCCAACTCGTTGCTGCATTCCGCCGCTTAATTGTTCTGGATAACTATCTTTATGATGATCTAATCCTACTAACTTAAGTGATTCTAGTGCCTTTACTTCTCTTTCCCCTACCGGAACTCCTTGTATTTCTAAACCATAGGCAACATTTTGTATAACTGTACGATGAGGAAATAACGCGAACTTCTGAAAGACCATGCTCATCTTTGTTCTTCTGACTTTTCGAAGCGCCTCTTTTCCCATCGTTGCAATATCTTCTCCATCTATGTATATGTGACCTGCTGTTGGTTTTATTAATTGGTTTAACATCCGAACTAAAGTCGACTTCCCACTTCCTGACAACCCCATAATTACAAATATCTCTCCCGTATATACTTCAAACGTTGCCTTTTTCACCCCAACGTTCATTCCCGTTTCTTTTAATATTTCTGATTTACTTTTTCCTTCCTTTAATAAGGCGACTGCTCTTTGAGGATTTTTTCCAAATACTTTCGTTACGTTTTCAACACGTACTTTTGTATTTTCCATACAACGACTCCTTTTCTGCCTATCTATTCACATAGTGTAACGATTTTAAACAGAAATATTACATAAAGGGGCTTTTTTTAAAATTCTTGTTTCCGTTCATAATAAGAAGGTTCACTTATAGATTTATTCCTACTAACAACACGATATAAAACGAAATAAAAATTTCTATTTATGAAACGGGAGGACTCAATGAAACGAAAAATATGGCTTATAAGCATTCTGTTATTTATCAGTATGATAATTACCTCTTGTAATGCCACAAATGCAAATATAAAAGGAAAAATTAAACTTGGTGTAACAAGTTGGAAGGAAAATATTGCGGCTGCAAATATGTGGAAAGTTTTATTAGAACAAAAAGGCTATAAAGTTGAACTCATGTATTTAGAAAAAGCTGCCATTTGGACCGGTGTTGCTCGCGGCGATGTAGATGCAAACTTAGAAGTATGGCTCCCTGTTACTGATAAGCCCTTAAATGACCGATATAAAAATGACATTGTCTTAAAATCAAAATGGTATGAGGGAACTGGTCTTGGATTAGTCGTTCCTTCTTATATGAAAGATATTAACAGTATCGAGGATTTAAACGCTCATAAAGATGAATTTGATAATAAGATTGTCGGTATTGAGCCCGGTAGTAGTCTTATGAATTTAACCGATAAAGCAATGAAAGAATATGATATAAAGCTAAAACTTGTCCAATCTTCAGAAGCCGCGATGATGAGTGAGCTAAAAAAGGCATACACACAAAAGAAACCAATCGCTGTAACGCTTTGGAATCCACACTGGGGCTTTTCAGAATTTGATTTAAAATACTTAAAAGACCCTAAGAAAGTATATGGTGAAAAAGATGACATTTATTACTCTGTACGAAAAGGTTTTGAAAAAGATTATCCGGATATTGTGAAATATTTCGATAGATGGAAAATGAATGATGAGCAACTTGGTACTTTAATGGTGATGCTAAATAAAACAAAAGATCCCGAAGAGGCTGCTCAAAAATGGATTAAAAAGAATCAAGCATTAGTGGATGGGTGGATAAAGGATTAATTTACTACTCAAAAATAGGCAAGAGAACATGATATTCTCTTGCCTATTTCACATTATTTTTTGTCAATCACAGCATCCACGATACCGTATTTTTTCGCTTCTTCCGCTGTCATAAAGTAATCTCTTTCTGTATCATGTGCTACCTTTTCAATTACCAATTCATTCAACCTGATGAAACTGTGATGAGTACTTTTAGATAAGTACTCATCACAATGTTGTAGTAGATGTCTAGTATCTAATTTTCCGTCCTGTCATCCAATCTTTTCCTAATTAAGTACTGAAGAATTTTAGCATTTTAAATCTAGCAAATTACACTTGAATGCCCTCCATCCTAGACAATACTCATTACCCTTATGCCTTATGTTTCGATTTATTTTTTTTATTTTTCTTTTGGTATCTTGGAGTTTCTCGTTTATGTTGCTCCCACGATATATTAAATGATGGAAATTTAAACCTACAATACGCTAATAGCTGAAATTCCGCTGCACCGATGGCTACTGTATACATTAAAACAGTACCTATTATATATCCAATGAAAGTATCAAACGCATAATCATTATGAAAATAAATCAAAATAAGAAGAATTAATGCGTATATTGCAGCCCCCTTCATCATAGTTCCTTTTGTTTTACTAAAAAAGGAAGTGGATTTTTCATTCATACTAAACACACCTTCACTTGCTTGTTTAAACGTATCAATCGTTGTCACAATATGAACAATCACTGCTCCCAAAAATAAGAAACCTACATATACTAATGTAATTCGGTCAATTGAATAATCAGACATTCCAGGAAGAATCAGAGCCGTGAATAATATCGTACCTAATTGAAATGCATATAATAACACGACAAGCGTTTGTAACTTTTGAAATTTAAAACGAGCTCTTGGAAATGAATATAGAATTAAAAAAATTATTTGCAAGCTATATAGCACAAGTTCAATTTTAACGATTGTTTTCTCAAAGAAAGTAGTATAATAGTCCCAACCAAACGTTACTAAAGTACCAATGAGAAAAAACATCATTACCGAAACAAACACTATTGTTCCTATCATAAATCCTAAAGCACCTTCAGGACTTAAGCGACGTTCACATGTCATTCGAAATTTATCTAAATCTTCTTCTTTTATATTCCACATCACCTATATGCACCTTTCTTGTAGTCTAATTACCAAAAAATTGTTGCATTAAATTTATAAATATCCTCACCAGCTAACTCTAATTCCCTTAAACCAGAAGATATTCTTAACTTCCTTGACGTATTCCCCCATCCCTTCCCTCATTTTATTTATTATCGTAATATTGATTTTTATAATTTAAATATTCTTTTTTTGCATCTTGATTATTACCTTTTTGGCTATTAAAGTATGTTTCTATCTGTAAAATATATTCTACTAACTTTCCCTCTTCATTCTTTTTCTTGTAGTCTATATTAATACTGACTTGCAGTATCTGCATTGGCTCTTTTGCGGAGTCAAAATCAATTACAATTATCGATCCATCGTATTCATCGTATTGTATTTTTAGTTTGTCATTAATAATGTTTTGAAATTCGGATTCTGTTAATTCATACCCTACTGAATTAGGTTGATCAAATTTTTTTGTGTCATCGCCTGGCTTCATCTTTAATTTTCCTATGCCTTTTAAACGATCTACAATCAAGTTAACGTAAGAAACATCAAGATTATAATTAGAACTTTGTACCCGTCCATTCCGATACATAATATTTGTACTATAAACGCCTTCTTCTTTATAATTTTTATTTGTTCTTTTTTCTTTTTTATTATCTATATCAGTAGTAATTTTTTGTATTGTGTCTCCATATAAACTTTTATCTTCCGTATTATATATACCTTCCGTAGTTTGATAGATTGTTTTACTGTGCGTTCCATCTTCTTTTTCCTCGTATGCACTATATATACCTCTTTGTTTCACATACGCATATCCATCATCACTCGCAGACATAACCTTTGCCATATCTCCCTCATCCAACGCTTTTACAAACGGCTCATAGTCAATCTTCATTTCTCCTAAAGCACATCCACCCAATAAAGTCGCTACTATCGTCATAACAAGCATCACCCTAGCGTTCCTTTTCTCTTTCATACAGCCACCTCGTTTGTTACTCTTAGCATTTTGAGTTTGTATTCCGACTAAATTTCGTTATCTACGTTTCGATTTATATTTTTTATTTTTCTTTCGGTATCTTTGAATTTCTCGTTGGTGTTGCTCCCACGATATATTAAAGGAAGGAAATTTAAATCTACAATACACTAATAGCTGAAATTCCGCTGCACCGATGGCTACTGCATACATTACAATAGTCCCTACCACATACATACCCAAAATATCTAACGCAAAATCGCTATGAAAACAAGTCAAAATAAGAAGAATTAGTACGTATATTGCAGCCCACTTCATCGTAGTTCCTTTTATGTTACTAAAAAATGAAGTAGATCTTTCATCAATACTAAAAGCACCTTCACTCGCTTGTTTAAACGTATCAATCGTTGTCACAATATGAACAATCACTGCTCCTAACAACAATAAATCTGCATACATTAATGTAATCCAATCAATTGAAGAATCAACCATTTTAGAAACAATAACAACTGTACATCCTATCGTACCTAATTGAAATGCATATAATAATACGACAAGCGTTTGTAACTTTTGAAATTTAAATTGAGCTTTTGGAAATAAATATAGAATGAAAAAGATTACTTGCAGGGCATATAACAACACTTCTATCTTAACAATTCCTATCTCAAAGAGAGCCGTACAGTAATCCCAACCACCTGATAAAACAATAGAAAAAATGGCTATTGAACTATAAAGTATCCCTCCAAACATAAACCCTGTAGCACCTTCAGGACTTAAACGACGTTTACATGTCATTTTAAATTTATCTAAATCTTCTTCTTTTATATTCCACATCACCTATATGCACCTTTCGTGTAGTTTAATTACTAAAATAAAAATCTAAGTTTTTTTGGTGATTTTTTCATAACATTAACTAAGTACAAAAGATACTGTAACAACTTCATTCAACCTGATGAAACTGTAATGAGTACTTTAAGATAAATACTCATTCACAATGTTGTAGTAGATGTTCTAATATCTAACTTTCCGTCCTATCGACCAATCTTTTCCTAATTAAGAACTGAAGCATTTCAACATTTTAAATCTAGCAAATTACAATTGAATGGACCTTATCCTAAACAAGACTCATTTCCTTTATACCTTACGTTTCGATTTATTTTTCTTTCGGTATCTTTGAATCTCTCTTTTATGTTCTTCCCACGTCATGTTAAATGATGGGAATTTAAATCTGCAATACGCTAATAGCTGAAATTCCGCTGCACCGATGGCTACGGCATACATTAAAACAGTTCCTACCACATACATAACTAAAAAATCAATCGTATAATCATTATGAAAATAAAACAAAATAAGAAGTGTTAGTACGTATATTGTAGCCCACTTCATCATATTTCCTTTTGTGTTACTAAAAAACGAAGTGGATCTTTCATCCATACTAAACGCACCTTTACTCGCTTGTTTAAACGTATCAAGCGTTGTCACAATATGAACAATCACTGCTCCTAACAGTAATAAACCTGTATACGTCCGGTCAATAGAATTATCAGACATTTCAGAAACAATCGAAACTGCAAATAATATTGTTGCCAGTTGAAATGCATATAATAATATTACAAGCGTTTGTAACTTTTGAAACTTAAAACGAGCTTTGGGAAATAGATATAGAATGAAAAATATAATTTGAAGACTATATAACACAATTTCTGTTTTAACAATTGTTCTATCAAAAAAAGTGGTATAGTAATCCAAACCTCCTAAAAAAATAACAAACATAAATATTGAAACATACACTATCGTTCCAAGCATAAATCCTAAAGCACCTTCAGGACTTAAACGATTTCTACATGTAATTTTAAACTTACCTAAATCTTTCTCTTGTATTTTCCACATCTAATCGTCCCACCTTTGACTACATTCTCTTAAATCATGTAGATTAAAAATAAAAACCTCCTCATTTTAACAAAAAGAGAAGGTTTTATTGCTGTTATACGTTCTTATCATATTCAAAACTATCCCTTTTAAAGCAACTCATTATGGTGAATCTTTCAAATTTTATATTCAATATTCATTTAGTCCTGTTTACTTTTCTTAAAAAATACCAAATATGCTGATAATGACGAGATTAAAAGGAATACACCAGCCCCTATACCCTCATATATTTTAAAGAAAATGGAAGCAACTATTACTAAGATCGACATTATTATTATTAGAATGATTATATATTTCATTATAAATTCTAACGCTTTATAGATAGGTACTATTGTACTTTCAAAAAAACCTTTTTCTGTTTTTAAAGTTTTTTGCTCTTTATTCAAAGTAACACCTTCCTCTCTGTACAGATTAACTTATGAATAACTTTTCATTCTATCTTCAAAATTGGATCAAGTAATTGAAATAAACTATATATAACTGATTAAATTTTTCGTCGTATACAAAATAGGAACAAGGTGAATTACAAGACGTAACTACTGCCGATACAGCCTGATTCAACTAAAAAATCGTATGTCCAAATTATAAGTCAGTTACATATAAGATTAAGAACAAAAAACCTCCTCATTCTAACGAAAAGAGAAGGTTTCATTCATGCAATATATCCTTATACTATTCAAACCTATCTCTTTTGAGATACTTCATTTTGTTCCCATATTTTATCGCACAATGCTTTAAATTCTAACATCCACTCTGATATTTTTTCTATTTCTTCATCAGTGGACTTTTTCTTATATACAAAACCAATTACCTTAATATCAGGAAACGCTGAATCTCTTATCTCTTCATCCACTTCTTCAAATTGGATAATCACTTTCGTTGTGTTTGATACTTCGACAGAAATTTCAAATTTGCCAACATAAATAATAAGCATGCGGAATAACTCTAGATTACTGACGGATAAAGCTTTTGCAATTTCTTTCATAGGTTCAGGATATAGAGAATAATCAAATATTTCATTAATATTGTCCTCAGATATTATTTCATCAAGCATTTCAGCAGTTATTACACATTCAGATTCTAAAACTTTGTTCAATACTTTTTTCTTAATGATTTCATCATTTTTCTCTTTACACTCTTGTTGAAAGTACACCTTTTTTTCTCTTGAAAATAACCCCATAAGTTCGCCCCCTTTTTAGAACAAAAGTAATACTTGAAACTTTTAGAGTAAAATCACCTACAAATTATTCTGTTATGACACTACCCTTTTGCTTCTAGTTCCCATATTTTCACAATCATAAGTTTCGTATATTATCCTTGAATATCTACTGCAATTTTCACTTCAACATACTGTAGACTTTCATCACCACCAAATATATGATAAATAGGTGAAATCATATCAAGTTGATTATCTTCCATATACTGAAGCATCTCAGCATACACATACTCTGTTAACTTTTCATAATCTCCCGTATATCGTTTCATGAGCATATTATCAATATAGTAATAGCTTCTAAACTTAATTGTTTCTGAAGCTGGAATTTTATCTTCATGCACTGGCATAAATAATTCAATATACATATTTTCATCTGTTGGTATATTTTTCAAAGCATAAAACATTGGACCTTTTACCGTTAAATTCGCTTTTGCAATTTCCGACATAAAATCCTCAATTGCTTCTTCCATATCTGTGTAATGAAAAAAGTATTCTCTTGAAACAACATTTGCATGTGCAATGCTTTGTCCTTCAATTATCATTTTACCGTTTCACCTACTTCTATAATAGGAGCATAAATATCTAACCATGTATCACCGTATACATCTAAACATACGTGATAAAAACTATTATCTAGTTTAATATGATGCTGCTCTGCAACCTCGTGTATTAAATTATAGGCCTCCTCAATATCACCATCTTCATCCGTAAATCGAATACTTAATGCATCTTCAATAATTAGGGCATCAATGTATTCATATGCAGAATCTTCTCCTAATTTAACACGTTCATTCACTGGAACACAGTATGTATATTCCCCGTATTCTGGTTCATTTTCAAGTGGTGTATATTTAAAAAGTACAGGCCCTACCGCATAGATTCCATTTCGAACTACTTGATTTCTCAACGCGATAGCAGGTAATAACCAATCTTCTTTTTTCACAATTTGAGTAATACTAATTAAATTTAAAAGTGATAATGCTTTATATTGAACTTTCATAAAAACGACTCCTTTTAAAATGATCTTTTACATATTGAAAGATGAAAAACAATCAAATCTTTCAGTCTAGCGCCTACAAGTTAATAATCTGTGTTCAGACCAAGCTTTATTATCTACTTTTTGATTTATTTTTTTTATTTTTCTTTCGGTATCTTTGAATTTCTCTCCGATGTTCTTCCCATGTTATGTTGAATGATGGGAATTTAAATCTACAATATACCAGTAGCTGAAATTCAGCTGCACCGATGGCTACTGCATACATTACAATAGTCCCTATCACATACATAACTAACACATCAAACGCATAATCGTTATGAAAATAAATCAAAATAAGAAGAGTTAATGCGTATATTGTAGCTCTCTTTATCATAGTTCCTTTTGTGTTACTAAAAAAGGAATTAGATCTTTCATCCATACTAAACGCACCTTCACTCGCTTGTTTAAAAGTATCAATCGTTGTCACAATATGAACAAGCACTGCTCCTAAAAATAATAAGCCTACATATATTAACGTAATTCGATCAATTGAATAATCAGACATTCCAGGAAGAATCAAAGCTGTAAATCCTATCGTACCTAATTGAAATGCATATAATAATATAACAAGCGTTTGTAACTTTTGAAATTTAAAACGAGCTTTTGGAAATAGATATAGGATTAAGAAGATTACTTGCAAGCTATATAACACAATTTCAATTGTAACAATTGTTTTATCAAAGAAAGTAGTATAATAATCCAAACCTCCTACAAAAATAAAAAACATGAGTAATGAACTATAAAGTATTCCTCCAATAAAGAAAACCATAGCACCTTCAGGATCTAAACGATCTCTACATGTCATTCTAAATTCATCTAGATCTTCTTCTTTTATATTCCACATCACTTATCTGCACCTTTCGTGTAGTCTAATTACTAAAATAAAGACCCAAGTTTGTGTGTTACCTTTTTGACTCCTTTTTTAGTAATATCAATTATATTGTCCCCTCCAAGTTTGTCCCATTTTTTATTCAATAATACTGTAGAAAATATCCCAACCCCTGCTCCGACCACAGTTCCAAGAGGCGGAAGGAAAAGCGAGCCCGCTACAGCACCAGCTGCCATCGCTCCAGCATTTGCTCCAATATCTACAGCTGAATCTGTTGTTATATCAGCTACATCGTATAACTGCCAACCATCTTTTTTAGTAGCTTCTACAACGTTAGATCCAACTGACATGACCGCCCCAAAAATCCCTGCTCCTTTCAATCCTTTTGCTGTATTACCACTAAGTTCTTTAAATGTTTCTTTCCATTTTCCAGGATTCAAATCCTTTAGACCATCTGCATAAGCATTTTTAAATGAACTCCATCCTTTTTTTCCAACTGCTTTAAAGAACCCATTATCCCGTCTATCAGCTCTAAATTCTTGATATTCCTGAAACTCTGGTAATTTATAAATAGTTTTTTTCGCTTTTTTGATTTGTGCTTTTGTCACTCGTGAATCCTCTAATTTAAACCCATTTTGGATAAATTTCTTTAATTCATCCTCATTGTAATCCAGCTTAAGTAATTTTGACATCGCAATTAAATCTTCTTCCTTGGATGTCAATAATTTGTATGCGCCTTTTCCTTTTCGACCATTAGGATCAAAGAGAGCTTTAAATTTAAAATGCTTTTTAGAATAATAAAGGCGTGTGTAGGCACTTATCAAAAACTTACTTCGCTTAACTCCATTATCAAAATTGGTCATTGTATCCGCTGTTACCTTAATTATATTTCCAATTGCTGAGCTAGAAATAATCTTCTCTATTGAGGCACTAGATAAATTCCCATTATTCTCTTTTATTTCTTTCATTCCCTCATCTATCTTTTGCATCAGTTCATGAAAACGTTGCAGGTCACTTTGTTTACTATTATAAGCCTCTAATTTTTCTAATGTATCACTGATTTCTTTTTGACTTTTTGCAGCTCCTTCAGTGATGCTTGATGATGATGGATATTGAATTGCGACGATGTCACTAATCTTATCCACTGTTTTTCTTGCCGCTTCATTAGAGTGGTTAAATCCTTCACTATATCCATTAACTTTTTTCTTTAGATCACCTAAATAACTCCCATGAATTTTTGTATCTGCATCACTGTCAACCTCACTGTTAAACTCCTCTATAGCTTTTTGAAATTGACTTTTTAATACTTCCGTTGAAGCCATAAATCCAGAGATAACACCTACTACATGAACTGTAGATAAATACTTCTTAATATTATCAGCAGTTTCCCCTTGAAAAGAGTTAATTTGTGTAAAATCCTCTATTTTTTGCATTAACGATTCAAAATGTTGATTTAACTCTTCAGCATTTGAATTAAAGCGAGTTTGAAGTTCTTTCACTTCCTGTAACTCAATGATTTTACCCATGTTTCTCCCCTCCTATTTCTTTATATAGCCTAATGAGTGAAAATGTCTCTCAAATCTTTTCCAAGTTTTTCATCTTTCTCAACTATTTCTTTCCCGGTTTGTTGAATTCTATTAATATCTTTTTGCAGTAATTGTTCATACTGCTGCACTTTTTTCGATAACTCTTCTATTGCTTCACAAAATTTAGTTAATCTAGTTAAATTGGTGCGATTCAACTTCATATCATTGAATTTCGTTTTCCCTAAATCACTAGCACTGCTTTTTAGTTCATTTACTTTCGAATCAAAGACAGCTTTATTTAACTTAATTTCGCCCATTATCCATTCTCCTTTTTCTGCTTTTCAATTCGAATATTATCGTTCACATTTGAAACACTTCTATTTAATGAGGAAATATTTGATTCACATGAATCAATTTGTCTTTCAATTTGTTGAATCGCATGATCGATATCTTCTTTTACTCTATCTAACTCGCCTATAAATCTTCCTAAATTTGAGATGACTTGCTGTTCGTAAGTGGACTTGAAAGTAGTTGTCGTTTTTCCTTTCCACAAACTGTCATTAATTTCTAGCGATTTAAATTGGTCATAATTGTGCCGAACGGATCCAATATTATTTACAAATTGTCCTTTCGCTTGTATTAATCGCTGCCTTTTTAATTGCAGAGCCGCTAATTGGCTCTGCTGTTCATGAATACTATTAAGTAAACTTGCTTTCTGACTATTAAGTTGAGATAACTCCATTAATATCCCCCCTGAATAACTGGTACTTTAATTTTTGTCGCATATCTATCTTTTACAAAATATCCTTCAAAAGGATTTAACTTCGTACTAGTTAAATCTTTATTGGATACATCAAACACCATTTGTCCAGATGATTTTCTTAACAAGATAACATGAGATTGTGCTTTAACTGCTTTTGAAACTGAATCGTAGCGACTATCAATTGCATCCACATCACAACCAATAACAAAATGGATTCCCATATACGCACCATTCGTAATTAATTCAGATAAGCTAAATAATTCAGTGTCCCCTAAACTGCTGACAATGTCATTTAAGTCTGCAATTACGATAACAATCGGCTTGAACATTTTAATAAAGTCTGCTGGATTCATTGTTTCATTAGAGGCTTCTTGCTCCTCTTTAAATGCCGCTTCCCTTGATCGATAAGCATTTGCAACTTGTTTAATCGTTTTTTCTATTCCTACTTTTTCAGCCACATATAAAGCCGCTTGGCCTTTAAAGTTTAAAAAAGTTTGTGCTCTCGTATCTACAAGACCTGTATCAAATTTTTGACTTGCAATTAATTGTTGCATAAATTGATAGATTACATTTTCAACTTCATCTTTTTTGATTCCGGCTACAACAACATTTGAGGCTTCTACTAAGTCTAATTCCATTGGTGTAACATTCTCAGTCTCAACACCAAAGGAAAGTTTACCAGTTTCAATAATTTCTCTCGTTTCTGGCCATGCCATAAATTCTTTGTATTCGAATACTTCTGGTACCATCGGAATCGGTTTTGGTTTTTTACCCGCCCAATAAGCCTCCATTTCTCGGCCTTCAGCTTGTATATGCTGAATTAAGTTCAGCACATCTTCACCTTCCGCTGGCATACAAGTTTGGAATACTGTTGGATCTTCTATTTTCACTAAACCACGACCAGCGATTTCTTCAATTTTTAAGTCAGTACGCCCTACAACTGATCTCGCTTCTGTTTCGTCTATCATGTAAAGAGCAATTTGCAATTTAATATTCGCATTTATTTGTACTCGTAATGCATTTTGGCGTGTAGCAGTTAACATGAGATGAATCCCTACTGCTGAACCTTCACGAACAACTTGGGTAATAAGGCGTTCGAAATCATCGTAAAATCCTGCATCCTTCACCGCGTCATAATTATCTAACGTAATTAATATTGTCGGTAATATTTCATTACTAGCTCGTTCATACATTTCAAGACTAGCAACGCCGTATTTACTTAGTAATCGTTTTCTCTCTTTCAACGTCTCTTCTATACGACGAAGGAATTTCTCACATTTTTCTTCTTGGTCTAATGTCACCAAATCTGCTACATGAGGTAATGCTCTTAACGGCATTAATCCATTTGTACCAAAATCAAGCAAATACACATGCAAATGCTCTGGACTATGCTGACGCGCCACATCCATAATGACCGATTGTAAGAAAGTTGATTTTCCGTAGCCTGGACTTGAGAAGACTGCAACGTGACCGTCTTTGCTTATGTCTAATGTGAGCGGTGTTTGCGCTTGTAGTTCAGGCTGGTCTAGTAAACCAACTGTTGCTTGTAATGGTTTCTTTTCCTGTTTCCACGCTTCTTTAAAGTTCACTGGATGTAAGTCTTGCAGGAATATTTTCTCTGGAAGCGGTGGTAACCATGGTCTTGGTAATGCTTCGATTTGTTTTTCTTCTGCGTAATCATGGATATAATCAATGACTGCATCAAGTTCTGTCGGTACAGTAGCAATTTCTTTACTGCTGCTGAGCCCACTCAAATCCTCACTCAAAATCTCATATTGCCCTAAATCATTAATCGCATAAATCGTTGCGTCTAAATGCTCTTGATCGTCTCTGTTCTCTATGTAATCAGCACCGCTCCATGCAGATTGAAATAATTCATAGATTTCGTTATTTCCGACTTGTAAGTAAGCTCGTCCTGGCAGCGTGATTTCTGCGGCATCTGGTGTTTTTAAGATTTCGTTACTGTCGGATGTGTTTTGTACTTTTAGTGCTAATTTAAATTTCGAGTTACTCCAAATTTGGTCATCGACAACCCCGCTTGGTTTTTGCGTTGCTAGGATTAAGTGAATTCCTAGAGAACGACCGATACGCGCTGTTGATACTAACTCTTTCATAAAGTCAGGCTGCTCTGCTTTTAATTCTGCGAATTCATCACTAATTAAGAACAAATGCGGCATCGGTTCTTTTGCTTTGCCTTGTTTGTATAGTTTTTGATATTGGTTAATATGGTTTACATCATGTTCCCCAAATAAGCGCTGGCGCTTTTGTAATTCCGCTTTAATCGATGCTAGTGCACGCATACTTTGTGCACCGTCTAAGTTCGTAATGGTTCCTAGTAAATGCGGTAAGTCCTTGAATAAGTTCGCCATTCCGCCGCCCTTATAGTCGATAAGTAGGAATGCTACTTCATACGGATGGAAATTAACCGCAAGAGATAAAATGTATGATTGAATAATCTCTGACTTACCAGAACCTGTCGTACCTGCGACTAATCCGTGTGGTCCATGTGCTTTTTCATGTAAGTTTAAATTTACAATATCTTCTTTACCGCGTAATCCAAGTGGCACAGCTAATGATTTGTGGGCTGCATTTTTTTCCCATCTTGCTGTAATGTTTAATTCTTGAATTTTCTCGACACCATACATTTCTAAGAAAGTTACACTTTCTGGAATACTATTTTTCAAGTTTTGTAGGTGATTCAGCGGTGCTAATGCACGGGATACATCTTCTAAGTTAAAGTCTTTCGGAAAATGATCGAGCGCGAATTGATGGTTAACAAGTTCACCTTTTTCTAAGATGATATTCCCTTTTTTCGAATCTCTTATATCGATGACTGTCTTCACGTGTTCTGGTAGACTTTGCATTACATCCTGTACGAAGACAAGTGATACCCCTAATTCCGTTGGATCTTCATTAAAGAATTCCATTACAATGTGATCTAAGATCAGTTTTTCATCTGTAATGAGTACAACATAGTGCGGTGCAAAATATAATTTTTCATTAGAAGAACCTTTTTCTTCTATTTTCATTTTGCGGTCTTTTAATATTTGATACAGACTGTTTAGTACTTGGTCACGGCTGCGTTCATGGTACACAAATCCACGTACGTTAATATCGCGTACACTTGCATGTGGCAGCCAGCGCATCCACTCCCATTTCTTCTTTTCCTCTTCAGGGAACAATGTAATAAACTGCAAATCATAGTAACTATGAAATAATGAAGTTTGCATAACTAAAAGTTGCAGCTGTTCTAACACTAAAGAGCGTTGTCCAATATATCCGACTGGTCCATTCATTAAATCTGTCACGACTGGAACATCTTGTAGTGAGAGGTACTTTTGTCTTAGTTCACGTGCTGCCTCAATTAATTCATCTTTCTTTTGACTAAATTCTTCTTCATTAAATTGAATTTCAAAACTAGTATTTGTCTGACCCGTCCCAACACGATATGTTAAGAAATCATGATGAAGCATCGTTTTTTCATATATGCGCGAGTTTACCTGCATAGTCATGTTGCGAATTTCTGCAACATCCGGATAATGATAATGAAGTGCATGACGTTGCTTTTCAGTTTCTTCATATAAATCTTGTGTCTTTTGCTTTAAATACTCTCTATAACTTTTGTCACGCTCTACAATATCAATTTTGTATTGCTTTACACTTTTAATATACGATGTGACTGATATAGTTACTGTTGCTACAGTCATCGCTAATGAAGCTAATATATATATGCCATTTGACATAAAGATTGACAATAGTACAGTGACCACGATCATAACAAGAGACGGAGCGATCATTCGCACTAAATGCTCTGTTGGTTTTGATGGTTCACTTGGTGGCTTTGCAATTGTCATTTTATCAACTGGCTCACGATAAATAATGCGTGGTGAACGATGGTAATCTGGGTATTCATCGCGAAAATAACTATCTGCTTCAAGTAAACGAGGTAATGTTGATTGTACTTTATCTTTTGCTGCTCCAAATTGAATATCTTCATGTCCAATTTGAATTGTTACACCATCAAAAAATAATTGATCTCCATTTTCTAAAATAGCACTACCTTCTAATTTTTGATGGTTATGAAATACACGTCCTTCGTATACGTTAACTTTGAATGGTTCATCCAATGAGTCACGAATGAATACAAGGTCTGCCCCCGTTCCATCAATGGTAATATCATCACCTTCACGTTCGCTAAGCGTGATGGAATACTTCGTCGCTATATCATATACAGCAACCTCTTCAACATATGTAATCCACATATGGAGAGATTTATGATTTTTCAGTTCAATTTTATTCTCCTTGTTAACATGGATCGTTCTACCTTCTATTTTCCATACACGATTCTCAATGTCCCAATTCATCGTAAGCGATTCTTCTAAATCAAGATTCGTAATTGTATTTGACCACTCATTCCCAATTGTTATAACGGGACGTTCAGATGGATTTAGGCGACATTTATACAATTTATCGCCATAGCTCACTGCTAGAAGTTGTTGCTTCATCCTTCTCCACTACTCCTTTGTTAGCTTCTATAGTAAAAAAATATGTGTACTGTTTCTCTTAAAGATAGTAAAACTCCCACCTAGCTTCTTTTCTTTACGTGTTGAGGTGAGAGTTTTACTACCCATTAGAGCAGGATACATGAAGTAAAAGAAGTTTCATTCTTTTAACGTTCTTAATTTGTTTATTGGTTCGTATTAGATAAATCTTTTTCATCAGATGTATCACTATATTTCTTTTTATACTCATCTAACTGTTGCTGATATGTCTTTAACTTCTCATCTCGTTCTTTTCCCGACAATTTTGGATTATTTTTCACAGACTCTATTTGTTTAATTAAGCCATACATGATTAATTGTGGATCATCAATCTGCTTTGCTATATCTAGTGATTTGTTAAAATCTCCTTTACCGTTATAGATCCAATACAGCAAATAGTTTTCATCACTCTTTAAACTGATATTCTTCATAATAGATGCTTTTTGCTGATCCCCTAATTTCTCACCCTTAACATAAGAATATGCCAGCTCATATTTAGAAGCTAACGGTAGTCCTTCAGCATCTTCATCTCGTAAATTACTAATGACTTGATCATAATCAGTAGCTAAAAAGTTTTTATTTGCTTCTAACAATGTATTTTGATAAGGTACTTTCATAAACGCGTAGTACGCTAATGGCGCTATTAAAATAACAGTAGCTGCCGCAAAAGAATACGCCATATATTTGAACCTTTTAAAATTTTTCTTAGGAACAATTTGCATATTCTTTTCTGTTTTTCTTTGTTCTTTTTCAAAGCTATCTTCAATAAATTGGATTAATTCGTCTAAACTGTTCATACTAACAACATTTTGCTCAAATGTTGTTTCTTTTACATTTTTCAAGACGCCATTATACAATTCATCATAGCTATATTTTTTAGAAAACAATGCAATAATTAAACATTTATATTGTAATAAGAATTTTTCTTCTGTAATTGGGGCTGGCGGAACAATCTCTCGAATTCCACGATGAACAATAAAAGGTAAATGATTAGCATCAAATACTAGATTTTCCGGGTGTAAAAAGAACGTTATTCTTCTATGTAAATACTCTTTAAAACGAGCAACATTTCGAAGCAATCGTAATTTTTCATTTCTCTCTAAATCTTTTATATCGTCCCACTTCTTTAATTTCTTACTAACTTCGTATGAAAAGACAAAGGCATCCTCCGTTTCTTCTACTGCTACCGGAACAAAGATTGCTGACTTCTCCATTAATAAATCAAATTGACGAAAATCTTTTACTCGAGTTTGTGACTGGGCAAGTTCTAATTTCCAAGTCTCTTCGCCTATTTCAAATCGATAATTCATCGAATCAATCTGAATCGTTTTCTCCACCATGTTCTTCTCCTTTTGATCGTATACATAAATTTCTACATATTAAACTATTTATCCAAGTAGTTATAGTACTTGTAAAATATCTCCATCAGTTACTTCATAATCTATTAACCGATCATTGTCTGTTAGTAATAGCGACTTATTAACAACTTTTATGACATAATGTGACCCATCATGATTTTGAACTTTTAAGGTTTCTATTAAATTCTTCAACAAATATTTAATAGATTGATGATTAGGAATGCGTAAATCATATGTTTTCCCATTCCATTTACTAAAATCTACGGTGACATTAATATGTGTTTGAACAGCCATTCATATTTCTCCTTATACCCCAGTTTTTCGAATAATGACATAAATACCACTACAAATGAATAGAATCCCACCGATGAGTAGTACCGTCATCGTTGTACTAATTGGGGTTCCCTTTGTGGTTTGATTATTATTTGTTTCACTTGAATTCATTTGCACCGCGTAGTTTTCCTGGAATAAACTTTCTTTTGTATCTTTAATATCATCATTTGTTTTTGTATTGAGAAATAAGGATTCCCTTAATTCTTGCATCTGTTTCTTTTCTTTCTTTTGTTTTTCTTCAATTTCTTTTTCTACTTTTGGATTAAATAATTCTATTCCTGCCTTATCTAATTCCGTTTCTTGTTGCCCTTTATTGCTTTTCTCTTCATCTGTTTGGTCTATTCGATCTACTTTAAACTCCATTTTCCCATTATCATTGAGGTAGCTCTCTGCCGCGCACCTCATCGGTAACGCGGCAAATGAGCCAAGGAAAAGAAACAATGATAAATTAACTAATACTTTCCGTGATTTGATCATCTAACTCTTGTTCCTCTCCTCTTCTTCTATGCCATACAAAGAGATTGATAATAAATCCAAAAATAGCTAAGCCAATAATACATCCAAAAATAGCAGGCTCACTATTTTTACCACTTATAAAGTTATTTAAAAATGTTTCAAGATACTGAAGTGGTGAGAATTCACGTATTTTTCCAAAGTACGACATCTTATCTATATTCATTCCCACTGCATTCGTTAAGAACAAATACATACTAAAGAATGTTAATAATATAAACATCCCAATCATTTTTACCTGACGTAATAAGTATGTGGAAATCAGAACTAAAGCAGCCATAATCATTGTAATAGAACCAATCCACATTAAATTACGTGTCTGATCAAATTGTAGTAAATGCCCTGAAATAATACCAATCGTTATCCCTTCTGCAATTGCAATCCCTAAAGTAATTGCAGTAATTGGTACATTTGAAAGCAACGTCGAGAATTCTTCTTCAAAATCATCTTTTTGACTACGTCTTTTCTCTTGATGTGCGATTGCATAAGAAGTAAATAAAGCAACAATAAAGCATACCAATACCATTAAGTACGGTGTAAACGCATCTCCAGCTGTAATCGTACCATCATTTTGTTTCTGAACTGGACTTGCTAAAAATTGATATAAGTCTTCATTTTGACGCTCTCCAACACGGCTATTTGACAGTACTTTCGCAAAGTTTTTGGAGAAATCCTTGTCATCTGCTACTTTTTCACTATAATCATCTAGTAATGTATTCGCTTTCGATACAATCGTTACACCACTATCTTGAATTTCTTTTGCCTGATTATTAATTTCATCAAACGTTTTATACACGTTATCTGCCGCTAATAGATTTCCTTTAGACGCATCACTTAAAGATTGGCTTTGTGTTAACAATGAATTATACTCAGAATTTAATGCTAACACGGCTGTTTGTTCACCATCTCGATTAGTCGCCACTACTTTTTGGTCATCTATTAATTTCAAGCTATTTTCACGCCATGCTTCTACATTTTTTAAGTATTCTCCTAAAGTCGCATTCATAACTTGAGCTTGTTCTGTTGTTTGTTTTAATACTTCTGCCAAGTGTTCTGAATTTTGATCAGCATTACCTACTAATTCCATATACGTATCGACTTTTTGTTTTAAATCATTTGTTTCTGCCGTTATTTCACCAGTAATCTCAGTTGCAATAAAGTTTGCCATTACATCTACTATATCTTGCTTATTGAAAATATAATAAAGAGAATCTGGTGCTGCTTGATCACTTAATGTTCCTTCTTCTAACTTTGTTTTTAAATCTCCTGACTTCATATCAAAGCCATAATACAATTCATACAAACTTAACAATTGCTGATAAGCTTGTACTGATTTAACAGAATCGCTAATTAATACATTTGTTGAATCTGGAAATAAATTCTCTGCCTTTTGATGTGAGATTCGATCATTCGTGCGTTCAATTGTTTCTACCTTAGGTTTATCTTTGTTAGGATCACCTGGGTTTGTCCCACCACCGTTATTAGGATCACCTGGGTTCGTTCCATCACCCTTATTTGGATCACTTGGGGTTGTTCCATCGCCCTTATTTGGATCACTTGGAGTTGTTCCATCGCCCTTATTTGGATCGCTTGGAGTTGTTCCATCGCCCTTATTTGGATCACTTGGGGTTGTTCCGCTGCCCTTATTTGGATCACTTGGGGTTGTTCCATTGCCCTTATTAGGATCACCTGGGTTTGTATCCGTTGTTTGTACTGTTTTCGTTACCTTTTGTGAGGCTGCACTTATCGATGTATTACCAGTTTTTCCGGCATCTTCTTTTCCATTAGGATTGGAAGGCTTTCCTGTTTCAGGAGGTGTTTTCTTCTCAGACTTATGATCTAAATTCCACTGCCAATTTACTGGAGTAAACACATCTATATTTGCATTCAGATCTAGTAATTTAACATGTACACGAACATCCAAATTTCCTTCTTCTCGCGCTGGTAAAGTAACTGTGCCATTATTTAAAAATTCTTCTGTATAATCTTTTCCATCAATTACTAACGACTGGTTATCTGAATATAGACCAAACCCACTCGGAAGATTTAAAGTGAACGTTTGAGTAGCATCCATCTTCGGTACTTTTTTGACATCGTTAAAGACGACTCCTTTTGTTGCAAGACCCTCTTTAATGGTTTTTATTGTATTTCCTAAAGGGATTTGTCCTGTACCTTCAGGATAAAATTGATTCTCTGTATTGTACTTTTCAGTAACAAAAATGACATTTTTCAACTCTTTTTTTGTCTCATCTGGTAAAGAAAGCTGATCTATCTCATCCTTATTCATACTCGGTAAGTGATTGATTAGCTGTTCAATTTTCTGCTTAATTGCATCGTTCGGTTGTTGCATAAGTGTATTTAGATATACTGCTTTTTGATCCTCACCCGAAATGGCTTTCTTTAATTTCTCACGAGTCTCAGCTTCAATATCCGACTTTAATTTTTCTGTTAAATCTGCATCGTAGCTGCTAATTTTACTATTAACGTCTGTTAAGTAATTTTGAATAGCAGCTGAATCTGATAAAATATTAGCATTAGCTTTTTGATCTGCAAGAGTGAATTGATCAGCTATCGCTTTGTTAGTTAACTCCAAAGTATCTAGTCTTTTTAATACATCCGCTGTACTTAAATCGCTATTGAATTGATTCAGTTGGTTAGAGAAATTATTTGCAACTAAACTATTTTCTCCTTGTGTTTTTTGGAAATTACCAAAACTATTTTGGAAAGCCAAATTAGATTGTGCGGTTCCATCAATATTTTGTTCAAATCCATTCAAGACACCTTGAAACCCTTTAAATGTATCTATTGAAACTCCTGTATAATCTTGTACTGTTTTAAATTGTTGTGTATAGTTTGCTAAAGGGCTTTGTACATCTGTCTTATAGGCATTAAATTGAGCTTGTTCTTTGTTGGTGATTGCCTGTATATTATCTTGTGCACCTTGTAAATTTCCAATAATACTAGCAAAATAAACATCTACTATATGTTTATTAAACTCTTCTAAAATAGAAGCCGCCGTATTTTCTGCCTCTGCCTTCAAATCTTTATTACCAGTAGCATTAATTTTGTAACTTATCGTTACTTTTTCTGGCGAATCTGAATTAATAGCAACCGCTTTCTGAGAAAAATCATTCGGAATAACAATCATCATGTTATAATTATTATTCTTCAAACCATTTTCCGCTATTCCGCGACTTACTACATACCATTGTTGTGTATCATTTTTGCTAATGTTTTTTATAAACTGATCTCCAAAATTTATTTTCTGCCCTTCAAATGTTGCTCCCTGATCTTCGTTTACTACGGCAACTGCCATTTTTTTAGCACTAGCTTCATCCTTTTTTTCAACCTTATGATTTAATGCTAAATAGGAAGTTCCAGTTGCTAATACAAGAGCTAAAACAATAAACAACAAGATCCTCCATTGAATTTTTTTCACTACTTACCACTCCTGTGAATATGAAATAATGTATCCATTGTTAGAATGCAGCTTATTTTTTTCTTTCAAATGTATAGCTTTATACTGCATCAACAGAATTGCAATGGAGAGAATGCTTATATTAAAAATTTAAAGTTAAACCACTTATAGATAAATCAGCCATACAACAAAAGTCGTATGGCTCATTTATCTATCATCTACTATTCAAACTTTCTTATTTCAAGCCAAAATTACGTGATAACTGCTCATCATGTTCAGAAACAGCTTGTGCAGTTTTATCTAATTGAACGTTAATGTCATGTAATAATTGAGAGAAACTTTGTACTTTCGGTTTTAATTCATTAAATTGTTGATCAAACCCTTGGAAAGCACGGCCTTCCCATTCACCTCTTAATTCATTTTGTAAACCTTCCAGCTTGCGTAAAATACTATCAATTTCTTGAGAGCTTCTACCATATAGAGCTGCTTTAGCTTTGAGTTCCTCAGGACTCATACGAATTTGTCCAGACATTTAATATTCCTCCTATCAATCTGCAAAAATTGTAAAATTAACCATTTTAATTTTACTATTTCCATTATAACAATAATGATAAAATAATAGGAAGAAGAATTTACCTTTTTGCATGTAAATACCCAATATTAGAAATATTTATTTAATATATAAATATAATAATAAAGTGTTATTACGCAAGAATAACTGTAATCTAATACAGATTTTTAAAAATCATATTAGAAACCTGGTTAAGCACACAAAAAAGAGACTGGATGAAATTTCATCCAGTCTCTTTTTTTTCATCTTCCCGATCACTATCCAGCTGCGGTGGCTAGAACAATCGGCCGTTTCGCGCCTTCCTGCGAGGTAAAGAACACCTCTTCGTCAGGAGCGCAGGCGTCCTCTTGTTCTAAACGAGCCACCTCCGCTTTCATCACGGAAAACGAGGGAATTGTCCAAAGTCCGGACGGCGTTTTTCTTTAAACGCATCGCGGCCTTCTTTTGCTTCATCTGTTGTGTAGTATAGTAGCGTTGCATCGCCAGCTAGTTGCTGAATACCTGCAAGACCATCTGTATCTGCATTAAATGCAGCTTTTAAGAAACGAAGTGCCATCGGGCTGTTTGCTAAAATTTCTTCTGCCCATTTTACTGTTTCTTCTTCTAGCTGTTCTAATGGTACAACTGTGTTAATTAAGCCCATATCAAGTGCTTCTTGCGCGTTGTATTGACGGCATAAGTACCAAATTTCACGAGCTTTCTTATGGCCAACCATACGAGCTAAATAGCCAGCACCGTATCCACCATCAAAGCTACCTACTTTTGGACCCGTTTGGCCAAATACTGCGTTATCTGCTGCGATTGTTAAATCACATACGATGTGAAGAACATGTCCACCACCGATTGCGTAACCTGCTACCATTGCGATAACTGGTTTTGGAATTGCGCGAATTAAACGTTGTAAGTCTAATACGTTTAGGCGCGGGATTTGGTCTTCACCAACATATCCGCCATGACCGCGAACCTTTTGGTCACCGCCAGAACAGAATGCACGGCCACCTTCACCTGTTAAAATGATAACACCAACATGTTCATCATCTCGTGCATGTGCAAAAGCATCGATTAACTCCATTACCGTTTTTGGACGGAATGCGTTATGTACTTCAGGACGGTTAATCGAAATTTTTGCGATTCCATTGTATGTGGAGTAAATAATATCTTCGTAATTGCCTTCTTTTACCCATTCAATAGCCATTTTATCTCTACCTCCTTTTATGTTTTGCAAAAAGCCCATTACTATTGTATCAAACTTTTGCGGTTGTTCCACATGAATTGCATGGCCCGCTCCAATAATTTGTACAAATTCAGCATGAGTGAGATGTTTTTTCATCTTTGTTAAGATGTGAAAGAACTTTTCATCGTATTCTCCGCTCATGAGTAAGACCGGCATTTGCAAGTGTTGCAATTCATACCACCAAGATGGCTGCGCTCCTGTTCCCATGCCTCGTAAGCTATTCGCAAGGCCCTCAGAATCATTAGCTAATCTTTCTTCGCGTACGCGATCCTGTACATGAAGCGGTAACTTTTTTTGCGTGGCAAAGAGCGGAATGTTCTCCCACTTTTCAACAAAAGCAGCTATCCCTTCTCTTTCAATGTTTTGGGCCAGCTGTTCATCCTTTTTCCTACGCTCTTCACGTTCTTCTTCTGTTATCAGTCCCGCTGTACAGTTTTCTAACAAAAGAGACAAGACGCGCTCTGGATATAAACAAGCAAGCGTAAGCGCAAGACGCCCCCCCATAGAATAACCTAACATATGCGCTTTCTCAATTTGCAAATGATCGAGCAATGCAATGAGATGCGCAGCTACCGTTTCAATATTATAGTGCTCGATTTCCTTTGGATTTTCTGTTTTACCGTGTCCAATAAGATCAACTAAAATTACTTGAAATTCCTTGCTCCATGCAGGAACAAAAGAACGCCATGTTTCCATGCTGCCTGTAAAACCATGAAGGACAAGAAGCGGCTCACCGCTTCCGATTACTTCATATTCGTAAGAAACACCATGTACGTTTACTTTCATTTCCCTTCACCTTGCAATGCTTCAGAAACAATGGCTGATGCCTCTGCCATAATGTCACGATGAAGCTGTAAGTTCTCTTCACGGTCCGTTTTCATTTCAATGACATGTAATCCATCTTCTCTCGTACCTTTGTCCACTTCATTACGAAACGCTTCCCATGTTTTTACGCGCTGGAATGAACCGTTATACATCTTAACGACATGTTCATAATCAAGTCCAAGCGGCGTACCAAATAACGCTTCAAAATGTTCTTTCTGCTCATACTGTGGTAAAAATGAGAAAATACCGCCGCCATCATTGTTCACGACAACAATGGTTGCATTTAAATCGTGTAACTTTGCCGCTAACAATCCATTTAAATCATGGTAGAACGATAAATCCCCCACAACTAATACGAGCGGCTCACGAGCTACACTTACTCCAAGCGCTGTCGAAATAATGCCATCAATACCATTGACACCACGATTTGCTAGTACTTCAATATTTTTATCATTTGAGAAGAAAAATGTATCTGTATCACGAATTGGCATGCTGTTACCTACAAATAAAGTTGCATCATTTGGTAGAACATCTACAAGTTCTGTAATCACTTTTCCTTCAAATGCATGCTCATACGATTTCATTTCAGTAAGCTTCTCTTTTGTTACGGCATTCATTTGTTGCCACATGTGAAGCCAGTCATAGTTGCTTTGCTGCTTCGCACCATTTACAAGCTGCTCACAAAATTTAGCGTCATTGGCGTACACAACTTCTGTGGACATCAGCGCTGAATCACGCCAATTTCCAGATTCATCAACGACAATGTGCAATGCCTCCGTTTGCTTTTTTAAATATTGCGTAAGCGCTTTGGAAACTGGCATGCCGCCAAAGCGAATGATCACATCTGGCTTCCAACTATCGCGAAGTTGTTCATTTCGTAAAAATGTATCATAGCAATCTAGAATCGTCTCTTTATCGTGAAGACCGCTGCGAAGACCAGAAAGCGGATCTGCAAGAATCGGATAACCATATGCTTTTGAAAAAGCCACGACAGCTTCTGCAATATTAGGATGGCTATCATCTCCACATACAATAAGCCCCTTTTTCATATGCGAAAGGCGCTCTCGTAAAGATGCTGCATATTCATCCGTCACCGCTATTTTCCCTTGATGAACGGTTGTTTCGTATTCTCCGCGGCCTTTATCCCATAAATTTTCTAAAGAGAAATTCGGAATTAACGGCTCGCGAAGCGGAAAGTTTACATGAACGGGCCCTTTCGGCGTTTGTAATGCCGCTGCTACTCCTCGTCCCGCTGTCATCCGTGCATATCGATACATTGGTTCTGCTGCTTCTGGAAGTGCCATTTCAATAAATTGTTTTACAAACGAACCGAACAAATGAAATTGATTCATCGCTTGCGGTGCACCAATATCTCGCAATTCATGCGGACGATCCGCTGTCAGTACGAGAAGCGGAACGCGCGAATGAAATGCTTCACATATAGCTGGATAATAATTTGCTGCCGCTGTACCTGATGTACATAATAAGGCGACAGGGCGTTTTTTTGCCTTTGCAATGCCAAGAGCAAAAAAGGCTGCTGATCTTTCATCCACGTGTAAATATGTGCGGATTTGTTCGTGTTGTGTCATTAATAAGGCAAGCGGCGTTGACCGCGAACCCGGGCTAATGACAACATCCTGCACATTCAGGCGCGCCAATTCATCAACAAACGCGCCTAAGTAATATGATAATGCTTCTATATGATTGCTCATCTAGATAGTCCCTCCAAAGCAGAAAGCATCGGTTTAAATTTCAACCTTGTTTCCTCATACTCTAAATGCGGCTTTGAATCAATAACAATGCCGCAGCCAGCAAATAACGAAGCTTGTTTACCAGACAATAATCCACAGCGAAGTGCTACCGCAAACTCACCGTTTCCTTGCTCATCGATCCAGCCAATTGGCGCTCCGTATAAGCCTCGGTCTAATAGCTCTACTTCACGAATCAATTTCAGCGCTTCTTCTCGCGGTGTTCCTCCAAGAGCTGGTGTTGGATGAAGTTCTTCAATCATCGATAATAAATCACCATTTCCATTTGCTTGTACTGGTGTATATAGATGAAGTAAATTTTTCGTCTTCAATAATTGCGGTTCATATGGAATATCGACCGTTTCACAATGCCTTGTTAACACACTGCGAATCATGTCTACAACATAATCATGCTCTGCTAAATTTTTCTCATCATGCAAAAGTTCATATCCATTCTCTTTCGTTTCCTCTTCTGAAGCACCTCGTCCAATCGAACCGGCAAGACACATGGATGTATATGTTTCCCCCTCTTTACGAAGAAGCCTTTCTGGCGTTGCTCCTAAGAAACACGTTCCTTTATAATCAAACGCAAATACATAACAATCCGGTTGTCCTATGCGAAGTGCTGCCAAAACAGAAGCCGAATCAACATCTTTATCCATAACAAGTTGCATCTCACGAGCTAACACAACTTTTTGGACAGCTCCTCGCTTCATTTCTTCCTGCACTCGTTCAATTGCTTGCAACCATTTCCCCGGCTCTACCTCGACTTTCGAAAGAATGGTCACATTCTCTTCCACGAAGGAATGCTTGCTTTGCTGCAACAATTGCTCCTCAGCGTTTTGCAATTCCTCATAAATCTGTTCTGCACAATCATTTCCAGAAACAAAACGGTTCACTGTTAACCATGTCTTTTCATTCTTTACCGTTAACAAAAAGGCTGGTAATTGCAGTGTTGTATCGTGAAATGACTTCCATAAATCTGTTCTTTCTTTTCTTGGATCAAAAGCAAAACCACCAAATAAAAGCGGCCCTGTTCCAAATTCGTAAGTATCACGATGAATTACTGCTTCGCTTTTCAATCGCTCCCACTCTTGACGAGCATTTTGAAAGCGCTTATTAGAAGAATTTGCTATAGTAAAGGCAGAACCTACTCCAGCGAAGATAACGTGCTGCGATGGATCTGCAAAATAACATCTGTCTCTATATCCAAATTGTGGTCCTGCTGCATAAAAAAGAAGTGGATCAATCCATTCCACTTGCTTCACAGAACTAACGAGTACTTGCCCGTCAGCCGCGCGCTGAATCGCAGTAAGAATCACATCTTTTACATCATGTTGTTTCGTTTGAATCACACAGTCTCCCCCCTATGGGCGAAAAATAGTCATAAATACGCTTGATTTTAAGATACACCTCAAATGAAAGGTGTGTCAATGTTTAGCATTTCTGAGAAAATCCGAGCATATTCCTAGAAAATAAACATTGACACTATATGATGCTTTTCCTACACTTAATTGTGTACTTTTTGTGTACGTGTTCCGCTCTAATGAGCAGTAAGAACTCATTTTTATTTTATATAACAAACAGATAGGAGGATTCCATATGGAGGTAAAAGCTGAAACGAATTCCTCTTCCATACAGCCAAAGCCAAGTAAACAAACAGGCTGGCGTATTTGGTGGAGTTTATTACGCCCTCATACATTAACTGCAGCTTTTGTTCCCGTCTTTATTGGAACAACTTATGCCATGCAAGTTGAAGGTATTAACAAAATAAATCTTCCTCTTTTCCTTAGCATGCTTCTTGCTTGCCTTCTCATACAGGCAGCAACAAACATGTTTAATGAATACTTTGATTATAAAAGAGGACTCGATCATGAAGGATCCGTTGGGATTGGCGGTGCAATCGTTCGCGATGGTATTCAGCCGAAAACAGTATTAAACTTAGCGTTTGGATTCTTTGGTATCGCAATTTTATTAGGCGTTTACATTTGTATGAGCTCCAGTTGGTGGCTTGCAGCAATCGGGCTTGTTTGTATGGCTGTTGCCTACTTATATACAGGCGGTCCAATTCCAATTGCCTATACACCTTTTGGAGAATTAACAGCAGGATTATTTATGGGTGTTATTATTATTGGGATTTCATTCTTTATTCAAACTGGAACTGTAACATCAGAAATTATATTACTATCTATTCCAAATGCCATTTTAATCGGGGCTATTTTACTTTCTAATAACATTCGTGACTTAGATGGAGACAAAGAAAATGGTCGTAACACGTTAGCAATTATTATTGGACGTGAAAACGCAGTTGGTGTTCTTGCCTCCATGTTTATCGTTGCCTATATTTGGACGATTGCATTAATCATTGTCGGAATCGTATCTCCATGGATGCTTATCGTTTTCCTAAGTGCACCGAAAGCATTTAAAGCAACAAAAGGATTTATCGGAAAAAGCATACCAATGGAAATGGTACCTGCGATGGTTGCTACAGCAAAAACGAATACGATTTTCGGATTTTTAATGGGAATTGGGTTATTACTTGGATATTTCCTATAAGAAAAGCGCAAGTGTGGAAGCACTTGCGTTTTTTTGTGGTGCATTCATGTTATATGTTGTCGAATCGTCTTTATCCTACATTAACTATCTTCCTTTAAATAATGGTTGGGTCTTTTCTAAAAATGATTTAGTTCCTTCTCTGAAGTCCTCGGTGGACGCTATCAAACCGAAATAATCTGCACCGAGAAGTGCGGAATCTTCTAAAGTTAAATTACCTCCCCGATGAATTGCCTCCCAAGTCATTTTTACTGCGATAGGAGCCTGAGATAGAATTTCTAAAATAAGCGTTTCTACTTCTGATAGTAATTTATCGGGTTCAACAATCCTATTAACCAGTCCTATTCTATAAGCTTCGTCTGCGCTTATCACGTTTCCGGTGAGCAACAGTTCTGCAGCACGCCCCTTACCTATAAGTCTAGGCAGTCTCGTAGTTCCTCCAAAACCGGCAACAGCTCCAATACGGACTTCAGGATGTCCTAATCTAGCATGATTAGTACAAACACGGAGTGTACAGGATTCAGCTAGCTCAAGTCCACCTCCTAGTGCGAAGCCGTTAATGGCGGCAACAACTACTTTCCCTAATGACTCAATTTTATTAGTAACTGTAACAGCTAACTGAGCTAAATCTCGCACTTCTAGCGGAGTAGCTTTATTGAGAAACTGAATGTCAGCACCTGCGGAAAATGCCTTTTCTCCGGCACCGATGATTATCACTGCTTTTACACCTGAATCAGTTTTAACCCTGTCCAAGACGGACGAAAGCTGTTCAAGAACATCTCGGTTTAACGCATTTAGTGCTTCCGGTCTGTTTAGTGTAATTCTTGCGATACCATTTTCTTCAGTGTAGAGGACGACATTTTTATTTAACATCTTAATCCCTCCAATAATTTAGTGTACCGACAAAAAAGGTTGCTTATTTTTGTCACTCCTTTTTATAGCATTAAGAGCGGACTTTGACTGAGATGTCACCACCGACTGACTGCTTACTCATGAAGTGAGACTTCCATTAGTGGGGGTTTTCTTCATCCTCCACTTATCTTCTTCGATTTTCTCAAAATCTTAAGGTGGAGGTCCTACTGCCCACGAATAGCGGGATAAACAAGCTTATATTTAGAATATACTGTCCAATTCAAAAAAAATGTTTTTTATTCATCCATTATATATTTAGAAAATCCAGAAATATAAAAGTGTCATTTTCCATATCTGACAAGAATTCGTGCTGCTTCTTAGTTTTATTCTTTTCAATCTAATAGAACACCCTTGTAACGAGACGCCTTGAAACACTTTTCAATATTAGATGTTCTTACATAAAAACCCTCTTCAGACAAAAATATTTAAAGGAGAAAAACTTCGCAATTTTTTTATGTCGCGACTTTATTTTAAGCTCATTTCGCAAAAATTGTTGTTTTATGTTATAAAACAAATTATTTTTCAATAAATTATTATAATATTTACACGGTATTCTATCTTAGAATTGTTTAAGGGTGGAAGGAGGTGATTACTTTCATGAGAAAATCTACCGCAAAGGGTTTAATAAGTATCGTATTAGGTGTTGTTATAGGTTTATTTATTTTTTGGACAGGTATCGGTGGCATAATAGGATTTATAACGTCTTTTATCGTATCTTCTATATTAGGATACTTCTTAATAAGTCCCTTGATTATGTCTGACAAAGAAACTTCTGATTTTGAACAGAAAATGGGCAAGTGGTTTGAAGATGATGAAATTATTAAGAAGTAAATTAAATATGTCATCGTCTTTCTTCGGTATTTTCTTGTACAGCACAATCATTTAGAAGGGGCAACATGAGCAACAATCTATGCGAAAACAGCCTTATTTTAAGCCCCCTACTGATGGGAGTTTCACTCTATATTATGGTGAACCGCCGATATATTAACGTATTATTTTTCATAATTCCTGCAATTGAGCTCATACTACTTAAAGAAACCGAATTGTAGGAAGGTGGATTTTATGCTAACTCCACAACAAATGGATCATTTTCAATCTGTACTACAAAAGCAAAAACAAGAACTTGAACAAACGCTGCAAAATCATGAACATCGGGGGCAAGCTTCGGAGCGTGATTCAGTTGGCGAACTCTCTGCGTATGATAATCATCCCGGAGACATGGGAACGGAATTGTATGAACGTGAAAAAGACTTAGGATTAGTCGAATTTTGGCATAAACAACTTACGGATGTAAAACATGCTCTGGAAAAAATAGAAGCTGGAACATATGGAATTTGCGAAGTATCAGGTGAACCAATTCCACTTGAACGTTTAGAAGCAATGCCAACTGCAACAACTTGTATCGAACATACACATAATAAGCTCATCCTTGGCGCACGTCCTATTGAGGAAGAACTTCTCGATCCTCCTTTTGGTAAATATGATATGGACAGTGCCGTTGGATATGATGCTGAAGATGCTTGGCAAGACGTTGCTTTATACGGAACATCCGAAACTCCTTCTGATTTGGAGCGCCGCGACTCTAAAAATTTTAATGAAATGTATGTAGATGCAGAGGAACCGCAGGGATATGTTGAAGACTTTGAAAACTTCATCGGAACAGATATGTATGGGAAAAACGTACAAGTATATGCTACAGAAGAACATGAAGAATATGAACAAATGCTAGATGACTACGAAGAAAGAACTTTTAAAAGAGAACTTTCTTCAGATGAGTCAAGTTCAAGACCATAAAGTGAAACTTCCATCGGAGTGCCCTTTCTCCGATGGTTAGTTGAACCAATCGGGCTTCTTAGGAACAGTCTCTTCCCTGTATCTCTTACATCTTTACTGTTCCTTTGAGCGGAATAAAAAAAAGAAACATTCCTTATTCAGGAATGTTTCTTTTGCCTTCATTACTTTTTAGTAACGTTAGCAGCTTGAGGTCCGCGGTTACCTTCAACGATTTCGAAAGAAACTTCTTGACCTTCTTCTAAAGTTTTGAAGCCTTCGCCTTGAATTGCAGAGAAATGTACGAATACATCTTCGCCACCTTCAACTTCGATGAAACCGAAACCTTTTTCGCCGTTAAACCATTTTACTTTTCCTGTTTGCATTGCATGTACCTCCTAAAATAAAAAGAAATCTATCTATTGGAAACTACATACAAAGGCCGAGATAAACATCATGATTTCCTCACAAGCTAATGCTTTGAAACAAACACGCTTTATTTCCGTACCACATTATGCAGCTCAATAGTTCTTTTACTATATCATGCCCGAAATAAAACGTCAAACAAAACAAAAATATCTTTTTGAAAATTAACAAAACTTGTATTTTCTATTTGAAAATGTTTCGGTACAATATAAAGTGAAACTTCCATCAGTGACGCTTTTCTCACTGATGGTTAGTTGAACCAATCGGGCTCTTACGGGCAGTTTTCTTCTCCGCTCTTCCCAAACCTTTACTGCCCGTTAGTGCGGGATAAATACGGATATACATATTTATAATTGAGGTGAAACCATGAAAGCACATGAAATCGAATACAAATTATACGGCGATGATATGCAATTTGTTGAAATTGAGTTAGATCCGCAAGAAAGCGTAGTTGCTGAAGCCGGTGCTATGATGATGATGGAAGACAATATTGAAATGGAAACAGTATTTGGTGACGGTGCTGCACAAACAGGTGGATTTTTCGGCAAGCTTGTCGGTGCTGGGAAACGTCTCGTGACAGGTGAGAGCTTATTCATGACTGTATTTACAAATACAGGACATGAAAAACGTCATGTTTCATTTGCAGCCCCGTATCCTGGGAAAATTATCCCTGTTGATTTAACTGAGTATCGCGGGAAAGTAATCTGTCAAAAGGATTCTTTTCTATGTGCTGCAAAAGGTGTTTCTGTCGGCATTGAATTTACAAAAAAACTTGGTAGCGGCTTCTTCGGCGGCGAAGGATTTATTATGCAAAAACTTGAAGGCGACGGCCTTGCTTTCATGCATGCCGGCGGAACAGTTTATAAGCGTGAGTTAAAACCAGGAGAAAGATTAAAAATTGATACTGGTTGCCTCGTTGCCATGACACAAGATGTTGACTATGATATTCAATTTGTCGGTAACGTAAAAAGTGCTATCTTCGGCGGTGAAGGCCTATTCTTCGCAACATTACAAGGACCAGGAACAGTTTGGGTTCAATCTTTAACATTAAGCCGCTTAGCACAGCGCATTGCTGGCCCAGGAGCAAAAAATTCTGGAGAAGGCAGTATTCTCGGTGGACTTGGACGCATTCTTGATGGCGACGAGTAAAGTTTAACTAACCAATCGGGCTCTTACGGGCAATTTTCTTCCCCGCTCTTCCCTAGTCTTTACTGCCCGTTAGAGCGGGGTAAAGTGAAACTTCCATCGGAATGCCTTTCTCCGATGGTTAGTTGAACCAATCGGGCTCTTACGGGTAGTTTTCCTCACCGCTCTTCCCTAGTCTTTACTGCCCGTTAGAGCGGGGTAAGTAAAAGAATGATATCCATATCCTCCTCATATATTGAATTATATTTCATCATGAGGAGGACTTTTCTATGCCAACTTCTGTATCCTTTCATAAGGATACCGCTGTGTTGTTAGCTACATGCTGCGAACTAACATATGAGCAATATAAGCAAAATGGCATTTTCACCATTCCCGAAGGTTTTCGATATATACAAGGCTTTCAGGCAAAAGCCATTCAAACAACAACATGGTTTGGATTTATTTTAGAATCAGAAGATCAAATTATTGTAGCCTTTCGCGGGACACAATCCGACCGTGATTGGATGGCCGATTCGATGGTCCAACAAAAGCCATATCCATTTACTGCAAATAGCGGCAATGTTCATAGTGGCTTTCTTTCTATTTACGAATCATGTCGAGATACAATAATGGACACCCTCGTTTCTCTACCTTCTCATAAAACACTTTTCGTTACTGGACATAGTTTAGGAGGAGCCCTTGCTACCCTGCACATACTAGACGCCCGTGTAAACACTTCATTCTCTCATTACACTCTCTACAATTTCGGCTCCCCGAAAGTCGGAGATATTGCCTTTCGAAATTATTATAAAATGCAAGTGGCCAATAGCTTTCGCTTCGTAAATTTATTTGATGTCGTCCCGCTTCTTCCTCCTCGTAAAGTACAATTCGAAGAAAATAAATGGGAATATTCCCATATTCATCGCAGTATGACCTTTACGAAAAATATGAATTCTATTACAAAAAACCATCACATTACAACTTATAAAACTGCAATTGCCACTCTTTTTTAAAAGGTCTATATTGGGGACCGAACATGGTAAAAGCTATCGCTACATTCTTTCTAGTTATGCTTGTTGTTTTTACAGGTTTCTTTACATTTTCGTCATTTGCTACAGCAGAAGGAGGATAGAACGGNNCCGTTCTATCCTCCTTCTGCCACAAAGTAAAACGACTTGAAATGTTTACAAGTCGTTTTTTTCGTTTTCCTTTAGTAAACAATAGTTCCGCTTCTCGAAACTATTTAGATAAAACTCTACTTTCTTTTACCACGCTCGCATACCCTCTGCGATTCTCCAAATATCGCGACTGTATTGTAAAATCGTCCGATCACTTGCGAAATGACCAGATTTCGCAATATTAACAGTACTCATTTCAAGCCATTTTTTTCGATTTTCATACGTTCTTCCAACTTTTTCTTGTACATCTGCATACGGTGCAAAGTCCCGGAGAACAAAGTATTCATCATTTTGAATAAGAAGGGAATCGAAAATAGCTTCAAACTCATCACCCGCATCCTCAAAAAAGCCATTTGTCAGCTGATTGACAACTTTTTGAATACGTATATCATGATGATAATAATCACTAGCACGGTATCCGCCGTTTTGATAATAATGCAGTACTTCCTCAGCAGTTAAGCCAAAAATAAAAATAGCATCATCTCCAACAGCTTCTTTTATTTCAACGTTAGCACCATCTAGCGTACCAACCGTTACCGCACCGTTCATCATAAATTTCATATTTCCGGTTCCTGATGCCTCTTTACTTGCAGTTGAAATTTGTTCACTCACATCTGCCGCTGGAAAAATATCTTCGGCAAGTGAAACTCGATAGTTTTCTAGAAAAATAACTTTCATATATTGATTTACATACGGATCATCATTCACTTTTCGTGCTAATTCATTTATAAGTTTAATAATCTTTTTCGCATAATAATAACCAGGCGATGCCTTTGCACCAAAAATAAATGTACGTGGATAAAAGGAAAAACTAGAATCTTCTTTTAAACGATTGTACAAATATAAAATATGCAGCACATTTAATAATTGTCGCTTATATGCATGCAGCCGCTTTACTTGCACATCAAAAATAGAATACGGATCAACAACAATACCTGTTTGTTTTTCAATCCGCTTCATTAACAATTCTTTTCGCACTTGTTTTACATTATGAAGCGCATCTTGAAATGCTGCATCATACTTATAATTCTCTAAAGTTTGCAGCTGTTCTGGCTTCTTCATCCAATCTGTGCCAATTGTTTCACAAATTAATTTCGACAGCTGAGGATTTGCTTTTAATAGCCAGCGGCGATGGGTAATTCCATTTGTCTTATTATTGAACTTCTCTGGATAAAACTCATAAAACAATCGCATTTCTCGCTGCTTTAATATTTCGGTATGAATGTTAGCAACACCATTTACACTATGACTGCCAACGATTGCTAAATGCGCCATCTTCACAAGCCCATGAGCAATAATCGCCATATTTTCAATACGATCCCACTCATACGAATACCGCTCCCATAAATCACGACAAAAGCGCTCATTAATTTCTTGTACAATCATATAAATGCGTGGTAATAGCGGCTCAAAAATATGAATCGGCCACTTTTCTAACGCTTCAGATAAGGTTGTATGGTTTGTATAAGAAATCGTATGTGTTGTAATGAACCACGCATCCTCCCAGCTCATTTTTTCTTCATCAAGTAAAATGCGCATTAATTCCGGAATTGCTAAGACAGGATGCGTATCATTAATATGAATCGCAATTTTCTCATGCAGATTGCGCAGCGTACCATTTCGTTCACGATGCAACCGAATGATATTTTGTAAGCTAGCAGACACAAGAAAATATTGCTGTTTCAAACGAAGTATTTTTCCTTCATTATGCGTATCATCTGGATATAAGAACTCCGATACAGCCTCCGTTTCCCGTTTATATTTCAATACATCCTTGCAGTTTGGAGGAAATGGAACTGGTTCTGCACTCCAAAGACGCAATGTATTCACAGTATTTGTCTGATAGCCAACAACAGGTACATCATACGGTACAGCTATAATTGTTTCCGCATTTATATGCCGAAATTCAAGACGATCATTTGATTGAAATGTATCAACTTGTCCCCAAAAGCTAACTTCCACAGCTTGATCATGCCTTCTTACTTCCCAAACATTCCCGTGACGCAGCCATTGCTCCGGCAATTCAATTTGATAGCCATCTACAATTTTTTGATCAAACAAACCGTGTTTATAACGAATACCGCACCCGTTTCCTGGCAAATTTAATGAGGCAAGAGAATCAAGAAAACAGGCCGCCAAACGACCAAGACCGCCATTTCCAAGTCCAGCATCTGCTTCAATTTCTTCAAGGTCTTGCAAGTAAATTCCAAGCTCTTCTAATCCTCTCTCGCATACATTACGTATTCCCAAATTTAATATATTACTTCCTAATAAACGTCCTAATAAAAACTCAATCGATAAGTAATACATTTGCTTTTGATTGTCTGTCCGATATCGTTCATTCGTCTCAATCCAGCGCTGACTAATATATTCACGTACCATATGTCCGAGCGTATTATATTGATCTTGCACAGTCGAATCTTTAAAACTTTTGCCATACATCGTTTCTAACTTTTCTAAAAAAGCAGCTTTAAAACTCTCTGTATTCGAAAACATATCTCTCACCTCTCCCAAAATGAAACTACCAGCAGTGGATTTCCCGCTGCTGGTTAGCCCTCCCAATCCGGTTCTAACGAATGAATCCTTCACACATTCAACCCGTTCAGTGAAACATGTATCAATTACGCTTTCCTACTGATGATGAACCAACAGAATCGGCTGCCTATCATCAGTCATCTTTTGTTCATCATGAAATTGTGGTTCCTCATTTGACTCGAACAAGCTTTCATATAGCTCCTTATATTTACGTGCGGACTGCTTCCAACTATAATCTTCTGTCATCGCACTTTTCACAAGGGATTGCCATACCTGTTTGTCATGATAATAGTGCAGTGCGCGCTGCACCGTATGCAGCATATCGTGCGCATTGAAGTTCATAAAACTAAAACCATTTCCTTCATTTGTAGTCTCATTGTACGATTGAACGGTATCATTTAAACCGCCTGTTTCCCGCACAATTGGAATCGCTCCGTATGCAAGGGCAATTAACTGTCCAAGGCCGCATGGCTCAAATAAAGATGGCATTAGAAACAAGTCTGCACCGGCATACACTTGATGTGCCAGCTCTTCATGAAATCCGATATACACTTTCACTTTATCTGGATATTCATATGCCATTTGTTCAAAGAACTGTTCATATTCTTTATCACCAGATCCAAGTACAATAAATTGCACATCTTCTTGCATCATTTCTTGAAAAACGTGACGCACTAAATCCAATCCTTTTTGCTGCGTTAAACGTGTAACCATCGTAATAATAGGTGCCTCTTCTTTTTCTGGCAGTCCAAAATAACGCTGCAATGCACGTTTATTATCTCTTTTTTTATGAAGTGAATTTGCATCATACATTGCCGCTATCGTTTTATCATTCTTCGGGTTGTACAAAACATCGTCAATTCCATTTACAATCCCAACAAGTTTATCGTTATATTTACGCAATAAACCATCTAACTTCTCTCCGAAAAATGGATATTGAATTTCTTCTTTATATGTCGGACTTACCGCTGTAATGATATCAGAGGCGATAATTCCACCTTTCATGAAGTTAATGTTTCCATAAAACTCAAGCTGTTCACTATGAAAATACTCATTGCCAAGCTCCAATAAGTCATCCATAACGATACGCGGAAACACGCCTTGAAACTGCAAGTTATGAATCGTAAAGACTGTCTTTATCTTTTCGTATAATGGTTGATCACGATATTTTTCACGCAATAAAAAATTCGCCATCGCTGTATGCCAGTCATGACAATGCAGAACATCCACCTCAAAATCTAAATGCGGAATGCATTCTAATACTGCCTTTGAGAAAAAAGAAAAACGTTCTCCATCATCATAATGACCATATAGTGAATCTCGCTTAAAATAGTACTCATTGTCGATGAAATAATACGTAATCCCTTCATGTTCCATTTTCAAAATGCCGCAATATTGATTGCGCCAGCCAAGCTGAACCGTAATCACTTTATGAAGCACACATTCTTTTCGTACATGCTCTGGAATTAAACTATAGTATGGAAGCATAACACGCACGTTCATTCCAAGTTTTTGCAATGCCTTTGGAAGTGCTCCGGCTACATCTGCTAATCCACCCGATTTAATAAATGGTACGCATTCTGATACTGCAAATAAAATATTCACTGCGATTGTATCTCTGCAGCAGCAAGTATAGGTAAGCTATGCTTACCTATACTGTGCATGCAGATTCCTCCTCTCAATTTTCAAATGTACATCAATAAATCGTTACATTACTGCTTTGTATTGTTCCTTTCTCTACAACAAATGGCGAACCGGCTCCGCCTGTTAACGTCGTTCCATCTTCAATTTTTACATCTTTATCAATAATTACACCATCTAGTATACAATTCTCTCCAATTTGGCTCTTTTGCATAATAATACTGTTACGAACAATTGAACCTTTTCCAATCTTTACAGAACGAAAGACAACACTATTTTCTACTTCTCCCTCAATAATGCTGCCATTCGCAATCATGGCATTATGTACATCCGCATCTTTTCCGTACCTTGTTGGCGGCTCATCCTTTACTTTCGTAAAAATCGGCTTTTCTTTCTTAAACACCTGCTTCCAAATATGCGGTTGCAGTATTTCTAAACTATGTTTATAGTAACTTTCAATTGAATCTATTACTGCCACATAGCCAGTATGCTCGTAACTTTCAACATGCAATGATGTATTTCGTTTTTCTTTTACAACATCAATTAATCTATAATACCCCTTGTCTTGATACGCCTCAAACAAGTGTAATAACAGCTCCTTTTTTAATACATATGTCTGAAGTGACTCACCTTGGTGACATACTTCTGTAATATCCGCCCCTGTATATAAGTGACGCTCTAATACAGCTTGGAAATCAAGCGCTGTTACAACATGACTATTTGTAATCACAACATACTGCTCTTTACTACGTAAAAAGTAATCAATATGTCTTCCAAAATGAGCAAACGAACCAAACTCATCCTGATCGCATTGGCAATTTGGAGGAAATAAAAATAAGCCATCGCGTTTCCGATCTAAATCCCACTGTTTCCCAGAACCGAGATGATCCATGAGCGAACGATTTTTATGACTTGTGAAAATGGCTACACTATGAATATGAGAATTTACCATATTTGAAAGCATAAAATCAATTAAACGGTAGCGCCCACCAAACGGCAATACCGCCAATGATCGATGATTTGTTACTTGCTGTAAAGATGGAAAGTTCTCTGTTGCATTAATAATTCCTAACATTGATTCTCTCACTCATCTCATCCCCTTTTCGTCACGCTCTATCAGACAGTAAAATTATCACCTTAACCTTCTATAAAATCAAAGAAGATAGAAATAGAATCACTATCCATAAAAGCTTCGATTATTTCCACTAACTATTTGTGAAAAGATTAAGCTCCCCTTGCTAATCGTTAGTTTTACTTCATTTAATTTTCCTCTGCAATTAATACAACGTCTTCAATATTTCGTTCCGGACGAATAATTGCTCCATCTTCAATGACCATTCCTGGCCCAACAATGGCACGCTCAATCACAACATTCTTTCCGATTCTGGCATCTGGCATAATAACTGAATCTACAACCTTGCTGCCTTCCTCCACGATTACCCCTTGAAACAATACAGAATGCTGCACATCACCTTCTACAACACAACCTTCATTAATTAACGATTCTTCTACTTTAGCTGACGGTGCAATATATTGAGGCGGCTGGTTCGGGTTAACAGAACAAATTCGCCAATCACGGTCATATAAGTTGAGCGATGAATCTTCGCGAAGCAAATCCATATTTGCTTCCCATAAGCTCTTCACTGTTCCAACGTCTTTCCAATACCCGCTAAATGGATACGCAACAAGCTTTTTCCCTTCATCCAATAAAAGCGGAATCACATCTTTTCCAAAATCATTACTAGATTCTGGATTTCTTGCATCCATTTCTAAATACTCTTTTAAAATAGCCCAATTAAAAATATAAATGCCCATTGAAGCTAGATTGCTTTTTGGAAACTGCGGTTTTTCTTCAAACTCAACAATTTCCATCGCTTCATTTGTATTCATAATGCCAAAGCGGCTTGCTTCATCCCACGGTACTTCAATAACAGAAATAGAGACATCTGCTTCTCGTTCCATGTGATGATCGAGCATTTTTGCATAATCCATCTTATAAATATGATCGCCAGATAAAATGAGAACATATTCCGGATCATACTGCTTTAAATAATTCAAATTTTGATAAATGGCGCTTGCCGTTCCTGTATACCATTTCACCCCAGAAGACTCTGCATAAGGAGGGAGTACAGTAACCCCTCCATTTACACGGTCTAAATCCCATGCATCGCCAATACCGATATAACTATGCAATTCTAACGGCTGATATTGTGTTAAAATCCCCACTGTTTCAATACCAGAATTTGCACAGTTACTTAATGTAAAATCAATAATGCGATATTTACCGCCAAATGGAACAGCTGGCTTCGCTAGATTTTTTGTTAAGGCGCTTAAACGACTACCTTTTCCCCCTGCTAATAACATTGCTACGCACGTCTGCTTTTGTACCATCTTGTTTACTACTCCCCTTTCGTGTTTTCACTGGCCGTAAAATTGAAATTCCAAATGGTGGTATTGTCATTTCAACATGAGCAAGCTGATTATGATAAGGCTCCATAATCGCTTTTAATCGCTTCTTATTGATTTGTCCCGAACCGCCGTATGCAGAACTATCACTATTTAAAATTTCGTTATAATAGCGAAATGCTGGTACGCCAACTTTATAGTTTTCATATACCGCATTTGTAAAGTTACAAACGATAACGAGAACATCCTCTTCTCTCTCCCCTTGGCGAATAAACGAAAAAATACTTTGCTCACGGTTATCCGCATCAATCCACTGAAAACCCTTATCTGTGTGATCAAGCTGCCAAAGCGGCTTAGAACGCTTATACAATGCTATGAGGTCCTTAAAATAATCATGCGTACGATTATGCATTTCAAAATCATGTAAACTCCAATCTAAATCTTCAAGGTCTTTCCATTCATCATATTGTCCAAACTCACCGCCCATAAAGAGGAGCTTCTTTCCCGGATGTGTAAATAAATAGCCGTACAATAAACGAAGCTGCGCAAACTTTGACCAATAATCACCCGGCATTTTATTTAATAGCGATTTTTTGCCGTGTACAACTTCATCATGCGATAACGGTAAAATAAAATTCTCAGAATACGCGTAAAGCAGCGAAAATGTTACTTTATCATGAATATACTTCCGATACTCCGGCGCACATTCCATATATTTTAAAATGTCATTCATCCAGCCCATATTCCATTTATAATTAAAACCAAGTCCACCTTCATATGTCGGTGCAGTTACGAGCGGCCATGCTGTTGAATCCTCCGCAGTCATTAAGAAAGTTGGATCTTCCGCAAATACTGCTTCATTCAGCTGTTGCAGGAATAATACGGCATGTTCATTACTTTCCTGTCCCTCATTTTGCTCCCAATATAGCATGTTAGCAACTGCATCAACGCGAAAACCGTCGATATGATAATACTTCATCCAAAACAGCGCATTCGAAATAAGAAAATTTCGTACTTCTTGTTTTCCTAAATCAAAATTCACCGTTCCCCATACACGATTTTCTTGTACATCAAGATCTCTATATTCATACGTTGGTTCTCCATCAAACAAATAAAGTCCATGAGCATCTTTACAAAAATGCCCTGGTACCCAATCTAAAATGACACCGATCCCATATTTGTGACATTCATCGACAAAATACATAAAATCCTGCGGTGTTCCATATCTACTTGTCGGTGCATAATATCCAGTCCCTTGATATCCCCACGAACGATCATAGGGGTGTTCAACAAGCGGCATAATTTCAATATGAGTAAATTGATGCTCTACTACATACGGAATAAGCTCATCTGCCATTTCCCTGTAAGAGTAAAAAGACTCATCTTCTTTCTTTTTCCATGAACCAAAATGAAGCTCATAAATTGCTAATGGTTCATTATAAATTGGTTTTCGTTTCTTTTTTTGAAACCATTTCTGATCTTTCCATTTATATCCTTTTATATCATAAACAACAGATGCCGTATTTGGTCTCACCTCAGCATACATTGCATACGGATCAGCTTTTAAAATTGTATGACCGTTTGAGGCTTCAATTGCATATTTGTACAATTCCAGCTGAGCTACATTGGGTATAAATAAAGACCAAACTCCTTCCTCTGTCACTCGCACCATTTTATGTATTTGACCATTCCATCCGTTAAAATCCCCTACAATACTTATAGCTTTTGCATGAGGAGCCCATACGGAAAAACGTGTTCCTTGCACCCCATCTTCCTTCGTTAGATGAGCACCAAGTATTTCGTAGCTATCGTAAAATTTCTCCTTATGAAACAATAGCATGTTTTCCTGATTACAATTTGTTACAATCACTATGTTCACCTCACAAGATGACAGAATTTTAAATATGTTATTACTATTCTTCGGTAAATAGAAATATCCTTGCGATTTTCTAAAAAAACATACGTTTTTTTCGCGGAAATTCATGGTAATTCCGTAAATTCCAGCTGAAAATATCGAATTTTGACGAATATTCCTTGTAAGCGTTTTATTTTAGAATAATTTTTTAAGGTGAAAAAGAGGGAGGGGTTTACCGTTATTTTGTTATTAGTATCTAACTTAAAGTAAAACATAAAAAAACCCTTTCCGGCAAAAGGGGGGCTATACAGGGGGCTGCCGGAAAGGGTTTTATACACTTTGGATTATAGTACTGGTGCCATAGTTTCTTTTAGCACTTTTACAGAATGATCAAATTTCAATTCTTCTTCTTCATTTAATTCAAGCTCTACAATTTCTCGAACACCTTGACGGTTGATAACTGCTGGAACACCTACGTAAACATCTTGTTGTCCGTATTGTCCTTCAAGGTATGCAGATACTGTCAATACGCTGTTTTCGTTGTTTAAAATCGCTTTAGTTACACGTAGTAGTGACATACCGATACCGTAGTAAGTTGCACCTTTACGTTGAATAATATGATAAGCAGCATCGCGTACATTCGCAAAGATTTCATCTAAATCGCTTTGATTGTACTTTTCATTGTTTGCTAAGATTGTTTCTAGTTTTTGTACACCAACAGTAGCATGGCTCCATACTGGAAGCTCTGTGTCACCATGTTCACCAATAATATATGCGTGAACGTTACGTGGATCCACATCTAAGTATTCACCTAGCATGTAACGGAAACGAGCAGAGTCTAAAGTTGTACCAGAACCAATTACACGTTCTTTTGGTAATCCAGATTCTTTCCAAGTTACATAAGTTAAAATATCAACTGGATTAGTAGCGATTAAGAAGATACCATCAAATCCGCTATCCATGATACCGCGAACGATTTGTTTAAAGATTTTTGTATTCTTCTCAACTAAATCTAAGCGAGTTTCACCTGGCTTTTGTGGCAATCCAGCAGTAATAACAACAAGATCTGCATCCTTACAATCTGCATAGCTACCTTTCCAAACCTTTGTTGGAGATGGAGCAAATGGAACAGCATGGCTTAAATCCATTGCTTCCCCTTCTGCTTTTGCTTCGTTTACGTCAACAAGAACAAACTCTTCAGCTACACCTTGGTTAATCATAGAATATGCATAGCTGCAACCTACAGCTCCTGTTCCTACTAATACTACGCGGTTAATACCTTTTTTCATGGTAAAATCCCCTCTCTATTTTTCATTTCACTATTATCATTGTCATTTAAGTAAATAATTAAAATACTGATTTTATATTGTTTAACTTCCTTACACACATATTGTAGCATGATTATTTGTGAATATATTCACAAATAATGACCTATTTGTGAACTTTTTCACAGATAGAGTTTAATTATAGTATCAAGTGTAGAATCTATCCCAGTTCAAACGAAACACATTCACTTACTAGTTCCACCCCAATGATAAACCAATTATAGTCTAGTCGGCGATTCATCAATATCCAACATACGCAAGCATTAAAAAGGGGCTTATCCAAAAGGCACCTACTTGCCTTTGGATAAGTCCTTTTTGTTCTATCCCGCATTAACGGGCAGTAAGAGCCCCACCTCAAGATTGAGAGAGAAGCGAAGAAGATAGGCGGGGAATAGCTGCCCGTTAATGCCCGATTGGTTCAACTAACCATCAGTGGGGGGATGAAGCCCCACTGAATGAAAATACTTATATAACTTATATAAGTTGTCCACACCTTTTTTTAGCTTACAAATATTATATATTGAGTCAAAAATTTATTTTGAAAGGAGTTGGTTTATATAAATAAGCATACAAAATGTGTCTGTGAACAACTAGAAGAATTACAGGTAGGTACAGAAGTAGATATTTTTCTAAATGGAAACTTTATAGATGATGTTACGTTTGTTAATTTTAATCCTGAAAATTTTTGCGCAACTTTCGTATTTACAGAAGGACCCGAAGCAGGAGGAGTACTTCTTATAGATTGCCGTGATATTCAAGCACTTACAATTGAGGCAAGCTAGTTTATAAAAGAGAGCTTTGAAAAAAGCTCTTTTTTATAATTTCAAAATATATTTCTATATGAATTAAAAAAGAGAGGAAGAGGGAAAGAAACATGTCAATTCTCATAAACCATACTGCTATTCCTAAAATATTCGATCCAAATTTAGCAAAGGACATAGATATACAATCTTCAAATACGAAAAATAAAAAAAAACATTTTGAAGGTATTTGTTTCCTTTTAAGCACCTTTAATTTAGGAAGAAAAGTAAACGAAATTATAGTTAATGGCACACCATTAACCATTTCAATTTTCACAGGATTTCACTTTAATACAGGTCTTGCTACATTTATAGACAAAAGTGGGCGCATTGTCCTCGTTAATTGCGAGCGCATTGATGCAATTGTGCTTTAGCATTATTATTTATGATAAGGTGAAACTAAGGTGGAGGATATATTATTCATCTATACAGGATAAATAAAAAAGAGATAGCATAGAATGCTATCTCTTTTTGTATGACCCGTACGGGATTCGAACCCGTGTTACCGCCGTGAAAGGGCGGTGTCTTAACCACTTGACCAACGGGCCAATTTCTGGCAGAGAAGAAGGGATTCGAACCCTCGCACCGCGTAAGCGATCTACTCCCTTAGCAGGGGAGCCCCTTGAGCCACTTGGGTACTTCTCTATATTATATGGCTCCGCAGGTAGGACTCGAACCTACGACCGATCGGTTAACAGCCGATAGCTCTACCACTGAGCTACTGCGGAATATGGTGGGCCTAAATGGACTCGAACCATCGACCTCACGCTTATCAGGCGTGCGCTCTAACCAGCTGAGCTATAGGCCCATAAAAAAAGCGGGTGAAGAGAATCGAACTCTCGACCAGAGCTTGGAAGGCTCTTGTTTTACCACTAAACTACACCCGCATAAAAATGGTGAGCCATGAAGGACTCGAACCTTCGACCCTCTGATTAAAAGTCAGATGCTCTACCAACTGAGCTAATGGCTCATTTTGAAATGGTGCCGGCTAGAGGACTTGAACCCCCAACCTACTGATTACAAGTCAGTTGCTCTACCAATTGAGCTAAGCCGGCTTGTATATTTCAAAATGGTGGCTCGGGACGGAATCGAACCGCCGACACGAGGATTTTCAGTCCTCTGCTCTACCGACTGAGCTACCGAGCCTTAATATAAATGGCGGTCCCGACCGNNATGAGCCCGACGAGCTACCAAACTGCTCCACCCCGCGACGATATAATATTTTTTTAAAAATGGAGGAGGTAGAGGGATTCGAACCCCCGCGCGACTCTCGCCGCCTGTCGGTTTTCAAGACCGATCCCTTCAGCCAGACTTGGGTATACCTCCATATATATAAAACTTGAGTGGTGGACCTTGTAGGACTCGAACCTACGACCGGACGGTTATGAGCCGTCTGCTCTAACCAGCTGAGCTAAAGGTCCTTTATGGTAGCGGCGGAGGGGATCGAACCCCCGACCTCACGGGTATGAACCGTACGCTCTAGCCAGCTGAGCTACACCGCCATAAAGATAGATATAAGTGGAGCCTAGCGGGATCGAACCGCTGACCTCCTGCGTGCAAGGCAGGCGCTCTCCCAGCTGAGCTAAGGCCCCAAAATATCGGGAAGACAGGAT
>NZ_NUQE01000024.1 GCF_002582035.1 Bacillus pseudomycoides
AGGACGTTGCCAGGCAATCTGAGACGAGTCAGTATGACTCGTCTTTTTTGTATTATTTTTTATATAGGAAACTTTATATTCTTTATTCATAAAATAAAGAACGATTGATTAAATGAGAGAAAATATGGATAGGATAATGAGGGAAGCAAAAGAGTTGCAAAATTTTTTAATACGTATATAATTAAAGTCAAAGATAGTCAAAGTCAATAAAGGTGGAGGATAAATGAGAAATATATCTGATATTATTGAACAATATCTAAAGCAAGTTATTGACTTAAGTAATAATAATGCAATTGAAATTAAAAGAAATGAAATTGCTGATAAGTTTGATTGTGTGCCATCTCAAATTAACTATGTTATTAATACTCGTTTTACACTAGAAAGAGGATTTGTAGTGGAAAGCAAACGAGGTGGCGGAGGTTATATTCGCATTATAAAAGTCAAATTGCATGATGATATAGACATTATTAATCAAATGTTACAAATGGTTCAGTATAGCATTGCTCAATCAAGCGCTGAGAGTATAATAAGGCGTTTAGCAGAAGAGGATATTGTTACTAGTAGGGAAGCAAAGCTTATGTTTAGTGTGTTAGATCGATCTGTTTTACTAACAGATTTACCATTTCGAGATGAATTACGAGCACGTATGCTTCAAGCGATGCTTAGAACATTGAAGTATAAGTAAAGTGACACTTCCTTTAGGAATGCTTTGTCTCTTAAGAATGAGTTGAACGAATAAGATTGTAAATTAATAATTCTTTCCTATTGTAAAGGTGGGGAAATACGTTGATTTGTCAAAACTGTAGTTCACAATCAGCAACGCTGCATTTTACAAAAGTAATCAATGGAGAAAAGACGGAGATTCATCTTTGTGAGCAATGTGCACAAGAAAATGGATATACGTCTTTCTTTCAATCAAATAAGTCTAGTTTGTCATTTCATAATTTATTAGCAGGACTACTGAATGTCGAGCAACCTATATCTGAGAAAAAAACAAATGATTTTTCGAGTGAACAGCCTTTGCAATGTCCGAAATGCAATATGACGTATCCAAAATTTGCAAAGATCGGAAGGTTTGGTTGTTCGACTTGTTATGAAACGTTTAAAGAACAATTACAACCAACGCTAAAACGAGTTCATGGTGGACATACAAAGCACCATGGAAAAATTCCTAACCGTATAGGAGGAAATATTCATCTAAAAAAAGAATTAGATGAGTTAAAACTAAAATTGCAGGAGTGCATACAACAAGAAGAGTTTGAACAGGCTGCTGAAGTCCGAGATAAAATTCGCAGCATAGAAAATCAGCTTCGTGAGCATAGAGAGGGGGAATAATTCTATGTCACTCGATCGTATTATGAACGAAGCAATTAGTCCATGGATGAGGGAAGAAGGTCCTGATTCCGATATCGTTTTAAGCAGTCGTGTTCGATTGGCTCGGAATTTACGAGATTATCAGTTCCCGACTATGCTAACAAATGAGGAAGCAGAGCAAATGATTCATGTATTTCAAGAAAATTTTGCTAATCAAAAAGTTGAACCTTTCGGGGGATTTGAACTGTTACAAATGAATAGGATTCAACCTTTGCAGCGCAGAGTATTGGTAGAAAAGCACCTTGTAAGTCCGGATCTAGTGGGAACAGAATATGGTGCTTGTTTATTATCTGAGAATGAACAAGTAAGCATTATGCTTAATGAAGAAGATCATATTCGGATTCAATGTTTATTTCCGGGATTACAACTAACAGAAGCGCTGCATAGTGCAAATCAAATTGATGATTGGATAGAAAATCAGATTGAATATGCATTTGATGAACAAGTTGGTTATATAACGAGCTGTCCTACAAATCTAGGAACAGGTTTACGAGCTTCAGTGATGATACATTTGCCAGCCCTCGTTTTAACAGGACAAATGAACCGTATCGTTCAGGCAATTAATCAACTTGGTTTAGTTGTGAGAGGGATATATGGTGAAGGTAGCGAAGCGTTAGGGAATATATTTCAACTTTCTAATCAAATGACATTGGGAAAATCTGAAGAAGATATTGTAGAAGATTTAAAGAGTGTTGTTCAGCAACTCATTCAACAAGAGCGAACAGCAAGAGAATCAATTATGAAAAATTCAAGTATTGAGCTTGAAGATAGGGTGTATCGTTCTTATGGTGTATTAGCGAATAGCCGTTTAATTGAATTTGCTGAGGCAGCAACGTGTTTATCGGATGTTCGACTTGGTATTGACCTTGGGTATATTGAAAATATATCTAGGAATATTTTAACAGAGTTAATGGTACTTACACAGCCTGGAATCTTACAGCAATATGCTGGCGGTCCACTGCAACCTGATGAAAGAGATTGTCGCAGAGCAACACTTATTCGTGAAAGATTACGAATTGAACAAAATCGAGCGAAGTAGGAGTGTGATTCATATGATGTTTGGAAGATTTACAGAGCGAGCACAAAAGGTATTAGCGTTATCCCAAGAAGAAGCAATTCGTATTGGACATAATAATATCGGTACAGAGCATATTTTACTCGGTCTTGTACGCGAAGGAGAAGGAATTGCTGCAAAAGCATTGGTCGCACTTGGATTAAGCCCAGAGAAAGTTCAAAAAGAAGTAGAAGCACTAATTGGACGCGGCACAGAGATGACCCAAACGGTTCACTACACACCACGTGCAAAAAAAGTAATAGAGTTGTCAATGGATGAAGCGCGTAAACTTGGTCATTCTTACGTGGGAACAGAGCATATTTTACTTGGTCTTATTCGTGAGGGAGAAGGCGTTGCGGCTCGTGTTTTAAATAATTTAGGTGTAAGTTTAAATAAAGCGCGTCAACAAGTACTACAGCTTCTTGGCAGTAACGAGACGGCTTCGGGTCATCAAGGTGGTGGTTCGGCTAATGCAAATACACCGACGCTTGATAGTTTAGCTCGTGATTTAACAGCTGTAGCACGTGAAGGACGTTTAGATCCGGTAATTGGTCGTAGCAAAGAGATTCAACGTGTAATTGAAGTATTAAGTAGAAGAACAAAAAATAATCCTGTTTTAATTGGAGAACCTGGTGTTGGTAAAACAGCAATTGCTGAAGGATTAGCACAACAAATTGTAAACAACGAAGTTCCGGAGACTTTACGCGATAAGCGTGTTATGACATTAGATATGGGAACTGTAGTTGCTGGTACGAAATATCGCGGTGAATTCGAAGACCGTTTAAAGAAAGTCATGGATGAAATTCGTCAAGCTGGCAATATTATTTTATTCATTGATGAGCTTCATACATTAATTGGTGCGGGCGGTGCAGAAGGGGCGATTGACGCATCGAATATTTTAAAGCCATCATTAGCACGCGGGGAACTACAATGTATTGGAGCGACAACGCTAGATGAGTATCGTAAATATATTGAAAAAGATGCAGCATTAGAGCGACGTTTTCAACCGATTCACGTTGATGAGCCAAGCTTAGAAGAATCGATTCAAATTTTAAAAGGATTACGTGATCGTTATGAAGCTCATCACCGCGTTTCTATCTCAGACGATGCGATTGATGCCGCTGTAAAATTATCGGATCGTTACATTACGGATCGTTTCTTACCAGATAAAGCAATTGACCTAATTGATGAAGCAGCTTCAAAAGTTCGTTTACGTTCTTATACAACACCACCAAATTTAAAAGAACTTGAATCGAAGTTAGAAGAGGTAAGAAAAGAAAAAGATGCGGCAGTGCAAAGTCAAGAATTTGAGAAAGCAGCATCTTTACGTGATATGGAGCAGCGCCTACGTGAGAAATTAGAAGATACGAAGCGCCAATGGAAAGAGCAACAAGGTAAAGAAAATTCGGAAGTAACAGTAGAGGATATTGCAAATGTTGTTTCAACGTGGACGCGTATTCCAGTTTCTAAGTTGGCTCAAACAGAAACAGACAAACTACTGAACTTAGAAAATATTTTACATGATCGTTTAATTGGGCAAGATGAAGCGGTCGTTGCGGTTGCAAAAGCAGTTCGCCGTGCAAGAGCAGGTTTAAAAGATCCAAAACGTCCAATCGGTTCTTTTATTTTCTTAGGACCAACTGGTGTTGGTAAAACGGAACTTGCACGTGCATTAGCGGAATCCATGTTTGGTGACGAAGATGCAATGATTCGTATTGATATGTCAGAGTATATGGAGAAACATTCTACTTCTCGTTTAGTTGGTTCTCCTCCAGGATATGTTGGGTATGAAGAAGGTGGCCAGTTAACAGAAAAGGTTCGTCGTAAACCATACTCCGTTGTCTTACTTGACGAGGTGGAAAAGGCGCATCCAGATGTATTCAATATTTTACTGCAAGTGCTAGAAGATGGACGTTTAACAGATTCAAAAGGTCGTACAGTTGATTTCCGTAATACAATTGTTATTATGACATCTAACGTAGGGGCAGATGCATTAAAACGAAATAAGCATCTTGGATTTAATGTACAAGATGAAAGCCGTGATTATGCAGATATGAAGGGCAAAGTAATGGATGAGTTGAAAAAAGCCTTCCGTCCTGAGTTCCTAAACCGTATTGACGAAATTATTGTTTTCCATACATTAGAGAAGAAACATATTAAAGAAATTGTTACTCTTATGGTAGAACTGTTGGTTAAACGTTTAAAAGAACAAGAAATTGATTTAGAGTTAACGGATGCAGCAATTGAAGCGATTGCTGATAAAGGATTTGACCCAGAGTATGGTGCTCGTCCACTACGCCGTGCAATTCAAAAACATGTAGAAGATCGATTATCAGAAGAACTTCTTAAAGGGGTTATTGAGAAAGGTCAAAAAGTTGTTTTTGATACAGAAGGAGAATCATTTGTCATTCGTAGTGCAGAAAAGGTAAAATAAGTATAGACAAACAAAAGGGGGCTAAACAATAGCCCTCTTTCTTGTACAAAAAGAAATATTTTTGCTACATATGAAAGCGAAGTGAAGTGTAAAAAACGATGGCTAAAAAGAAAACGAAATTTACATGTCAAGAATGTGGTTATCAGTCACCAAAGTATATGGGAAAGTGTCCAGGGTGCGGACAATGGAATACACTGGTGGAAGAGATGGAACCAGTTGTATCATCACGCCGCCTGAACTATGCAAGTGCAATCCAAACTGAATTAACGAAGCCTCGCCGCCTGAAAGAAGTGGAAACGAAAACAGAGGCGCGTATTGAAACGAGTTTTCAAGAATTTAACCGGGTACTTGGTGGTGGAATTGTAGATGGTTCTCTCGTGCTCATAGGGGGAGATCCTGGTATTGGGAAATCAACATTATTACTGCAAATATCATCACAACTAGCAGATCGTGCTTATGATGTTTTATACATATCGGGTGAGGAATCTGCAAAACAAATTAAACTTAGGGCAGATCGTCTTCATGTAAATGGAGATAATTTATTTGTTGTATCAGAAACAGATTTACAACGAATCGCAGCATATATAGATGAAATGAATCCATCATTCGTAGTAATCGATTCTATTCAAACTATTCATTTACCGGAAGTAACTTCAGCGCCAGGAAGTGTAGCACAAGTACGTGAATGTACAGCAGAACTTATGAAGCTTGCAAAAACGAAAGGAATCCCTATTTTTATTGTAGGGCATGTAACGAAAGAAGGAGCTATAGCTGGTCCGCGTATGTTAGAGCATATGGTGGATGCCGTTCTTTATTTTGAAGGAGATCGTCATCATACATATCGAATTTTACGAGCGGTAAAAAACCGTTTTGGTTCAACCAATGAGATGGGGATCTTTGAAATGAAGGAGCTTGGTCTTTCAGAGGTGTTAAATCCTTCTGAAATTTTTCTAGAAGAAAGACCTGTGGGAGCTGCTGGTTCAACGGTTGTTGCTTCTATGGAAGGAACAAGGCCTGTTTTAGTAGAAATACAAGCATTAATTTCTCCTACAAGTTTTGGGAATCCAAGAAGGATGGCAACAGGAATTGATCATAACCGTGTTTCTCTTATTATGGCGGTACTAGAAAAAAGAGCAGGATTATTGCTTCAAAATCAAGATGCTTATTTAAAAGTTGCCGGGGGAATTAAATTAGATGAACCGGCAGTTGATTTGGCGGTTGCTTTAAGTATCGCATCAAGTTTTCGTGATAAACCGACTTTTCCAGGTGATGCAGTTATTGGTGAAGTTGGTTTAACGGGAGAAGTTCGCCGTGTTTCCCGTATTGAACAGCGTGTGCAAGAAGCGGCGAAATTAGGATTTCAGCGCGTTATTATTCCGAGCAAGAATTTGGGTGGATGGACGATTCCAGAAGGTATTGAAGTAGTTGGAGTATCGAATATAGGAGAGGCTCTTCGATTTGCACTAGGAGGATAAGATATGGAAGAAAACAAGCAACGTTCCAAAAGTATTATTAATATTTTGCAGCTTGTTGCACCGGGGACACCATTAAGAGAAGGAATTGATAATGTGCTCCGGGCACAAACGGGTGGTCTTATTGTACTTGGATACAACGAACAAATTAAAAGTATTGTTGATGGAGGATTTCATATTAATTGTGCTTTTTCTCCTGCTAGTCTATATGAACTAGCAAAAATGGATGGGGCTCTTATTTTAAATGAAACAGGAAGTAGAATTTTAATCGCCAATGGACAGCTGGTTCCTGATTCATCTATTGACTCCATTGAAACAGGTATGCGCCATCGCACAGCAGAGCGAGTGGCGAAGCAAACGGGTAGTCTTGTTGTTGCCATTTCGCAAAGACGAAATGTAATTACGTTATATCAAGGAAACTTACGTTATACATTAAAAGATATTGGGGTTATTTTAACAAAGGCAAACCAAGCGATTCAAACATTAGAAAAATATAAAGCTGTATGGAATGAGGGCATAACGAACCTTGGTATTTTAGAGTTTGAAGAAGTGGTTACAATGTCTGAAGTTGTGCATGTACTACATAGCGTTGAAATGATGCTGCGGATTAAAAATGAAATTTTTAGTTACATTCATGAATTAGGAACAGAAGGAAGACTTATTCGTTTGCAATTGACTGAGTTGCTTGCTGACGTAGAAGCAGAGGCTGCGCTATTAATTAAAGACTACTATTACGAAAAAACACAAGATCACTATCAAATTTTAAAAAAATTACAAGACCTTGCAAATTCCCAACTGCTTGAGGATAGTGATTTGGTGAAACTACTTGGATATTCCGGACAAATGAAATTAGAAGAAAGTATTACACCAAGAGGTTATCGAATTGCGAATAAAATTTCTAGAGTTCCACCTCTTATTATTGAAAACTTAATTAATCGTTTTAAGAACTTACAAGGAATTTGCCGTGCAACAATTGCTGAGTTGGACGATGTAGAAGGAATTGGAGAAGTGCGAGCGAAAAAGATACGAGAGGGTTTAAAACGAATTCAAGAACACTTGTATATGAGCAGGCATAATTAAGAATATTACATTGATTTCACAATATAGCGACACTCAAAGATTTTTCATATATGATATGATATATTGGTAAATAAAACAAATTATAAAAAAAACACGTGCACTTTTGCACTCGACGTTTTGAGTAGCGAGGTAATGGTTAATAATGAGTAGGAGGTGGTTGAATGTTAAAACGAATCGTACAGCTTTTCTTTCTAGTTATTGGAGGAGCATTGGGAATTTTTCTTATTCCGAAAGTGATTGATATGTTAGGTGTAGGTGCAGTTCCTTGGCTTGAAGGTTCTTATATTCGTGCAATTATTGGTGCAATCATTTTATTTTTAACAACATTTTGGCTTGTAGATTATATTGTTCAGCTTATTAAACATATTGAGGAAGCGCTTGTAAAAGCACCTGTTACAGATGTTTTATTCGGAACATTAGGATTAATCTCAGGACTAATTGTTGCGTATTTGATCTTGATTCCGATTCGCGAATTTACCATTCAAGTCATTAGTACAGTATTGCAAATCTTTTTCACGCTATTACTTGGTTACTTAGGGTTCCAAGTAGGGTTTAAAAAGAGAAATGAATTGTTAGGGTTGTTTACATTGGCGCAACGCGGAGGAAAGAAAAAAAATACGAATAATGAAAACGAGGAAGTAGAACCGTCAACTTCTTTTTGGAAAATACTGGATACGAGTGTTATTATTGATGGGCGTATTGCGGATATTTGCCAAACAAAATTTTTAGAAGGTACAATTGTTATTCCGCAATTTGTGTTAGAAGAATTACAACATATTGCTGATTCTTCAGATGCATTAAAGCGTAATCGCGGACGAAGAGGTTTGGATATTTTAAATCGTATTCAAAAAGAGCTATCTATTCCAGTAGAAATTTATGAAGGTGATTTTGAAGATATTCAAGAAGTTGATAGCAAGCTCGTGAAGTTAGCAAAGTTAACAGGTGGCACTGTTGTTACGAATGACTTTAACTTAAATAAAGTTTCTGAATTGCAAGGCGTGACAGTTTTAAACATTAATGATTTAGCAAATGCCATTAAACCTGTGGTGCTTCCGGGTGAAGAGTTAAGCGTATATGTTGTGAAGGATGGAAAAGAGCAGAATCAAGGCGTTGCTTATTTAGATGACGGTACAATGATCGTAGTTGAAGATGGTAGAGAGTATGTTGGTTCCCAACTTGATGTACTTGTTACAAGTGTACTGCAAACATCTGCGGGCCGAATGATTTTTGCTAAGCGTAAGTTGCTAGAGAAAGCGTTATAAGTAGAGGATTGCGATGATATATACATTAATTATTCCTGCAGCAGGACAAGGTAAGCGTATGGGAGCGGATAGAAATAAATTATTTTTACAAATAGATTCTGTTCCTATTATCATTCATACATTACGAGCTTTTGAAAAAGATGAACAATGTAAACAGATTATTTTAGCGATTAATGAGGGAGATCGTTCTTATTTTGAAGAACTTCTCCAAACTTATCATATTCAAAAAGACATCCAACTTATCCAAGGTGGAAGTGAGCGCCAAGATAGTGTATACAATGCTCTTATGTATGTAAGAGATGTAGAGTATGTACTTGTCCACGACGGGGCGCGTCCATTTGTAACGAAAAAGATGATTGAAGATGTATTGCAAATGGCGAAAGAAAAAGGTGCTTCTATTTGTGCGGTACCTGTGAAAGATACAATTAAAAAAGTTAAACATGATACTGTTGTTGAAACAGTAGAACGTTCTCATTTGCGAGCAGTTCAAACACCGCAAGGATTTCATGTTCCCATTTTGTTAGAAGCACATGAGAGTGCAAAACAGGCGGGTTTTCTCGGAACTGACGATGCTAGTTTGGTGGAACGTCTTCCTAAAGAGGTAGGGGTTGTAGGAGGAAGCTATCACAATATAAAGGTAACAACACCTGAAGATCTAGTGGTTGCTGAAAGCTTTCTACGAGTTTTGAAAATACAGTAGCAATGTTATAATAGAAAAGCTCGGTAGCTACCGAGCTTTTCTATATGTAGAGTAGAAACTTCAGCGAACGGATCCTTTATATGTCCGTTAGAATAATATAAAGTGAAACTTCCCTCAGTGGGAGTCTTAATGCCCGCGAATAGCGGGATAAAGTTTATTAGTGTAGTTTGAGGAGGAATTGGAAATGTTTCGAATTGGACAAGGTTTTGATGTACATGCATTTGCAGAAGGAAGACCATTAATTATTGGGGGAATTACAATTCCATATGAAAAAGGATTACTTGGGCATTCTGATGCGGATGTCCTTTTACATACTATTGCTGATGCTTGCTTAGGAGCAATTGCTGCTGGTGACATCGGTAAACACTTTCCAGATACAGATCCTGCATTCAAAGATGCAGATTCAGCTGTACTTTTGCAGAAAGTGTGGGAGTTTGTTACAGAGCAAGGGTATGTACTTGGAAACTTAGATTGTACAATTATTGCTCAAAAACCAAAAATGGCGCCGCATATTGAAAGTATGCGTAAGAGAATTAGCGAGCTATTACAAACGGACATCGAGAATGTCAATGTAAAAGCAACGACGACAGAAAAATTAGGCTTCACAGGACGAGAAGAAGGAATTGCTTCACAGGCTATTGTATTATTACAGAAAAAATAGCTGTTTTTAATTCGCAAGATGGATAATCGTAATTTTTTGGTGTACAATTAAGGAATCTGTTGACATTAAGAATGGAAGGTGTACCAACTATGGAAAAGCAAGTGAGAGTGCGCTATGCGCCAAGTCCAACAGGACACTTACATATCGGAAATGCACGTACGGCATTATTTAACTATTTATTCGCTCGTAGTCAAAACGGGAAATTTATTATCCGTATTGAAGATACAGACGTAAAGCGTAATATTGCTGGCGGCGAAGAAAGCCAATTAACATATTTAAAATGGCTTGGCATGGACTGGGATGAAAGCATCGATGTTGGTGGTGAATATGGTCCGTACCGTCAAATGGAGCGTTTAGATATTTATAAAAAGTTATATGAAGATTTATTAGAGCGTGGCTTAGCGTATAAGTGCTATATGACAGAAGAAGAGTTAGAAGCAGAACGTGAAGGACAAATCGCTCGTGGTGAAACACCTCGTTATGCGGGTTGTCACCGTGATTTAACGGATGAGCAAGTAAAACAATTCGAGGCAGAAGGACGCATTCCAAGTATTCGTTTCCGTGTACCTGAAAACCGTGAATATGTATTTAATGATATTGTAAAAGGAGACGTATCTTTCAACTCAAACGATTTCGGCGATTTCGTTATCGTGAAGAAAGATGGTATCCCAACTTACAACTTTGCAGTAGCGGCAGATGATCATTTCATGGAAATCTCGCATGTTCTTCGCGGTGATGACCATATTTCGAATACACCAAAACAAATGATGATTTATGAAGCATTTGGTTGGGATGTACCACAATTTGGTCATATGACGTTAATTGTGAATGAAAGCCGTAAAAAATTAAGTAAACGTGATGAATCTATTATTCAATTTATTGAACAATATGAAGCGCTGGGATATCTTCCAGAGGCAATCTTTAACTTTATCGCATTACTAGGTTGGTCACCAGTAGGAGAAGAAGAAATCTTCTCTAAGGATGAATTTATTGAAATGTTTGATGCGGCTCGTTTATCGAAATCACCAGCATTATTCGATTCTCAAAAATTAAAATGGATGAACAACCAATATATGAAAAAGCAAGATTTAGATCGCGTTGTGGAATTAAGCTTACCGCACTTAGTAAAAGCTGGTCGTGTAAGTGAAAATCCAAGCGAGCAAGAACTAGCTTGGATTCACGACGTGATTGCTTTATATCATGATCAAATGAGCTTCGGAGCTGAAATTGTTGAGCTATCTGATATGTTCTTTAAAGATCATGTGGATTATGAAGAAGAAGGACAAGAAGTATTAAAAGGCGAACAAGTGCCAGAAGTTCTTCGCGTGTTTGCGGCAGAGCTAGAGGCATTAGAGGAAGTAGAACCTGCAGCAATTAAGGCAGCGATTAAAGCTGTTCAAAAGCAAACAGGTCAAAAAGGTAAAAATTTATTTATGCCAATTCGTGTTGCCACAACTGGCCAAACACATGGACCAGAACTTCCGAATGCAATTGCGCTTCTTGGAAAAGAAAAAGTTTTAAATCGTGTTCGTAAAGTAATTGGTTAACATTTTACGGATTTAGAAATATAATAAGAATACTTCAAAATGAAATAAAAGAAAGCGACGAGAAGGAGAAGTAGAAAATCATGCTTTTCACAGAGAAAACCACCATTTGGCTGGAAGTGGTTTAAAAGCAGATTTTTGAAGTGCCCCTTTGAGTCTTCTGCTGAACAACGAATGTATTTCGAGAAATGTCATGGTGACGCAAAGTAAGCAGAAGCGGTATACACCGTTATCATGTTTGAGTTTGAGGCTTTTTTTAGGCCTAAACAGAGTGGAACCGCGCTAGTAAGGCGTCTCTGTCTATAGACAGAGACGCCTTTTTCTATACCTACAGGTATGGGAGAGAGTTTTTTTGTATAAATAGTCGGAAAAGTTTTGTAAGGGAGTAGAAATCAAGAGCCTAATTGGTTCAGCTCACGATTAGTGGTAAAGAGGTTCACTGATGGAGGTTTCACTTTAAACAAAAAAGGGGGAACAAAAATGAAGAGGCTTCGGGAGGATATTGAAGTCGTCTTTGAACAGGATCCGGCAGCGAGAAGTTACATCGAAGTGATTTTAACTTACTCTGGATTACACGCGATTTGGGCACATCGTATTGCACATGCCTTTTATAAACGAAAGTTTTTCTTTTTTGCTCGTGTTATCTCACAAATGAGTCGTTTTTTTACGGGTATTGAAATTCATCCAGGGGCAACGATTGGTCGTAAGTTTTTTATTGATCATGGTATGGGAGTTGTAATTGGAGAAACGTGTGAAATTGGAGATAACGTGACGATTTATCAAGGTGTTACGTTAGGTGGTACGGGAAAAGAAAAAGGGAAACGTCATCCAACAATTAAAGATAACGTGTTGATTGCGACAGGTGCGAAAGTGCTTGGCTCGATTACAGTTGGAGAAAATTCTAAAATTGGTGCTGGTTCGGTTGTGTTAAAAGAAGTACCTTCACATTCTACAGTTGTAGGTATTCCTGGCCGCGTCGTGATTCAAAATGGGGTAAAGGTAGGTCAAGAATTAAACCACTGTGATCTTCCGGATCCGATTTTTGATAAGTTGAAAGCTGTGGAAGAAGAACTTGAACAATTGAAAAAACAAATGGTAGTGAAAACAGAAAGGACGGATAAAAATGACTATTCACATTTATAATACGTTAACGCGTCAAAAAGAAAAGTTTATTCCATTAGAAGAAAATAAAGTGAAAATGTATGTGTGCGGTCCTACAGTATATAACTACATCCATATTGGGAATGCAAGACCGGCAATCGTATTTGATACAGTGCGCCGTTATATGGAACACCGTGGTTACGATGTGCAATATGTATCTAATTTCACGGACGTAGATGATAAGCTGATTAAAGTTGCTAATGAATTAGGAGAAGACGTGCCAACAATTGCAGATCGCTTTGTTAAAGCATACTTTGAAGATGTAACGGCACTAGGTTGCAAACACGCAACAGTTCATCCTCGTGTAATGGAGAATATGGATATTATTATCGAATTTATTCAAGAGCTTGTGAATAAAGGATATGCATATGAATCTGAAGGGGATGTGTATTACAGAACAAAGGAATTTGAAGGTTACGGTAAATTATCACATCAGCCAATTGCAGACTTGCGTCATGGTGCACGTATTGAAGTTGGAGAAAAGAAACACGATCCACTTGACTTTGCATTATGGAAAGCAGCAAAAGAAGGAGAAATCTTCTGGGAGAGCCCTTGGGGGAAAGGTCGTCCAGGATGGCATATCGAATGCTCTGCAATGGCACGTAAATATTTAGGTGATACAATTGATATTCATGCTGGCGGTCAAGATTTAACATTTCCGCATCATGAAAATGAGATTGCACAATCAGAAGCATTGACTGGGAAACCATTTGCACGTTACTGGATGCATAATGGATATATTAATATTAACAATGAAAAGATGTCTAAGTCGTTAGGAAACTTCATTTTAGTTCACGATATTATTAAACAGTACGATCCACAGTTAATCCGATTCTTTATGTTATCTGTACATTATCGTCATCCAATCAATTTTAGTGAAGAGTTATTGCAAAGTACGAATAATGGATTAGAGAGAATTAAAACGGCTTATGGAAACTTAAAACATCGCATGGAAAGTAGTACGGATTTAACGGATCATAATGAGAAATGGTTAGATGAGATGGAGAAATTCCAAACTGCATTTGAAGCAGCGATGGATGATGACTTTAATACAGCAAATGCAGTAACGGAGTTATATAACTTAGCCAATCATGCAAATCAATATTTGTTAGAAGAACATACATCAAAAACAGTGATTGCGGCGTATGTAAAACAGCTTGAAACGCTATTTGGAATTTTAGGATTAGAATTAACGAAAGAAGAATTGCTTGATGAAGAAATTGAAGCACTAATCCAAAAACGTATTGAGGCTCGTAAAAATCGTGATTTTGCACTATCTGATCAAATTCGCGATGAATTAAAAGAGCGTAACATTATTTTAGAAGATACACCGCAAGGTACAAGATGGAAAAGAGGCTAAACATGATTGATGCAAAGCAATTAAACAGCTTAGCGTTAGCATATATGGGTGACGCGGTATATGAACAATATATCCGCTATCACCTGCTTCAAAAAGGAACAGTTCGTCCGCATCAATTACATCGTTTGGGGACAAGCTTTGTTTCTGCAAAAGCGCAAGCGAAAGTTGTTCATCATTTACTAGAGACAGCATTTCTTACTGAAGAAGAAGAAGCTGTATTAAGAAGAGGGCGCAATGCAAAATCAGGTTCTGTTCCGAAAAATACAGATGTACAAACATATCGATATAGTACTGCTTTTGAGGCGTTGATTGGATATCATTATTTATTAAATGATCAGACACGAATAGAAGAGATTGTATTTGAAGCAATTCGTGTATTAGAGGATAAGGAAGGAGGCGCGTAAGCGTGAACAGTGAATATATTATTGGACGTAATCCTGTAATTGAAGCATTAAGAGCAGGTCGTGATATTAATAAGATTTGGATTGCAGAAGGTGCTGCGAAAGGGCAAGTGCAAATTGTACTAGCGTTAGCGAAAGAAAACAAAATTTTAGTACAGAATTCACCGAAGAAAAAATTAGATCAACTTGTAGAGGGGAATCATCAAGGGGTAATCGCGCAAGTGGCAGCATATGAATATGCGGACTTAGACGATTTATTTGCGTTGGCAGCTAAGCGGAATGAAGATCCATTTTTCTTAATTCTGGATGAGATTGAAGATCCGCACAACTTAGGCTCTATTATGCGTACGGCAGATGCAGTAGGAGCTCATGGTATTATTATTCCAAAGCGCAGGGCGGTTGGTTTAACGGCGGCAGTTGCAAAGGCTTCGACAGGAGCGATTGAGTATGTTCCGGTAGCTCGTGTTACAAATTTATCGAGAACGATTGATGAATTAAAAGAGCGCGGGCTTTGGATTGCAGGCACAGATGCAAAAGGGAAAGATGACTATCGTAATTTAGATGGAAAGATGCCAATTGGTTTAGTAATTGGTAGTGAGGGGAAAGGTATGAGCCGCCTTATCGGCGAGAAATGTGATTTCTTGATTCATTTACCGATGGCTGGTAAAGTTACATCCTTAAATGCTTCAGTTGCTGCTAGCTTGTTAATGTATGAAGTGTATCGGAAACGTCACCCAATCGGTGGATAACAATGAATGATATTTTAATCGTTGACGGTTACAATATTATTGGAGCTTGGGCAGACTTGAAAAAACTAAGGGATGTAGACTTACAAGCTTCGCGAGACTTGCTGATTGATAAAATGGCAGATTATCAAGGGTATACAGGTACGAAAGTAATGATTGTTTTTGATGCATATTCTGTTTATGGAATTGAAAAGAAGATGAAGCAAGCGCGTGTAGAGGTAATTTTTACAAGGAAAAACCAAACGGCGGATGAAAAAATTGAGCAGCTCGCAATCGAGCTGCGCAATATTAATACATGTATTTATGTTGCGACGTCTGATTACACAGAGCAGTGGGCCATTTTTGGGCAGGGTGCTCTGCGTAAATCGGCGCGTGAGTTAGAGATAGAAGTTCAGGCGATGGAACAAAGAGTACGTCATGAAACGAAGAAAACGAAAGAAGAACAACCGGCAATGCGGACAATATTTAGTGAGGAAATTACAGAAAAGTTGGAAAAATTAAGGCGGGGAGGGCGTTGAAACATTGACGCTCCTCTAGTGCTTACTGTATAATATTGCTAAATAATTAGCGGTCGGAGGGATCAGATTGGAAGCAGACTTCGTAAGCGGCAACAATGTTACATTTAGTGATTTAGAGGATGAAGAGATAGTTGAATTAGTACGACAAGGTAATGTTGATGCACTAGAGTATTTAATTCATAAGTACAAAAATTTTGTTCGTGCAAAATCAAGATCTTACTTTTTAGTTGGCGCTGATCGTGAGGATATTATCCAAGAAGGTATGATTGGATTGTTTAAGGCGATTCGTGATTATAAAGAGGACAAGCTGTCTTCCTTTAAAGCTTTTGCGGAATTGTGTATTACGCGTCAAATTATCACTGCGATTAAAACGGCGACAAGGCAAAAACATATTCCTTTAAATTCATATGTTTCTTTAGATAAACCAATTTATGATGAAGAATCTGATCGAACTCTGTTAGATGTTATATCTGAGGCGAAGGTGACGGATCCTGAAGAAATGATTATTAGTCAGGAAGAGTATGTTGACATAGAATTAAAAATATCTGAATTATTAAGCGATTTGGAAAGAAAGGTGCTTTCTTTATATTTAGATGGAAGATCGTATCAAGAGATTTCAGAGCAATTGAATCGCCATGTAAAATCCATTGATAATGCTCTGCAACGAGTGAAAAGGAAGCTTGAGCGTTATATGGAAATGAGAGAAACAGCAACTGTTCATTCGCCTTCACTTAAACGTTAAGGTGTTTAAATAGGTGGTTCTTTTAAAATGTATTAGGTTAATAGAGAACTATAAAAGAGAGGTTTTTTCCTCTCCTTTTCTTTTTAAGGTAAGAGGGGGAGCGTCATTGACATTGCCTTTTATTGTATGATACATTTTTAAAGAAATAATGTTACAAGGCTGGTGTAACAGATGAGAAAAAAGGTTGTACTCGCATGTGAAAAGTGCAATAATCGAAACTATTCCACAATGAAAGATACAAGCTCAGTAGAGCGTCTTGAGATAAAGAAATTTTGCAAAGCGTGTAATGCGCACATGATTCATAAGGAAACAAAATAAATAATTGTAATTATGCACTGGGGGTCCCGGAAATGCGTTTGACGAACTTTTTTGGCGATGTAGGTCGCGAAATGAAAAAAGTAAGCTGGCCGAAAAAAGATGAATTAATCCGTTCGACACTTACTGTAATTGCAACAGTTGCTTTCTGTGCAATTTTCTTTGCAGTAGTGGATATGGGGATTTCTTCTTTAATTCGTTTAATTCTTGAATAAGAAGCGCTAATACATGATATAATGTTAATGTTATTTATATGAACTGTGTAAAAGCCCGGTGAACGGGTTTTTTCATTTGCACGAAAAAATGTACGTCAGGGAGGGAAGGACGGTCGTCCTAAATTAATGGAAAAACGTTGGTATGTTGTCCATACTTATTCTGGATATGAAAATAAAGTAAAAACAAACCTAGAGAAACGCGTAGAAACAATGGCTATGCAAGATAAAATTTTCCGTGTTATTGTTCCAGAGGAAACAGAAGTAGAAATGAAAAACGGAAAAGAAAAAATAACAAAGAGGAAAGTGTTTCCTGGTTACGTGTTGGTAGAAATCATCATGACAGATGATTCATGGTATGTTGTTCGTAATACACCAGGTGTAACAGGATTCGTTGGATCTTCTGGATCGGGTTCGAAGCCATCTCCTTTATTAGAAGAAGAAGTAGTTACAATCTTAAAACACATGGGAATGGAAAATGAAGTAGTTGACTTTGACTTTGAACTTCATGAGACTGTACGTGTGAACGAAGGTCCATTTGCGAATTACACAGGTGCTATTAATGAAATTGACCTAGAAAAACAAAGAGTAACAGTACTTGTTGATATGTTTGGTCGCGAAACTTCAGTTGAACTAGATTTCCACCAAATTGAAAAATTATAAAATGAAACTTGAAATGAATTGTAAAAAGTGATAATATCTTTTAAGTCAGTACGTCTTCGGAAACGGAGACGTTTTTTGAAAAAGATTTTATCGCTAAAGATAAAATATGAAGTGGGAGGGCAAATCACTGCCCAATTGACCACATCACGGACTTAAGGAGGTGTGTCTCGTGGCTAAAAAGGTAATTAAAATGGTAAAACTTCAAATTCCTGCAGGTAAAGCTAACCCAGCTCCACCAGTTGGTCCAGCATTAGGACAAGCGGGTGTTAACATCATGGGCTTCTGTAAAGAGTTCAACGCTCGTACAGCAGATCAAGCTGGTCTAATCATTCCTGTTGAAATTACAGTATTTGAAGACCGTTCATTCACTTTCATTACTAAAACTCCTCCTGCTGCTGTTCTTCTTAAGAAAGTAGCTGGTATCGAGTCTGGTTCTGGTGAACCAAATCGTAATAAAGTGGCAACTGTTAAGCGTGATAAAGTTCGCGAAATCGCTGAAACTAAAATGCCTGACCTAAACGCTGCTAGCGTAGAAGCTGCAATGCGTATGGTTGAAGGTACTGCACGCAGTATGGGCATTGTTATCGAAGACTAATTCGATTTGTTTTTTTGTAAAAGAGGTTGCGGGTCTGGAATTCCAATTCGCAACCTTTATTATCGTAAATGAGTGTCGTTTTTTAAATAAAAGGATGGGCGCACATCCTCGATTGTATCGAAAAGAAGGCGTAAACGTGGGAGGTTATTCCGCTAAAACCACATTGAGGAGGAAATAAAAATGGCTAAAAGAGGTAAAAAGTACGTAGAAGCTGCGAAGCTTGTTGATCGTACAGCTGCTTACTCTGCAACAGAGGCAGTAGAATTAGTAAAGAAAACAAACACAGCTAAATTTGATGCAACTGTAGAAGCTGCATTCCGTTTAGGTGTTGACCCTAAGAAAGCTGACCAACAAATTCGTGGTGCAGTTGTTCTTCCGCACGGTACTGGTAAAGTACAACGTGTATTAGTATTCGCTAAAGGCGAAAAACTAAAAGAAGCTGAAGCTGCTGGAGCTGACTTCGTAGGTGATACAGACTACATCAACAAAATCCAACAAGGTTGGTTTGACTTTGACGTAGTAGTAGCAACTCCTGATATGATGGGTGAAGTTGGTAAACTTGGTCGTGTATTAGGACCTAAAGGTTTAATGCCAAACCCTAAAACTGGAACAGTTACTTTCGACGTAACAAAAGCAGTTAACGAAATCAAAGCTGGTAAAGTAGAATACCGCGTTGATAAAGCTGGTAACATTCATGTGCCAATCGGTAAAGTATCTTTCGAAGATGCAAAATTAGTTGAAAACTTAGAAACAGTTGCTGATGCTCTTCTAAAAGCTAAGCCAGCTGCTGCAAAAGGTACTTACATGAAGAATGCAACTGTTGCTTCTACAATGGGACCTGGCGTACGTGTAGACGTTTCTACTATCGCGTAAAATTTGGAAGTTGACTTCGTGAAGAAGTTTTAATATAATCATTTATGTTGTGAATTTAAATAGTGTACCGTAGACAGTAGGCGCCAATGTGGCTTAATTTCCTACCTAGGTGTGAATATACGAAACGGAATTTTTTTCTGTGACTATATGCCTCCATGTCTACAATTGGGCATGGAGGTTTTTTAGTGCACTTTCGGTACATCTTCTATATAATCTACAGGAGGTGTAATAACATGAGCAAAGCAATCGAATCTAAACAACAGGTTGTAACTGAAATCGCTGAAAAACTTCGCGAAAGTAAATCAACAATCGTTGTTGACTACCGTGGTTTAACAGTATCTGAAGTAACAGCATTACGTAAAGCATTACGTGAAGCTGGCGTTGAGTTCAAAGTTTATAAAAACTCTTTAACTCGTCGTGCTGCAGAAACTGCTGAATTAACTGAGTTAAACGAATACCTAACAGGACCAAACGCAATCGCGTTCAGTAACGAGGATGTAATTGCTCCTGCGAAAGTATTAAACGACTTCGCTAAAGATCATGAAGCTTTAGAAATTAAAGCTGGCGTAATCGAAGGTAAACTTGTATCACTTGATGAGGTTAAAGCTATCGCTACTCTTCCATCACGTGAAGGCTTACTTTCTATGCTTCTTAGCGTTCTTCAAGCTCCAATGCGCGGTCTTGCAATCGCTACTAAAGCAGTTGCAGATCAAAAAGAAGAGCAAGGCGCTTAATTTTTTAAAAGATAATTACGTGTTATCGATAAAACAATACAAACCTATTTAAGGGAGGATATTTACAATGACTAAAGAACAAATCATTGAAGCAGTTAAATCTATGACTGTATTAGAACTTAACGACTTAGTAAAAGCTATCGAGGAAGAATTCGGCGTAACTGCTGCTGCTCCTGTAGCTGTAGCTGGTGGCGCTGGTGAAGCTGCTGCTGAGCAAACTGAATTTGATGTTGTACTTGCTAACGCAGGCGCACAAAAAATCAAAGTTATCAAAGTTGTTCGTGAAATCACTGGCCTTGGCTTAAAAGAAGCTAAAGAAGTAGTTGACAACACTCCAAAAGCAGTTAAAGAAGGAGCTTCTAAAGAAGAAGCTGAAGAAATCAAAGCTAAACTTGAAGAAGTTGGCGCTTCTGTAGAAGTTAAGTAATTAACTTTTGAAGCTATAAAAAAGCTCGCTCTCATGCGGGCTTTTTTTTTAACTGTAAAGAAAAGAGGTGGCCACGTGGCAGACCATTATTTTTCTAACGACCCTTCTAGTAAAAGTGATCGTAAACGATGGGAGTATACATTGAGAGGAAATCAATTTATTTTCTTATCTGATCATGGGGTATTTTCGAAAAACGAGGTAGACTTTGGTTCTCGTCTTTTAATTGAAGCATTTCAAATGCCGGATGTTCGAGGCAATGTATTAGATGTTGGGTGTGGGTATGGTCCAATTGGTTTGTCGTTAGCAAAAGAGTCTCAAGGGCGCGAGGTTCATATGGTGGATGTGAATGAAAGAGCACTTGAACTTGCGAAAGAAAACGCTGCTAATAATAAAATTGGGAATGTCCAGATTTATCAAAGTAGTGTATATGAAAATGTAAAAGGTCAATACGCTGCGATTTTATCTAATCCGCCAATTCGTGCGGGGAAACAAGTGGTGCATGAAATTCTAGAAAAAGCTGTGGATCATCTTGTGCCAGGCGGCGAGCTTTGGATTGTGATTCAGAAGAAACAAGGTGCGCCATCCGCGATGAAAAAGTTAGAAGAAATGTTCGATTTTGTGGAAGTTGCAGAAAAGAAAAAAGGATATTATATCATAAAATCAAAAAAACGTTGACGGTTTTTTTTGTTTGTGTTAGCATTATAAAATGCCAATATATAATTTTCTGCGTTGAGAACGATGTATATTTTTGCTTCTCTTGGAAAAGATAGTAAAATCAGCAGATTATGAAACAGAATGATGGTTTTCTTATAGAAGCCATTTTTCTTTTTGAGCAGTTAGAAATACTCAACGTATCTATCTTTTTTAGAGAAAAAGGCTACGCAATTTGTGTTAGCCGTATTTAGTTGTGATTTTGCGCATTTATGCGCATTTATAATACTCATGATTTGAGGGGTGAAGCAGTTGACAGGTCAACTAGTTCAATACGGACGCCACCGCCAACGAAGAAGTTATGCCCGTATTAGTGAGGTATTAGAATTACCAAATCTTATCGAAATTCAAACCTCTTCTTATCAGTGGTTTCTTGATGAGGGTTTGCGAGAAATGTTCCAAGACATTTCTCCGATTGAAGACTTTACGGGAAATCTATCGCTTGAGTTTATCGACTACAGTTTAGGCGAAACGAAATATTCTGTAGAAGAATGTAAAGAGCGTGATGTGACGTATGCAGCACCACTTCGTGTAAAAGTGCGTCTAATCAATAAAGAAACTGGTGAAGTGAAAGAACAAGATGTGTTCATGGGAGATTTCCCACTCATGACAGAGACAGGAACATTCGTAATTAACGGTGCAGAACGCGTTATTGTTTCTCAGTTAGTTCGTTCACCAAGTGTATACTACAGCGGCAAGGTGGACAAAAATGGGAAACGTGGATTTACTGCTACTGTAATTCCAAACCGCGGAGCTTGGTTGGAATATGAAACAGATGCTAAGGATGTTGTTTATGTGCGTATCGACCGTACGCGCAAACTACCTGTAACTGTTTTGTTACGCGCATTAGGGTTTGGCTCTGATCAAGAAATCACCGAGCTTATAGGTGATAACGAATACTTAAGCAATACGCTAGAAAAAGATAACACGGATAGCACAGAAAAAGCATTGCTTGAAATTTATGAGCGTCTACGTCCAGGTGAACCACCAACAGTAGAAAATGCGAAGAGCTTGCTTGTTTCTCGTTTCTTCGATCCAAAGCGTTATGATCTAGCAAATGTAGGTCGCTACAAAATTAATAAGAAGTTACACATTAAAAACAGATTGTTTAACCAACGTTTAGCTGAAACTTTAGTGGATCCTGAAACAGGTGAAATTCTAGCAGCAGAAGGAACAATCTTAGATCGTCGTACATTAGATCGTATTTTGCCATACTTAGAAAAGAACATTGGCTTTAAAACAGCGAAGCCGATGGGCGGAGTTGTAGAAGGCAATGTTGAATTGCAATCTATTAAGATTTATGCTCCAGATGCAGATGGAGAGCGTTCTATCAATATTATTGGTAATGCGAACATTGATCGCGAGGTAAAACATATTACACCAGGCGATATTATTGCATCTATTAGCTATTTCTTTAACCTTCTATATAAAGTAGGAGACACGGATGATATTGACCATTTAGGAAACCGTCGTCTACGTTCTGTAGGGGAATTATTACAAAACCAATTCCGTATCGGTCTTTCTCGTATGGAGCGTGTTGTTCGTGAAAGAATGTCGATTCAAGATACAAATGCAATTACACCGCAGGCGTTAATTAACATTCGTCCAGTTATTGCATCTATTAAAGAGTTCTTCGGCAGCTCGCAGTTATCTCAGTTCATGGATCAAACAAATCCATTAGCAGAGTTAACGCATAAACGAAGACTATCTGCATTAGGGCCTGGTGGTTTAACACGTGAGCGCGCTGGTATGGAAGTGCGTGACGTTCACTACTCTCACTATGGTCGTATGTGTCCGATTGAAACGCCAGAGGGACCAAACATCGGTTTGATTAACTCATTATCTTCATTTGCAAAAGTAAATGAGTTTGGTTTCATTGAAACACCATATCGTCGTGTTGATCCAGAAACTGGACGAGTAACAACACGTGTGGATTATTTAACAGCTGACGAACAAGACAACTATGTTGTTGCCCAAGCAAACGCACGTTTATCTGAAGAAGGAGATTTCCTTGATGAAGATGTTGTAGCGCGTTTCCGTGATGAGAACGTTGTAGTAAAACGCGAACGTATTGACTACATGGATATCTCTCCAAAACAGGTTGTGTCTGCTGCGACAGCTTGTATTCCGTTCTTAGAAAATGATGACTCGAACCGTGCGCTAATGGGTGCGAACATGCAACGTCAAGCAGTTCCGCTTATGAACCCAGAATCTCCAATTGTAGGTACTGGTATGGAGTACGTATCAGGGAAAGACTCAGGTGCTGCAGTAATCTGTAAATATCCTGGTATTGTTGAACGCGTAGAAGCTCGCGAAGTTTGGGTACGTCGTTATATCGAAGTAGACGGTCAACAAGTAAAAGGTAATTTAGATCGCTATAAAATGTTAAAATTTGTCCGTTCTAACCAAGGAACTTGTTACAACCAACGCCCAATCGTAAGTGTTGGCGATGAAGTTGTAAAAGGCGAGATTCTTGCAGACGGCCCTTCTATGGAAAAAGGTGAACTTGCACTTGGTCGTAACGTGCTTGTTGGCTTTATGACATGGGATGGTTATAACTACGAGGATGCGATCATTATGAGTGAGCGCCTTGTAAAAGATGATGTGTATACTTCTATCCATATTGAAGAATATGAATCAGAAGCTCGTGATACGAAGCTTGGACCGGAAGAAATTACACGTGATATTCCGAACGTTGGGGAAGACGCACTTCGTAACCTTGACGAGCGCGGTATTATCCGCATTGGTGCTGAAGTAAAAGACGGAGATCTACTTGTTGGTAAAGTAACGCCAAAAGGTGTAACAGAATTAACAGCAGAAGAACGTTTATTACATGCAATCTTCGGTGAAAAAGCACGTGAAGTACGTGATACATCACTACGTGTACCACACGGTGGTGGCGGTATTATCTTAGACGTAAAAGTGTTCAATCGTGAAGATGGCGATGAATTACCACCAGGCGTGAACCAACTTGTACGTGTATATATCGTTCAAAAACGTAAAATTTCTGAAGGTGACAAAATGGCCGGTCGTCACGGTAACAAAGGTGTTATCTCCCGTATTTTACCGGAAGAAGATATGCCTTACTTACCAGACGGTACACCAATCGATATCATGTTGAACCCATTAGGGGTACCATCTCGTATGAATATCGGTCAGGTGTTAGAGCTTCATCTTGGTATGGCAGCAAGATATCTTGGTATCCATGTTGCAACGCCAGTATTCGATGGCGCTCGCGAGGAAGATGTATGGGGAACAATCGAAGAAGCTGGTATGGCACGTGATGCGAAGACAATTCTATACGATGGACGTACTGGTGAACCATTCGACAACCGTGTATCTGTTGGTGTCATGTACATGATTAAACTTGCACACATGGTTGATGATAAACTTCATGCTCGTTCTACTGGACCATACTCACTTGTAACGCAACAACCTCTTGGAGGTAAAGCGCAGTTCGGTGGACAACGTTTCGGTGAGATGGAGGTTTGGGCACTTGAAGCTTACGGTGCTGCTTATACTCTTCAAGAAATCTTAACAGTTAAGTCCGATGATGTTGTTGGTCGTGTGAAAACGTACGAATCGATTGTAAAAGGCGAAAACGTTCCAGAACCAGGTGTTCCTGAATCATTCAAAGTATTGATTAAGGAATTACAAAGCTTAGGTATGGATGTTAAGATGATGTCTAGCGACGATACTGAAATTGAAATGCGTGATACTGATGACGATGATCATCAATCTGCAGATAAATTAAATGTCGAAGTTGAGACAACGAAGGAATAATTGGGATAACCTGTAGACTAAAAGGGAGGTAGGCCCCTTGATAGATGTAAACAACTTTGAATATATGAAGATTGGACTTGCATCACCAGACAAAATTCGCTCTTGGTCATATGGGGAAGTAAAAAAACCCGAGACGATTAACTATCGTACATTGAAACCAGAGAAAGACGGTTTGTTCTGTGAGCGTATTTTCGGTCCAACAAAAGACTGGGAATGTCATTGTGGTAAATATAAACGTGTCCGTTATAAAGGTGTAGTTTGTGATCGATGCGGCGTTGAAGTAACGCGTGCGAAAGTTCGTCGTGAACGTATGGGTCATATCGAATTAGCTGCTCCTGTATCTCATATTTGGTATTTCAAAGGTATCCCAAGCCGCATGGGACTTGTCTTAGACATGTCCCCTCGCGCGCTTGAAGAAGTAATTTATTTCGCTTCTTATGTAGTAACAGAAAGCGGTGATACACCGCTTGATAAGAAGCAACTTCTTTCGGAGAAGGAATACCGTGCGTATCGCGATAGATACGGAAACTCTTTCCAAGCTTCTATGGGCGCAGAGGCAATTAAGAAGTTATTACAAGATATCGATTTAGATAAAGAAGTAGACTTCTTAAAAGAAGAGTTAAAAACAGCACAAGGACAACGTCGTACTCGTGCTATTAAACGTCTAGAAGTATTAGAAGCATTCCGTAACTCTGGAAACGAACCATCTTGGATGATTCTAGATGTTCTTCCAGTTATCCCACCAGAGCTTCGTCCAATGGTACAGTTAGATGGTGGACGTTTTGCAACTTCTGACTTAAACGACTTATACCGTCGTGTAATTAACCGTAACAATCGTTTAAAACGTTTATTAGACTTAGGTGCACCAAGCATCATCGTTCAAAACGAAAAGCGTATGTTACAAGAAGCAGTAGATGCTTTAATCGATAATGGTCGTCGTGGCCGTCCGGTTACTGGACCTGGTAACCGTCCATTAAAATCTCTTTCTCATATGTTAAAAGGTAAGCAAGGACGTTTCCGTCAAAACTTATTAGGTAAACGTGTTGACTACTCTGGTCGTTCCGTTATCGTTGTAGGACCAAACTTAAAAATGTACCAATGCGGTCTGCCGAAAGAAATGGCGCTTGAACTGTTCAAACCTTTTGTAATGAAAGAGTTAGTAGGAAAAGGTTTAGCACACAACATTAAGAGTGCTAAACGTAAAATTGAGCGAGTACAGCCTGAAGTTTGGGATGTTTTAGAGTCTGTAATTAAAGAACACCCTGTACTTCTAAACCGTGCTCCAACGCTTCACCGTCTTGGTATTCAAGCGTTTGAACCTACATTAGTAGAGGGTCGCGCAATTCGTCTTCATCCACTTGTATGTACTGCATACAACGCGGACTTTGACGGTGACCAAATGGCGGTTCACGTTCCGTTATCATCAGAAGCACAAGCAGAAGCTCGTCTTCTTATGTTAGCTGCACAAAATATCTTGAACCCGAAAGACGGAAAACCAGTTGTTACACCATCTCAGGATATGGTATTAGGTAACTACTACCTAACGCTTGAACGCGCAGGTGCAATTGGTGAAGGTATGATTTTCAAAGATACGAACGAAGCAATACTTGCATACCAAAACGGATATGTACACTTGCATACTCGTGTTGCTGTTGCAGCAAGCTCTGTAAATAACGAAACGTTTACAGAAGAGCAAAACAGCAAGCTGTTATTAACAACAGTTGGTAAGTTAATATTCAATGAAATCTTACCGAAATCTTTCCCTTACATTAACGAACCAACAAAAACAAACTTGGAGAAAGAAACTCCAGTGGAATATTTTGTTGAAAAAGGCGCTAATGTAAAAGAAATTATTGCTAGTCGCGAAGAAGTGGCACCATTTAGCAAGAAAATTCTTGGGAATATCATTGCTGAAGTATTTAAACGTTTCAAAATTACTGAAACATCTCGCATGCTTGACCGCATGAAAAATCTAGGATTTAAACACTCTACAAAAGCTGGTATCACAGTTGGTGTGGCAGATATCCTTGTATTAGGTGAAAAAGAAGAAATCTTGCATGAAGCGCAAGCTAAGGTAGATACAGTAATTAAGCAATTCCGTCGCGGTTTAATTACAGAGGAAGAACGTTATGATCGCGTTATCTCTATTTGGACTAATGCAAAAGATGTTATCCAAGGGAAACTGATGAAAACCCTAGATAAGCGCAACCCGATCTTCATGATGAGTGACTCTGGTGCCCGTGGTAACGCATCGAACTTTACTCAGCTTGCTGGTATGCGTGGTTTGATGGCAAACCCATCTGGTCGTATTATCGAACTTCCAATCAAATCAAGTTTCCGCGAAGGTTTAACGGTACTCGAGTACTTCATCTCTACACATGGTGCGCGTAAAGGTCTTGCCGATACAGCACTTAAGACTGCGGATTCTGGTTACTTAACTCGTCGTCTTGTTGACGTTGCACAAGATGTTATCGTTCGTGAAGACGATTGTGGAACAGACCGTGGCTTATTAATTGGCGCAATTAAAGAAGGAAACGAAATTATCGAGTCCTTATACGATCGTCTTGTAGGACGTTTCGCAAGAAAAACTTTGAAGCATCCAGAAACAGGCGAAGTGTTAGTTCGTGAAAATGAATTAATTACAGAAGATATCGCTTATATCATTGAAAAAGCAGGCGTTGAACAATTGTACATCCGTTCTGCATTTACATGTAACACACGCCACGGCGTATGTAAGAAATGTTACGGTCGTAACTTAGCTACTGGCACAGATGTAGAAGTGGGCGAAGCGGTTGGTATTATCGCAGCTCAATCTATCGGTGAGCCAGGTACACAGTTAACGATGCGTACATTCCATACCGGCGGGGTTGCTGGAGACGATATCACACAAGGTTTACCACGTATTCAAGAGATTTTCGAAGCGCGTAATCCGAAAGGTCAAGCGGTTATCAGTGAAATCGATGGTGTTGTTGCAGCGGTTAACGATGTGAAAGATCGCCAAGAGGTTGTTGTACAAGGTGATGTAGAAGCTCGTACGTATGTAATTCCTTATGGCGCTCGTCTAAAAGTAGCTCCAGGACACCGTATTGAACACGGTAAAGAACTTACAGAAGGTTCTATCGATCCGAAAGAATTACTGAAAGTAACAGATATTACAGCAGTCCAAGAATACCTGCTTCGTGAAGTACAAAAAGTATACCGTATGCAAGGGGTAGAAATTGGTGATAAACACGTTGAAGTAATGGTTCGTCAAATGCTTCGCAAAGTTCGTGTAATCGATGCTGGTGAAACAGATGTATTACCAGGAACATTACTGGATATTCATCAGTTCACAGATGCAAATGCAAAAGTGTTGCTTAAAGGTAAACAACCAGCAACAGCACGTCCAATCCTTCTTGGTATTACAAAGGCTTCACTCGAAACAGATTCATTCTTATCTGCAGCATCATTCCAGGAAACAACTCGTGTGTTAACTGATGCGGCAATTAAAGGTAAGCGCGATGAACTTCTTGGTCTGAAAGAAAATGTTATTATCGGTAAACTTGTTCCGGCTGGTACAGGTATGAATCATTACCGCAGAGTAGATCTTGTAAAAACAGCAAAAGAAGAAATAAATGTAGAAGATAACGAGGTTTACGTAGAAAACTAAAATTTTCCGTCGTAAATTTTGTATAAAAACAGATAATCCTAGTTGACATTATGCAATGTGAAATGTTAATATAATCAAGGTTGCTCCTAAATAAACGTTGAATGTAATTCAACACGGTATAGTTAGAACGTTGCAGTAGCTTTTGCGGTGCAACATAACGTACTTTTTAAAAACTGGATCTCAACATGAAAATGAATGAGATGCGGCAGGAGCTTCAGCGATAGGAATAACAAGTTAAAACTGTTTTTGTGAGGAGAGAGCATTTGCTCTCCCTTGCAAAAACTTTGTTTTCAACTAATAATGAACCACCTGGATATGTGGTCATACAAACGTGCGAAGGGAGGATAAATTAATGCCTACTATTAACCAATTAGTGAGAAAAGGTCGTACTGATAAAGTATGGAAATCTAAATCACCTGCGTTAAACAAAGGTTTCAACTCTTTAAAGAAAAAATCAACTGATATCTCTGCACCTCAAAAACGTGGTGTATGTACTCGTGTTGGTACAATGACTCCAAAGAAACCGAACTCAGCGTTACGTAAATACGCTCGTGTACGTTTAACAAATGGTATCGAGGTAACAGCATACATCCCAGGTATCGGTCATAACTTACAAGAACACAGCGTAGTATTAATTCGCGGTGGTCGTGTAAAAGACTTACCAGGGGTACGTTACCACATCGTTCGTGGTGCGCTTGATACAGCTGGTGTTGACAAGCGTATGCAAGGCCGTTCTAAATACGGTACTAAAAAACCAAAAGCAGCTAAGAAATAATAAAACTGAACTGAAAGGAGGAACTCAATATGCCTCGTAAAGGACCTGTTGCGAAACGTGACGTGTTACCAGATCCAATGTACAATTCTAAACTTGTAACACGCCTAATCAACAAAATGATGGTTGACGGTAAAAAAGGTAAATCTCAAACAATTCTTTATAATGCGTTCGATATCGTTCGTGAACGTACTGGTAACGAACCAATGGAAGTATTCGAGCAAGCTCTTAAGAACATCATGCCTGTTCTTGAAGTACGCGCTCGTCGTGTTGGTGGTGCTAACTACCAAGTTCCAGTTGAGGTTCGTCCAGAACGCCGTACAACTTTAGGTCTTCGTTGGTTAGTAAACTACGCTCGTCTTCGTGGTGAAAAAACTATGGAAGAGCGTTTAGCTTACGAAATCTTAGATGCAGCTAACAACACTGGTGCATCTGTTAAGAAACGCGAAGACACTCACAAAATGGCAGAAGCTAACAAAGCATTTGCTCATTACCGTTGGTAGGATTCAACGAAAAATAACTATAAGCATAAACCGCTTTATTTGTCGCTTATGGAAGTGTGGAGAGGGAGAATACCTCTCCCTTTCAATGGGCGCTCGTTTTACATAATGAGGGTACTAGACATACTGACATATGTAACAAAATAAAGTGGCTTTTTTGCTACTTAAAATAAAAAAATCCAATCCATATTAGGAAGGAGAAAGACACCAAATGACAAGAGAGTTCTCCTTAGAAAACACTCGTAATATTGGTATCATGGCTCACATCGATGCTGGTAAAACAACAGCAACTGAGCGTATCCTGTACTACACAGGCCGCATTCACAAAATCGGTGAAACTCACGAAGGTGCATCTCAGATGGACTGGATGGAGCAAGAGCAAGAGCGTGGTATCACAATTACTTCTGCAGCAACTACTGCTCAATGGAAAGGTCACCGTGTAAACATCATTGACACTCCAGGACACGTAGACTTCACTGTAGAAGTAGAACGTTCTTTACGCGTACTTGACGGTGCGGTAGCAGTACTTGACGCGCAATCTGGTGTAGAACCACAAACAGAAACTGTTTGGCGTCAGGCTACTACTTACGGTGTACCACGTATCGTGTTCGTTAACAAAATGGACAAGATTGGTGCAGACTTCTTATACTCTGTAGGAACAATTCATGACCGTTTACAAGCAAACGCACATCCAATTCAGTTACCAATCGGTGCTGAGGATCAGTTTACGGGAATTATCGACCTAGTAGAAGAGTGTGCATACATGTACACAAACGACTTAGGAACAGATATCCAACGTGTTGAAATTCCTGAAGAACATAAAGAGCTAGCTGATGAATACCGTGGAAAACTTATCGAAGCGGTAGCAGAGCTTGATGAAGAAATGATGATGAAGTACCTAGAAGGTGAAGAAATCACTGTAGAAGAGCTTAAAGCTGGTATCCGTAAGGCTACAACTTCTGTAGAATTCTTCCCAGTAATCTGTGGTTCTGCATTCAAAAACAAAGGTGTTCAAATTCTGTTAGATGCAGTTATCGACTACCTACCATCTCCATTAGACGTACCTGCTATTAAAGGTACTCTTCCGGATACAGAGGAAGAAGTAGAACGTCATTCTAGCGATGAAGAGCCTTTCGCAGCATTAGCATTCAAAATCATGACTGACCCTTATGTTGGTAAGTTAACATTCTTCCGTGTGTACTCTGGTGTGTTAAACTCTGGATCATACGTGAAAAACTCAACTAAAGGTAAGCGTGAGCGTGTAGGTCGTATCCTACAAATGCACGCAAACAGCCGTGAAGAGATTTCAACAGTTTATGCTGGTGACATCGCTGCTGCTGTAGGTTTAAAAGATACTACAACTGGTGATACTCTTTGTGACGAGAAGAGCCTTGTTATCCTTGAGTCTATGGAATTCCCAGAGCCAGTTATCTCTGTAGCTATCGAACCAAAATCTAAAGCTGACCAAGATAAAATGGGTACAGCATTATCTAAGCTTTCTGAAGAAGATCCAACATTCCGTGCTCACACTGACCAAGAAACTGGCCAAACAATCATCGCTGGTATGGGTGAACTTCACCTTGATATCATCGTTGACCGTATGCGCCGTGAATTCAAAGTAGAAGCAAACGTTGGTGCTCCTCAGGTAGCATACCGTGAGACTTTCCGCGCTTCAGCGAAAGTTGAAGGTAAGTTCGCTCGTCAATCTGGTGGTCGTGGACAATTCGGTCACGTTTGGATTGAGTTTGAACCTAACGAAGAAGGTAAAGGATTCGAATTCCAAAACAAGATCGTCGGTGGTGTAGTTCCACGTGAATACATCCCAGCTGTAGGAGCAGGTCTTGAAGATGCGCTTAAAAATGGTGTACTTGCAGGATATCCTGTAGTAGACATTAAAGCTGCATTAGTTGACGGATCTTACCATGATGTTGACTCCTCTGAGATGGCGTTCAAAATCGCTGCATCTATGGCTCTTAAAGCTGCGGTTTCTAAATGTAGCCCAGTAATTCTTGAGCCAATGATGAAAGTTGAAGTTGTAATTCCTGAAGAGTACATGGGTGACATTATGGGTGACGTAACATCTCGTCGTGGACGTGTAGAAGGTATGGAAGCTCGCGGTAACGCACAAGTTGTTCGCGCTATGGTTCCACTTTCTGAAATGTTCGGTTATGCAACGGCATTACGTTCTAACACTCAAGGACGCGGAACATTCTCAATGACATTTGATCATTATGAAGAAGTACCGAAGTCTGTTTCAGAAGAAATTATTAAAAAAAATAAAGGTGAATAATTGATTTTTATCGATTGTTCAAGTATAACTACTTATGTAAGCTTAGAAAGCAGCGGGGCTTAGGCCCCTTACTTTCTAGTCTGAATATAAAATAATCTATATAACTAAGGAGGAATTTAGAATGGGAAAAGCTAAATTCGAACGTTCTAAACCACATGTTAACATTGGTACAATCGGCCACGTTGACCATGGTAAAACTACATTAACTGCTGCTATCACTACAGTTCTTGCAAAAGCTGGTGGTGCTGAAGCGAAAGGTTACGACCAAATCGATGCTGCTCCAGAAGAAAGAGAGCGCGGTATCACAATCTCAACTGCACACGTTGAGTACGAAACTGAAACTCGTCACTATGCACACGTTGACTGCCCAGGACATGCTGACTATGTTAAAAACATGATCACTGGTGCTGCTCAAATGGACGGCGGTATCTTAGTAGTATCTGCTGCTGATGGCCCAATGCCTCAAACTCGTGAGCACATCCTTCTTTCTCGTCAAGTAGGTGTACCTTACATCGTTGTATTCTTAAACAAATGCGACATGGTTGACGACGAAGAGTTATTAGAATTAGTAGAAATGGAAGTTCGCGATCTATTATCTGAATACGACTTCCCAGGCGATGATATCCCTGTAGTTAAAGGTTCTGCTCTTAAAGCTCTTCAAGGAGATGCTGAGTGGGAAGCAAAAATCATTGAATTAATGAACGAAGTTGATTCTTACATCCCAACTCCAGAACGTGACACTGACAAAGCATTCTTAATGCCTGTTGAGGACGTATTCTCTATCACAGGTCGTGGTACAGTTGCTACAGGTCGTGTAGAGCGCGGTATCGTTAAAGTTGGTGACGTAGTAGAAATCATTGGTTTCACTGAAGAAAACAAATCTACAACTGTAACTGGTGTAGAAATGTTCCGTAAGCTTCTTGACCAAGCTCAAGCTGGAGACAACATCGGTGCTTTACTTCGTGGGGTTGCTCGTGAAGAGATCCAACGTGGACAAGTTCTTGCTAAAACTGGCTCTGTAAAAGCTCACGCTAAATTCAAAGCTGAAGTTTTCGTTTTATCTAAAGAAGAAGGTGGACGTCACACTCCATTCTTCGCTAACTACCGCCCACAATTCTATTTCCGTACAACTGACGTAACTGGTATCATCCAATTACCAGAAGGTACTGAAATGGTAATGCCTGGTGACAACATCGAAATGACTATCGAACTTATCGCTCCAATCGCGATCGAAGAAGGAACTAAGTTCTCTATTCGTGAAGGTGGACGTACTGTAGGTTACGGTGTAGTTGCAACTATCGTTGAGTAATCTTAACTGATATAAAAAACCCAAGGGATTTTCCCTTGGGTTTTTTATTTATCCTGCTATTTGCGGGCAGTAAGCCTCCCGTCTCAAGATTGAGGGGGATGAAAAAAACTCGCTGATGGAAGTTTCGATTTATAATAGATAAAAATATATTTTTAAGCTTTGACGAGTTTCTTCTATAATATATAAATCACAAAACCATTCAACCAAAAACTGTAAAAAGAATTACAACAGATGAAAACTTGAAATTCTTTAAAGTGCCATGTATAATAGCAAAAGTAGAGAAAAGCAGATGCGAACAAAAAGATGCTTGCATCTGGACGAATAACATTGTATAATAAACAATGTTGGTCTTTGACTGCGATGAAGTGGAAGGTTGCTGACACACCCGGCCGCTTTGCCATGGCGAGTGTGTGGAAATTTCCATGGAGAATGTCTATTTTTAAAATAGGCGAACGAAGGAGGGAAAATAATGGCAAAAGAAAAAATTCGTATTCGTTTAAAAGCTTACGATCACCGTATTCTTGATCAGTCAGCTGAGAAAATTGTAGAAACAGCTAAGCGTTCTGGGGCGACAGTTTCTGGTCCAATCCCATTACCAACTGAAAAAACTGTTTACACGATTCTTCGTGCGGTTCATAAATACAAAGATTCTCGTGAGCAATTCGAAATGCGCACGCACAAACGTCTAATCGACATCGTGAGCCCTACTCCACAAACAGTAGACTCTTTAATGCGTTTAGACTTACCATCTGGTGTAGATATCGAAATCAAACTATAATTTATATAAGTTAAAATGTAGGAGGTGTAACTCATGACCAAAGGAATCTTAGGAAAAAAGATCGGTATGACTCAAGTATTTGCTGAAAACGGCGAGCTAATTCCTGTAACTGTTATCGAAGCAACTCCAAACGTTGTTCTTCAAAAGAAAACTGTTGAAACTGATGGCTACAATGCAATTCAGTTAGGTTTTGATGACAAACGCGAAAAATTAGCTAACAAACCTGAACAAGGTCACGTTGCTAAAGCAACTACTGCTCCTAAGCGCTTCATTCGCGAACTTCGCGATGCAGACGTGGAAGGACAAGAAGTTGGTCAAGAGGTAAAAGTAGAAGTTTTCGCTGCAGGTGAAACTGTAGATGTAACAGGTATTTCTAAAGGTAAAGGTTTCCAAGGTGCTATCAAACGCCACGGACAATCTCGCGGACCTATGTCTCACGGATCTCGTTATCACCGTCGTCCTGGTTCAATGGGCCCTGTTGCTCCGAACCGTGTATTTAAAGGCAAAAAGCTTGCTGGACGTATGGGTGGAGACCAAGTTACTATTCAAAACTTAGAAATCGTTCAAGTTGACGTAGAACGCAACTTACTGTTAGTAAAAGGCAACGTTCCTGGCGCTAAGAAATCTCTTGTAGTTGTTCGTAGTGCTGTTAAGGCTGGTAAATAATTCTCTATAAGAAAGGAGGAACCCCAATGCCAAAAGTAAAGTTATTTAACCAAACTGGTTCTGAAGTTGGTGAAATCCAATTAGCAGAAACTGTTTTCGGTATCGAACCAAATGAAGCTGTACTTTTTGAAGCAGTAATGATGCAACGTGCATCTTTACGTCAAGGTACACACAAAGTAAAAACTCGCTCTGAAGTGCGCGGTGGAGGTCGTAAACCATGGCGTCAAAAAGGAACTGGACGTGCTCGTCAAGGTTCTATCCGCTCTCCTCAATGGCGTGGTGGTGGTACGGTATTCGGACCTACACCAAGAAGCTATGCATACAAACTACCTAAAAAAGTTCGTCGCTTAGCTATTAAATCTGCATTAGCTACTAAAGTAGTTGAGAACAACATCGTAGTTCTTGAAGACTTAGTGTTAAATGCACCAAAAACAAAAGACATGGTAGCAGTTCTTAAAGGATTAACTGTTGAGAAGAAAGCTCTTATCGTAACTGCTGATGTAAACGAAGCAGTTGAGTTATCTGCTCGCAATATTCCTGGAGTAACAGTAATCACTGCTGATGGCGTAAACGTTTTAGACGTGCTTCATCATGATAAGCTAATCATGACAAAAGCGGCAGTGGAAAAAGTAGAGGAGGTGCTTGCATAATGAAAGATCCTCGTGATATCATTAAGCGCCCAGTTGTCACTGAACGTTCTATGGAAATGATGGCTGAAAAAAAATACACGTTCGATGTGGACGTTAAAGCTAATAAAACGGAAGTTAAAGATGCTGTAGAAGCTATCTTTGGTGTTGAAGTTGATAAAGTAAATATCATGAACTACAAACCAAAAGCAAAACGTGTGGGTCGTCACGCTGGTTTCACTAACCGTCGTCGTAAAGCAATCGTTAAGCTTACTGCTGACAGCAAAGAAATCGAGATCTTCCAAGGAGTTTAATTCTTACTAAAGAAGGAGGGAAAATCAGATGGCAATCAAAAAGTATAATCCAACTACTAACGGTCGTCGTAACATGACTACGAATGATTTCGCTGAAATCACGACTGATAGACCGGAAAAATCATTACTTGCGCCTTTAAGCAAAAAGGCTGGACGTAATAACCAAGGTAAAATTACTGTACGTCACCAAGGTGGCGGACACAAGCGTCAATACCGTATCATCGACTTCAAACGTAATAAAGATGGAATTCCTGGACGCGTTGCTACGATCGAATACGATCCAAACCGCTCTGCGAATATCGCATTAATTAACTACGTTGACGGTGAAAAACGTTACATCCTTGCTCCTAAAAACTTAGAAGTAGGTATGGAAATCATGTCTGGCCCAGAAGCGGACATTAAAATCGGTAACGCATTACCATTAATCAACATTCCAGTAGGTACAGTTGTTCATAACATCGAGCTTAAACCAGGTCGCGGTGGACAATTAGTTCGTTCTGCTGGTACATCTGCTCAAGTACTTGGTAAAGAAGGTAAATACGTACTTGTACGTTTAACTTCTGGTGAAGTACGCTTAGTTCTAGCTACTTGCCGCGCTACAGTAGGTCAAGTAGGTAATGAGCACCATGAACTTATTAAAATTGGTAAAGCGGGTCGTTCTCGCTGGTTAGGCAAGCGCCCAACTGTTCGTGGTTCTGTAATGAACCCAGTTGATCACCCACACGGTGGTGGTGAAGGTCGCTCACCAATTGGACGTAAGTCTCCAATGTCTCCATGGGGTAAACCAACTCTTGGATTCAAAACTCGTAAGAAAAATAAAGCGTCTGACAAATTCATCGTTCGTCGTCGTAAAAAATAATGGGGTTGTAGTACGGTTCATTTCTAGAACCGTACGGCAATCACGAAGGGAGGCACCAAAATGGCTCGTAGCTTGAAAAAAGGACCATTTGTTGATGATCATTTAATTAACAAAATTGCAAAGTTAAATGAAACTGAGCAAAAACAAGTTGTAAAAACTTGGTCTCGTCGTTCAACGATCTTCCCACAGTTTATTGGTCATACAATCGCTGTATATGATGGTCGTAAACACGTTCCTGTATACGTAACTGAGGATATGGTTGGCCACAAGTTAGGTGAGTTCGCACCAACTCGTACGTACAAAGGTCATGATGCTGACGATAAGAAAACTAGAAGATAATGAGAGGAGGCACTTCAATGCAAGCTAAAGCAGTAGCGAGAACAGTTCGTATTGCTCCTCGTAAAGTTCGTTTAGTAGTAGACTTAATCCGAGGTAAGCAAGTGGGTGAAGCGATTGCTATCCTTAACCACACGCCAAAAACTGCTTCTCCAGTTGTAGAAAAAGTTTTGAAATCTGCAATTGCAAATGCAGAACATAACTATGAAATGGATGTAAACAACTTAGTTGTTGAAAAAGTTTTCGTTGACGAAGGTCCAACGTTAAAACGTTTCCGTCCACGTGCAATGGGTCGTGCAAGCCAAATTAACAAACGCACAAGCCACATTACAGTTGTGGTATCAGAAAAGAAGGAGGGATAATCGATGGGTCAAAAGGTTAGTCCAGTTGGTCTTCGTGTCGGTATCATTCGCGATTGGGAATCTCGTTGGTACGCTGAAAAAGATTATGCTACATTCTTACATGAAGACATCAAAATTCGTGAATACATCAACGTTCGCTTAAAAGATTCTGCTGTTTCTAAAGTAGAAATCGAGCGTGCAGCAAATCGTGTAAATGTTACAATTCACACTGCAAAGCCTGGTATGGTAATTGGTAAAGGTGGTACAGAAGTTGAAGCACTTCGTAAAGCTCTTAACCAATTAACAGGTAAACGTGTACACATCAACATTTTAGAAGTTAAGAGAGCTGATCTTGACGCTAAATTAGTAGGCGAAAACATCGCTCGTCAATTAGAAAACCGTGTATCTTTCCGTCGTGCACAGAAGCAAGCAATTCAACGTGCTATGCGTGCAGGAGCTAAAGGTATTAAAACACAGGTTTCTGGTCGTCTTGGCGGAGCTGATATCGCTCGTGCAGAATCTTACAGTGAAGGAACTGTTCCACTTCATACACTTCGCGCTGATATTGACTATGCAACAGCTGAAGCTGATACAACGTACGGTAAATTAGGCGTAAAAGTATGGATCTACCGTGGAGAAGTCCTTCCTACAAAAAAGAAAGCTTCTGAGGAAGGAGGAAAATAATATGTTAATGCCTAAACGCGTAAAATATCGTAGAGAGCATCGTGGTAAAATGCGTGGTCGTGCAAAAGGTGGCGCTGAAGTACATTTTGGTGAGTTTGGTTTACAATCTCAAGAGGCTTCTTGGATTACAAACCGTCAAATCGAAGCAGCTCGTCGTGCAATGACTCGTTATATGAAACGTGGCGGTAAAGTTTGGATTAAAATTTTCCCTTCTAAACCTTACACTGCTAAACCTCTAGAAGTACGTATGGGTTCCGGTAAAGGGGCTCCAGAAGGTTGGGTAGCAGTAGTAAAACCTGGAAAGGTTATGTTTGAAATTGCGGGTGTATCTGAAGAGGTAGCACGCGAAGCATTACGTCTTGCAGCTCACAAGTTACCAGTGAAATGTAAATTCGTAAAACGTGAAGAAAATGGTGGTGAATCTAATGAAAACTAATGATATTCGTGAATTAACCACTGCCGAAATCGAAACAAAAGTTAAAGCGTTAAAGGAAGAGTTGTTTAATCTTCGCTTCCAGCTAGCTACAGGACAATTAGAGAATCCAACTCGCATCCGTGAAGTGCGTAAAGCGATTGCTCGTATGAAAACTGTAGTTCGTGAAAGAGAGATCGGAATTAATCGATAAATTGAGGGGAGGTTTGCAAAGTGAGCGAACGTAACCAACGCAAAGTTTATACTGGTCGTGTTGTTTCTGACAAAATGGACAAAACGATTACAGTTTTAGTTGAAACTTACAAAACTCATTCCTTGTACGGAAAGCGCGTTAAGTATTCTAAGAAGTACAAAGCGCATGATGAGCAAAACCAAGCAAAAGTTGGCGATATCGTAAAAATCATGGAAACTCGCCCGCTTTCTGCTACTAAGCGTTTCCGTTTAGTTGAAATCGTTGAAGAAGCGGTTATTATCTAAATAGACGAATCGGAATTTTAAGTCCGAAGGGAGGTTTCATAACATGATCCAACAAGAATCTCGTTTGAAAGTAGCTGACAACTCTGGCGCACGTGAACTTTTAACAATTAAAGTATTAGGCGGCTCTGGTCGTAAATACGCAAACATTGGTGATATTATCGTTGCTACGGTAAAACAAGCAACACCAGGTGGCGTTGTTAAAAAAGGTGACGTTGTTAAAGCAGTAGTAGTACGTACGAAGAGCGGTGCTCGTCGTCCAGACGGTTCTTATATCAAATTTGATGAAAACGCAGCGGTTATCATTAAAGACGATAAGAGCCCACGTGGTACTCGTATCTTCGGACCAGTAGCTCGTGAATTACGTGATAACAACTTCATGAAGATCGTTTCTTTAGCTCCAGAAGTTCTATAATTTAAGGTCTTGCCTTGCTAAGGAGGTGCAGAAGTAAGATGCATGTAAAAAAAGGTGATAAAGTACAGGTAATCAGTGGTAAAGACAAAGGAAAACAAGGTGTTATCCTTGCAGCTTTCCCAAAAGAAAACCGTGTTATCGTTGAGGGTGTTAACATCGTTAAGAAGCACTCTAAGCCATCTCAGTTAAATCCACAAGGTGGAATTATCACGAAAGAAGCACCTATCCACGTATCTAATGTTATGCCATTAGATCCTAAAACAGGTGTACCTACTCGCGTAGGTTACAAAGTGGAAGATGGTAAAAAAGTTCGTGTTGCAAAAAAATCTGGTGAATTATTAGATAAATAAGTTCTATATGAAAGGAGGTCCCTTCATTGAATCGCCTTAAAGAGAAATTCCAAAAAGAAATTACTCCTGCTCTTATGAGCAAGTTTAACTATAAATCTGTAATGGAAGTACCGAAAATCGAAAAGATCGTAATCAACACTGGTGTTGGTGACGCGGTATCCAATTCTAAAGCATTAGACAGTGCTGTAGAAGAATTAACACAAATCGCAGGTCAAAAGCCTGTTGTAACTCGCGCTAAAAAATCTATCGCAGGTTTCCGTCTTCGTGAGGGTATGCCTATCGGTGCAAAGGTTACTTTACGCGGTGAGCAAATGTATGAGTTCTTCGACAAATTAGTATCAGTTTCTTTACCACGTGTACGTGATTTCCGTGGTGTTTCTAAGAAATCTTTCGATGGTCGTGGTAACTACACATTAGGTATTAAAGAGCAATTAATTTTCCCTGAGATTGATTATGATAAAGTAAGCAAAGTTCGTGGTATGGACATCGTAATCGTTACTACAGCGAAAACTGATGAAGAAGCTCGTGAACTTTTAACACAATTCGGTATGCCATTCCAAAAATAATGGAAGCCAACGCTAAGTAGAGGAGGCGAAAACGTGGCTAAAAAATCTATGATTGCGAAACAAAAGCGTACTCCTAAGTTTAAAGTGCAAGAATATACACGTTGCGAGCGCTGCGGTCGTCCGCATTCTGTATACCGCAAATTTAAACTTTGCCGTATTTGTTTCCGTGAACTTGCATATAAAGGTCAAATTCCTGGTGTTAAAAAAGCTAGTTGGTAATACCCACAAATGGGAAGGAGGTAAAACACATGGTGATGACAGATCCAATTGCAGATATGCTTACTCGCATCCGTAATGCGAACATGGTACGTCATGAGAAATTAGAAGTTCCTGCTTCTAAAATCAAAAAAGAAATCGCTGAAATCTTAAAACGTGAAGGTTTCATTCGTGATGTGGAATACATCGAGGATAACAAACAAGGTATCCTTCGTATTTTCCTAAAATACGGTGTAAACAATGAGCGTGTAATCACTGGATTAAAGCGTATCAGTAAGCCTGGCTTACGCGTTTATGCAAAAGCTGATGAAGTACCACGTGTACTTAACGGATTAGGTATTGCACTTGTTTCTACATCTAAGGGAGTAATGACGGACAAAGATGCTCGTCAATTACAAACTGGTGGAGAAGTAGTAGCATACGTTTGGTAATATATATTTAAACGAACGGAGGTGTGACCACATGTCTCGTATTGGTAAAAAGATTCTTGAAATCCCTGCAGGTGTTACAGTTACAGTAGCAGAAAACAATACTGTAACTGTAAAAGGCCCTAAAGGTGAATTAACTCGTACTTTCAATGCTGATATGTCTATCAAGATTGAAGAAAATATCTTAACAGTAGAACGCCCTTCTGAACAGAAGGAACACCGTGCATTACACGGAACAACTCGTGCTCTTCTTGGAAACATGGTTGAAGGTGTAACAACAGGTTTCGCTCGCGGACTTGAATTAATCGGTGTTGGTTACCGTGCACAAAAACAAGGTGACAAACTTGTATTAAACGTAGGTTACTCTCACCCAGTTGAGATGACTCCAGAAGCTGGTCTTGAAGTTGAAGTTCCTGCTCCAACAAAGATCGTAATCAAAGGTATCGACAAGCAACGTGTTGGCGAATTCGCTGCTAACGTTCGCGCTGTACGTGCTCCAGAGCCATACAAAGGCAAAGGTATTCGTTACGAAGGCGAAGTTGTACGTCGTAAAGAAGGTAAAACTGCTAAGTAAACCCGTTAGGTGAAAGAAAGGAGTGACAAGAATGATCACTAAACCTGATAAAAATGTGGTTCGTAGGAAAAGACATGCACGTGTACGTGCAAAGCTTGCTGGTACTGCTGAGCGTCCACGTTTAAACGTGTTCCGTTCTAATCAACACATTTACGCTCAAGTAATTGATGATGTAAACGGTGTAACATTAGCAAGCGCGTCTACTCTTGATAAAGAACTTACTCTTAACGGTACAGGCAACACTGAAGCTGCTACTAAAGTTGGCGAATTAGTTGCTAAACGTGCTGTAGAGAAAGGCGTTAAAGAAGTAGTATTTGATCGCGGCGGTTACTTATACCATGGTCGTGTTAAAGCTTTAGCTGAAGCTGCTCGTGAGGCTGGCTTACAATTTTAATGGTCAAAGGAGGGAAAATAGATGCGTCGCATTGACCCAAGTAAATTTGAACTTGAAGAACGTGTAGTTACGATAAACCGTGTTGCGAAGGTTGTTAAGGGTGGTCGTCGTTTCCGCTTCGCTGCACTGGTTGTAGTTGGTGATAAAAACGGTCATGTTGGATTCGGTACTGGTAAAGCGCAAGAGGTACCAGATGCAATCCGCAAGGCTATCGAAGATGCTAAGAAAAACTTAATCGAAGTACCATTAGTTGGTACAACAATTCCACACGAAATTATCGGTCAATTTGGAGCGGGTGAAGTATTCTTAAAACCTGCTGCAGAAGGTACTGGAGTTATCGCTGGTGGTCCAGTTCGTGCGGTTCTTGAATTAGCTGGTGTACAAGATATTCTTTCTAAATCTCTTGGTTCTAACACACCAATTAACATGATCCGTGCTACTGTAAATGGATTAAAAGATCTTAAGCGTGCTGAAGATGTTGCAAAATTACGCGGTAAATCTGTAGAAGAGCTACTAGGTTAAGAAGGAGGGAAAACATAATGGCGAAAAAGTTAGAAATTACCCTCACTCGTAGTGTAATTGGTCGTCCACAAGATCAACGTGCGACTGTAGAAGCTTTAGGTCTTAAAAAGTTGAATTCAACTGTAGTTAAGGAAGAAACTCCTGCTATTCGCGGTATGATCAACAAAGTTTCTCACCTTGTAACTGTAAAAGAAGCTTAATGATAACTCATCAATATAAGGAGGTGCCTGGGAATGAAACTTCATGAATTACAACCTGCAGAAGGTTCTCGTAAAGTTCGTAACCGTGTAGGTCGTGGTATCGGTTCTGGTAACGGTAAAACTGCTGGAAAAGGTCATAAAGGACAAAACGCACGTTCTGGTGGCGGTGTTCGTCTTGGTTTTGAAGGCGGTCAAACTCCATTATTCCGTCGTTTACCAAAACGCGGCTTTACAAACATCAACCGTAAAGAGTTTGCTATCGTTAACTTAACAACGTTAAATCGTTTTGAAGACGGTACAGAAGTAACACCTGAATTATTGCTTGAGACTGGCGTTATCAGCAAATTAAATGACGGTGTTAAAATTCTTGCAAACGGTGCGGTAGAGAAAAAGCTTACTGTTAAAGCTCACAAGTTCTCTTCAACTGCAAAAGAAGCGATTGAAGCGGCTGGCGGAACAGTTGAGGTGATCTAATGTTTCGCACAATCTCCAACTTTATGCGCGTTGCTGAGATAAGAAATAAAATATTGTTCACTTTAGCGATGTTAATCGTGTTTCGGATTGGCACGTTCATCCCAGTGCCTCATACAAATGCAGATGTACTGAGAGCGCAAGACCAGTTGAATGTATTGGGTATTCTGAATACATTTGGCGGCGGAGCCTTGAAAAAATTCTCCATCTTCGCGATGGGAATCATGCCGTACATTACAGCATCCATCATCGTGCAATTATTGCAGATGGATGTTGTTCCTAAATTTACGGAATGGTCAAAACAAGGGGAAATGGGTCGTCGTAAGTTAAATCAGTTTACCCGCTACTTTGCAATTGTTCTTGCTTTTATTCAAGCACTCGGTATGTCAATCGGCTTTAACGGTATGGCAGGTGGGCAATTAATTACGGATCCTAGCTGGTCAACATACTTATATATTGCTACGGTACTGACTGCCGGAACTGCATTTTTAATGTGGTTAGGTGAGCAGATTACGGCAAAGGGAGTAGGAAATGGTATTTCCATTATTATCTTTGCAGGTATTACCGCAGCTATCCCAAATACTATAAGTCAAGTGTATGCACAGCAGTTCAAAAATGCCGGATCAGATTTGTTCATTAATATCGTAAAAGTTGGTTTAATTTTGTTAGCTGTGTTAGCGGTTGTAGTTGGTGTTATTTACATTCAACAAGCCGTTAGAAAGATCCCGATTCAATATGCGAAGCGCGTAACTGGAAATGGTGGTTATACTGGAGCACAAAACACTCATTTACCACTTAAGGTAAATAGTGCTGGTGTTATTCCAGTAATTTTTGCTGTTTCATTCTTGATTACGCCTCCGACTATTGCACAGTTTTTCCCGCAATACGAAATATCGCAGTGGATTATTAAGAACTTTAACTATACTCATCCAGTGGGTATGATTATATATGTTACACTAATTATTGCCTTTGCATATTTCTATGCATTTGTTCAAGTGAATCCTGAACAGATGGCTGAGAACTTAAATAAACAAGGTGGATATGTTCCTGGTATTCGTCCGGGTAAGAATACAGAACAATATCTAACAAAGATCTTGTATCGTTTGACCTTTGTAGGTTCAATTTTCTTAGCGGCAATTGCAATTCTACCTGTTTTATTTATTCAATTTGCAAATCTGCCACAATCTGCACAGATTGGTGGAACGAGTTTACTAATCGTTGTCGGTGTTGCTTTGGAGACAATGAAACAGCTCGAAAGTCAATTAGTGAAACGCCATTACAAAGGGTTTATCAAACATTGAGTAAGTGGGAAGAGGCATCTTCCCTACATGCTCATTCATGAGGGGGAATACAGATGAACTTAATTTTAATGGGGCTTCCAGGTGCTGGTAAAGGCACACAAGCCGAAAAGATTGTTGCCAAGTATGACATCCCTCACATTTCAACAGGAGATATGTTTCGTGCTGCTATGAAAGATGAAACTGAACTTGGTTTACAAGCGAAGTCCTTTATTGATAAAGGAGCACTTGTACCAGATGAAGTTACAATCGGAATCGTGCGTGAGCGTTTAAGCCAAGAAGACTGTGTAAAAGGCTTCTTATTAGATGGTTTTCCACGAACAGTTGCACAAGCTTCAGCTCTTGAAGAAATCATGAAAGATCTTGGCAAAAAGATCAATTATGTTTTAAACATTAATGTAGATTCAGGATTGCTGTTAAAACGTTTAACAGGCCGTCGCATTTGTAAAGAGTGCGGTGCGACTTACCACTTAGAATTCAATCCGCCAGCAAAAGAGGGCGTATGTGATAAATGTGGTGGCGAGTTATATCAGCGTTCTGATGACAACGAAGAAACTGTAGCAAATCGTTTAGAAGTGAATATTAAGCAAACAAAGCCGTTGCTTGATTTCTACGAAGAGCTTGGTTACTTAAAAAGCATTAATGGTGAGCAAGATATCGATAAAGTATTTGCTGATGTCGATCTTCTCATCGGAGGCTTAGCGTAATGATTATTTGCAAAACTCCTCGCGAAATCGAGATTATGCGAGAAGCTGGCAAGATAGTTGCTTTAACTCATCAAGAGTTAAAAAAACATATTGCCCCAGGAATTACAACGAAAGAGCTCGATCAAATAGCGGAAAAAACGATTCTAAAATATGGCGCTGTGCCATCTTTTAAAGGATACAACGGATTTCCGGGAAGCATTTGTGCTTCGGTAAACGAAGAGCTTGTACACGGGATTCCAGGAAAGCGCAAGCTCCAAGAAGGCGACATTATTAGTATCGATATTGGTGCGAAATATAATGGATACCATGGAGATTCTGCATGGACGTATCCAGTAGGAAACATTTCCGAATCTGTTCAAAAGCTACTTGATGTCACAGAAAAATCGTTGTATCTTGGTCTAGAACACGCAAAACCGGGCGAACGATTATCTAATGTTTCACATGCGATTCAAACGTATGTTGAAGATAATGGATTGTCGATCGTTAGGGAGTATGTCGGTCACGGAATCGGGCAAAACTTACATGAAGACCCACAAATCCCGCACTATGGTCCACCAAACCAAGGGCCTAGATTAAAACCGGGAATGGTCATTTGTGTTGAGCCGATGGTGAACCAAGGAAGACGATATGTAAAAACACTATCTGATGACTGGACAGTGGTAACGGTAGATGGTAAATGGTGTGCACATTTTGAGCACACGATTGCTCTTACAGAAGCAGGATACGAAATCCTTACCACTTTATAGGTAGCTGGCTCTCCGGAATTTCAGAACAGTGTAGAATGTTACTGATTTGAAGAAGGGAGAACATTGAATGGCTAAAGATGATGTAATTGAAGTCGAAGGTACCGTTATTGAAACGTTGCCAAATGCTATGTTCAAAGTAGAATTAGAGAATGGGCATGTTGTATTGGCTCACGTTTCTGGTAAAATTCGTATGAACTTCATTCGTATTTTACCAGGAGATAAAGTTACGGTAGAATTATCTCCGTATGATTTAAATCGTGGTCGTATCACGTACCGCTTTAAATAATATAGCACTCCGTAATCTTTAAGGAGGTTCGAGACATGAAAGTAAGACCGTCAGTTAAGCCGATCTGCGAAAAATGTAAAGTTATTCGTAGACGTGGAAAAGTAATGGTTATTTGTGAAAATCCTAAACATAAACAAAAACAAGGTTAATCAGAAGGAGGTGCATTCGGAATGGCACGTATCGCAGGTGTAGATATTCCTCGTGACAAACGCGTTGTTATTTCTTTAACTTACGTATTCGGCATTGGTCGCACAACTGCTGAAAAAATTCTTGCTGAAGCTGGTGTTTCTGAAGAAACACGAGTTCGCGATTTAACTGAAGACGAATTAGGACGTATCCGTGATATCGTCGATCGTATCAAAGTTGAAGGAGACCTTCGTCGTGAAGTTTCTCTTAACATTAAACGTCTAATGGAGATCGGTTCTTACCGTGGTCTTCGTCACCGTCGTGGTTTACCAGTTCGTGGTCAAAACTCTAAAAACAATGCTCGTACACGTAAAGGTCCACGTCGTACAGTAGCAAATAAAAAGAAATAATAAGTAAAGGAGGTTGAACTAACAATGGCACGTAAAACAAACACTCGTAAAAAACGTGTGAAAAAGAATATTGAAGCTGGTATTGCTCATATTCGTTCTACTTTCAACAACACAATCGTAACTCTTACAGATACTCATGGTAACGCGCTTTCTTGGTCTAGTGCTGGTGCACTTGGTTTCCGTGGGTCTCGTAAATCTACTCCATTCGCTGCACAAATGGCTGCTGAAACTGCTGCTAAAGTTGCAATGGAGCATGGTTTAAAAACTTTAGAGGTTACTGTAAAAGGCCCTGGTGCTGGTCGTGAGGCTGCAATTCGTGCGCTTCAAGCTGCAGGTCTAGAAGTAACAGCAATCAAAGATGTTACTCCAGTACCTCATAATGGATGTCGTCCGCCAAAACGTCGTCGTGTATAATTTTTCTGTATAGATTTTTCCCTATTGTCTATAATGGATATGATGCATTATCGAGAAATTTCGTACAGAAACATCGCTTGTTGTGCACAATCGGGAATTGCCTAAGGGGGACTTTCGGTTAGATAGAGGTGATTTCCTATGTCTAACCGAGGTTTCGACGTTTTGAAGGAGGGTTTAATAAATGATTGAAATTGAAAAACCAAAAATCGAAACGGTTGAGCTTAACGAAGATGCTAAGTATGGTAAATTCGTTATTGAACCGCTTGAGCGTGGATATGGTACTACTTTGGGTAACTCCTTACGTCGTATCCTTTTATCCTCACTCCCTGGTGCCGCTGTTACTGCCATCCAAATCGATGGCGTATTACATGAATTTTCGACAGTTGAGGGTGTAGTTGAAGATGTTACAATGATCATCTTAAACTTGAAAAAGTTAGCTCTCAAAATCTACTCTGAAGAAGAGAAGACTCTCGAAATTGATGTACAGGGCGAAGGTATTGTCACAGCTGCTGATATTACTCATGATAGTGATGTTGAAATCTTAAATCCGGATTTATACATTGCAACGTTAGCAAAGGATGCGCATTTCCGCGTGCGTTTAACTGCAAAGCGTGGCCGTGGGTATACGCCAGCTGATGCAAATAAGAGCGAGGATCAACCAATAGGTGTAATTCCTATTGATTCTATTTATACTCCAGTATCACGTGTGACTTACCAAGTGGAAAAGACACGTGTTGGACAAGTGGCAAATTATGATAAGCTTACGCTTGATGTATGGACGGATGGAAGCATCGGGCCAAAAGAAGCTATCTCTTTAGGTGCCAAAATCTTAACAGAGCATTTAAACATCTTTGTTGGTTTAACTGACGAAGCGCAAAATGCTGAGATTATGGTCGAAAAGGAAGAAGATCAAAAAGAAAAAGTTCTAGAAATGACAATTGAAGAACTTGATCTTTCTGTTCGTTCTTATAATTGCTTAAAACGTGCAGGTATTAACACTGTACAAGAGCTTGCGAACAAAACAGAAGAAGATATGATGAAGGTTCGTAACTTAGGACGTAAATCCTTAGAAGAAGTTAAGCATAAGCTAGAAGAACTAGGTTTAGGCTTACGTAAAGACGACTGAGGATTTAAATTCATCAACAAAGGAGGGAACTACGAATGGCATACAGAAAATTAGGCCGTACAAGTGCGCAACGTAAAGCTATGTTACGTGACTTAGCTACTGATTTAATTATCAACGAGCGCATCCAAACGACAGAAACTCGTGCAAAAGAACTTCGTTCTGTAGTGGAAAAAATGATCACTTTAGGTAAACGCGGAGATCTTCATGCTCGTCGTCAAGCAGCTGCTTACATTCGTAATGAAGTTGCTAATGCTGAGACTGGTCAAGATGCATTACAAAAATTATTCGCTGATGTAGCTCCACGCTATGCTGAGCGTCAAGGCGGATACACTCGTATTGCAAAAATTGGTCCACGTCGCGGTGACGCTGCACCAATGGTAATTATCGAGTTAGTATAATGACAAGCAAAAGGGCAGGACAGTACTTTTTAAGTAACTGGTCATGGCCCTTTTTTTTTAAGTATAGAAGAAAACGCTTATTCCCCTATTCGCAGGCAGTAAAACTTCCACCTCAAGATTCAGGAGCTAGGTGGGAGATAACTGTAACTGCTGGCACGCGCTCGATTGATGAGAACTTTTCATCAATTTGAGCGGAAAAACCCATTGATAGAAGTTTTACTTTATTTAGCTGAATAATAGAAGAGGAGGTCCGCGAGTGAAAAAAGAGAAGCTTCGTGCTGAGAACATATCATTTCAATATCCCCAAGCTGCTTCTTACGCCCTGCGTGACGTTTCGTTCTCCTTATATGAAGGAGAATGGGTATCTGTTATTGGGCAAAATGGGTCAGGAAAATCCACGCTTGCAAAGTTATTAAATGGTTTGTTTTTACCATCAGCAGGAACAATTACTGTAAATGAAACTCTTGTTTTATCTGAAGAAACTGTATGGGATATTCGAAAACAGATTGGAATGGTCTTTCAAAATCCAGATAATCAATTTGTTGGAACAACTGTACAGGATGATGTTGCTTTTGGGCTTGAAAATATCGGAATGCCCCGGGAGTTAATGATAGAGCGTATGGAGCATGCTTTGGAGCTTGTTCGAATGGAAGAGTTTCAAAATGAAGAACCTCACTATTTATCAGGTGGACAAAAGCAACGTGTTGCAATTGCGGGCGTATTGGCACTTCAGCCATCTATTTTAGTACTAGATGAAGCGACATCTATGCTTGACCCACAAGGCCGTAGAGAAGTGGTAGAAACAGTAAGAGACCTTGTTCGTACGAAAGGGATTACAGTTCTTTCGATTACTCATGATTTAGAGGAAGCAGCGCAATCAGATCGCATTATTATTTTAAATCGTGGAGAAATATTAGAAGAAGGAACGCCTGAGTGTATTTTTCGGTCACCCAAAATGCTGAAAGAAATTGGTTTAGACGTACCATTTTCTGTAAAAATGGCAGAATTATTGAAAAGCAATGAAATTCCTTTACAATCAATGCATCTTACAATGGAAAGTTTGGTGAGCGAACTTTGGAGATTACATTCCAAAAAGTAGAGCATCGTTATCAATATAAAACCCCATTTGAAAAACGTGCCCTTTACGATATAGATATTGCGTTTCCTAGTGGTGGATATTATGCGATTATCGGTCATACGGGTTCGGGTAAGTCAACGATGATCCAACATTTAAATGGTTTATTACAACCAACGAGTGGAACTGTTCGCATTGGAGAGTATACAATATCTTCTCAAAAGAAAGTAAAAAAATTAAAACCTCTTCGAAAAAAAGTTGGGGTTGTTTTTCAATTTCCAGAACATCAGTTATTTGAGGAAACGGTAGAAAAAGATATTTGTTTCGGTCCTTTAAATTTTGGTGTGTCTGAGCATGAGGCGAAACAAAAAGCAAAAGATGCTATTCGATTAGTTGGGCTATCAGAAGAACTATTAGAACGATCTCCGTTTGAATTAAGCGGAGGACAAATGAGACGTGTTGCTATAGCCGGTGTATTAGCGATGGAGCCTGAGGTATTAGTATTAGATGAGCCAACAGCAGGACTTGATCCAAAGGGCCAGAATGAGCTTATGGAGATGTTCTATCATCTTCACAAGCAAAACAATCTTACGGTAATTCTTGTCACACATAATATGGAGGATGCTGCAAAATATGCAGAGCACATTGTTGTTATGCATAAAGGAACGGTCTTTTTGCAAGGAACATCAGAGGAAGTCTTTTCGTATGCAGACGAACTTGAACAAATTGGTGTGTCTCTTCCGATGTCGCTGAAATATAAGCGGGAAATTGAAGAGAAATTAGGCATTTCCATTCCGAAAGCCACCTTGTCTTTAGAAGATTTAGCAGATGAAGTCATACAACTGTTTAGAAAAGGTGGGGATTCATCATGCAGCAGTTAATTATCGGAAGATATATTCCAGGCGAATCTGCTATTCATAGACTGGATCCTCGTGCAAAACTGTTAATTGTTTTTTTATATGTATTTGTTGTATTTTTAGCAAATAATGCAATTTCATATAGCTTGCTATTTTTGTATGCGCTCATTGCTTTGTTTTTTGCAAAAGTGCCGATTCGTTATATTCTGTCTGGGCTAAAGCCTATTTTATGGATTTTTTTATTCACGTTCTTTCTGCATATTTTTACAACAAAAGAAGGTGCTGTACTCGTTCAATTTGGATGGTTTTCTATATATGAGAAAGGGTTGGAGCAGGCAATTTATATTTCCATTCGTTTTTTGGTCATTATTTTAATGACCACTCTCTTAACATTAACAACAACACCAATTGAAATTACAGATGGTATGGAGACACTGCTGCATCCTTTAAAACGTATAAAAGTTCCTGTTCATGAAATTGCACTTATGATGTCTATTTCGTTGCGCTTTATTCCGACTTTGATGGATGAAACGAGTAAAATTATGAAAGCACAAGCTTCACGTGGTATAGACTTTGCAGGTGGTCCAATGAAAGATAGATTGAAAGCGATTATCTCGTTACTTGTACCACTATTTATTAGTGCGTTTAAACGTGCAGAAGACTTAGCGATTGCTATGGAAGCAAGGGGCTATCAAAGTAATGGATACCGCACGAGATTCCGGCAATTAGAATGGAAATGGCTTGATACATTAACACTCTTGAGTCTATGTGGTTTAGCTTGTATTTTAATTTTAGTTCGATCGTAATGGAGAGTATAAATATGGAAAGAATAAAATGCACAATCGCGTATGATGGAATTAATTTTTGCGGATACCAAGTTCAACCCAATCAGCGTACTGTTCAACAAGAAATAGAGAAAGCATTGCAAAAGGTGCATAAAGGAGAGCCTGTTCGTGTACAAGCGTCAGGAAGAACAGATTCCACTGTCCATGCCAAAGGCCAAGTCATTCATTTTGATACACCGTTATCATTAATAGGAGAGCAATGGATGGCAGCTTTAAATACAATGCTTCCAGATGATATTGTTGTGCAGCAGGCTGAGAAAAAAACTTTAGACTTTCATGCACGATACGGTGTTGTAAAAAAAGAATATCGCTATCGTGTATTGTTATCTAAAAAAGCAGATGTATTTCGTAGACATTATGTATATCAATATCCATATGCAGTACAAATAGAATTCATTCGGAAAGCGATTCCTTATTTTATTGGAACGCATGATTTTACTTCATTTTGTTCGGCAAAAACTGATAAAAAGGATAAAGTCCGAACAATCTATGAAATAGAGTTAATAGAACAAGGTGATGAGCTAATCTTTCGCTTTGTTGGAAATGGTTTTTTATATAACATGGTTCGAATTATTGTCGGTACGCTGCTTAGCGTCGGTCAAGGAAAAATTTCTCCTGAAAGTATTCCAGATATTTTAAAAAAACAAGACCGCCGTTTTGCTGGGAAGATGGTACCGGGGCAAGGCCTGTATTTATGGGAGGTAAACTATAACAACTAATCCTGGTGTAACATTTGCTTGACATTAGAAACTCAAAAGGATATCATAACATATGGTATTGTTTCTAAAACCGCGATTAGCCCCGGAAGGAAATCGTGTTTAAGATAAACAATAGAATTTTTTCTATGGAAAAGATATTGAGTAGGAGGGAAACAAATGCGTACGACTTTTATGGCAAAAGCTAACGAAGTTGAGCGTAAATGGTATGTGGTTGATGCTGAAGATAAAACTTTAGGTCGCCTTGCTACTGAAGTAGCATCCATTTTACGTGGTAAAAACAAACCAACATTTACACCACATATTGATACTGGTGATCATGTAATTATTATTAACGCTGAGAAAGTTCACTTAACAGGTAATAAATTAAACGATAAAATTTACTACCGTCACACTAACCACCCAGGTGGACTTAAGCAAAGAACAGCTCTAGAAATGCGTACAAACTACCCTGTACAAATGTTAGAGCTTGCAATTAAAGGCATGCTTCCAAAAGGACGCTTAGGTCGTCAAATGTCTAAAAAGTTAAATGTGTATGCTGGATCTGAGCATCCACACCAAGCACAAAAACCAGAAGTTTACGAACTTCGCGGATAATTAATTAAAGGAGGGCTTACTTTGGCACAGGTACAATACAATGGTACTGGACGTCGTAAGAGTTCAGTAGCACGCGTACGCCTAGTTCCAGGCGAAGGACGCGTTATCATTAACGGTCGTGATTTTGAAAACTATATCCCATTTGCTGCATTACGTGAAGTAGTGAAACAACCTCTAGTTGCAACAGAAACTTTAGGTAACTACGATGTACTTGTAAATGTACATGGCGGTGGATACACTGGTCAAGCTGGTGCTATCCGTCACGGTATTTCTCGCGCTTTATTAAAAGCTGACCCAGAATACCGTTTAACATTAAAACGTGCAGGTCTATTAACTCGTGACGCACGTATGAAAGAGCGTAAAAAATACGGTCTTAAAGGTGCTCGTCGTGCACCTCAGTTCTCAAAACGTTAATTTTTGCGAACTTCAAACCCCAGCCTTTTGGTTGGGGTTTTTTTATGTTTTTAAATATCCTCTCTTATCCCGTTATTCGCGGGCAGTAAAACCCCCACTGATTAAAGTTTCACTTTATCATCCTCTTCTTTGGAATATTTTAGTGCGGTCTTCTTGTGTATGCTTCCTACTGAGAAGTTTAGACTAATACGTACATAGGGAGGTTTTAAGTACTATGAATGTCATTGTGAGTCTAAAAGAAAAACAAAGAGAAAAGCAGCTGAAGTATGAACGTAAAATACTGCGTGAATTATCATTACAAACACTTAGAGAAAATATACGTGATTGCTTTTTTATGGATACATTCCATCGTCATTATGAAGATTATTGTATAGAGGTAGGTATTGAGTCCTATTTGTTAGGAGCTAGGTATAGTAAGTTTGGTTATTATGGAGAATCACTTTTAGATGTGAAAAGCAGGTCGTCTCATGAAGAAGTTCAATTAACAGAAATGCTGTTTCATTTTTTGATAAGTGTTCCTTTGCAAACTTTAGAAGAAAATGAAGATGAGCAGTTATATCAATTATGCCAGCACTTTATTAGTGCTTGGTGGCAACAAGGGTATGAAAAGGGTGAGAGAAGATATCGCATGAAGCTGCATTAAGAAAATCATAAACTTTCCTCTTGTCCCATATAAGTAAGTAGAGGGACTAGCTAGAGGAGGAAAGGTATGAAAAGAATTCGGATTATTTCTTTTATGTTAGCAGCGGTTGTACTTTTTTTCTTAGTAAGGCAGGATTTTCAAATTACAAAATCATGGAGAGCGTGGAATTTGCCGTTGTCTGGAAAAATTATTGTATTAGATGCTGGTCATGGTGGCCCGGATGGAGGCGCAGTTGGCGGGGAAGATATTGTTGAAAAGGATATTACATTGGAAATTACAAAAAAAGTGCAAGATTATTTACAAGAACAAGGGGCGCTCGTGATTTTGACACGTAATGGAGACTATGATTTAGCAGACAAAAGCACTAAGGGATATAGCCGCCGCAAAGCAGAGGATCTAAAAAAACGTGTTGAAATCGTTAATAAGTCTGATGTTGATTTTTTTGTTAGTGTGCATTTGAATGCTCTTCCAAGTGGTGATTCAAAAGGAGCACAAACATTTTATTATCGTTCTTTAGTAGAAAATGAGCGAGCAGCAAAATTTATTCAAGCAGAATTACGAACAAGTCTCGAGAATACGAAACGTTCGGCAAAAACAATTTCGCATGTCTATTTATTGAAGCATGCGAAAACACCGGGTGTATTAGTTGAAGCTGGATTTTTATCCAATGTAAACGAAAGGTATTTATTAAACTCAGAGAAGTATCAGCAAAAAGTTGCTGCTGCTATATATCGCGGGGTCCTGCGATATTTTACTGAGAAAGGGAACCCTCCCGATTAAGGAGGGTTCTTCTTTGTAACGGAGTTTTTCGAAAATATGCTATACTTACAATGAAAACGCATTTATTTCGTTCTAATGAGTCATTACATGCTTGTAAGAACACAATTTAAATTGCTTTATCTTATTTTTCTAACAGGGGGCGGGACAGATTATGGTAACGAAAGAACAAGTAGTGGGAGCACTTGAAGGGATTGTAGATCCGTTTCTAAATAAAACATTAAAAGAAACAAATGGTATTAAAGAAGTCACTGTGAAACCAGAAAAAGAACATGTGAGCATTAAAATTGCGATTGTGAAAACAGGAACAGCGGAACAAATGCAGCTGCAAGGAGCAATTGTGAAATTAGTGAAAGAGCTAGGAGCAGCAACAGTTGGTTTACGCTTTACAGAATTTATGGAAGAAGAACAATTACAATTTGCTCCGCAAGAAGAGCAGGGTGAATCTTTATTATCACCGCATTCAAAAACAACTTTCCTAGCAGTAGCGAGTGGAAAAGGCGGCGTTGGAAAATCGACGGTTTCTGTAAACTTAGCGGTTTCTCTTGCTAGGTTAGGAAAAAAAGTTGGAATCGTTGATGCTGATATATACGGATTTAGTGTACCGGATATGATGGGGATTGAAAAACGCCCTGTTGTACGCGGTGATAGAATTATTCCAGTGGAGCGTTTTGGTGTAAAAGTTATTTCTATGGGATTTTTCGTAGAAGATAATGCGCCTGTCATTTGGAGAGGCCCAATGCTTGGGAAAATGTTAAATCATTTCTTTACAGAAGTAGAGTGGGGTGATTTAGATTACTTAGTGTTAGACTTGCCTCCTGGTACAGGTGATGTAGCATTAGATGTACACTCTATGCTTCCATCTTGTAAGGAAATCATTGTAACAACGCCTCATCCAACAGCAGCTTTTGTAGCAGCTAGAGCTGGTGCAATGGCGCTTCGCACGGAGCATGAGATTATTGGTGTTGTGGAAAATATGTCTTACTTTGAAAGCAAAGTGACTGGTGAAAAAGAATATGTCTTTGGTAAAGGCGGGGGAGAAAAGTTAGCGGAAGAATTACAGACAGTAGTACTTGGAGAAATTCCGCTCCAGCAGCCAGATTGGAATGCAGAAGAATTTGCGCCATCTGTATATGATGAGGCGCATAGAATTGGAGTAATCTATAAACAAATTGCTAAGCAAGTAATTGAGAGAGCGGCAATTGAACAAAAATAACCCTCCGTACGAGGGTTATTTTTTGCTTTCTGTAGATCCGCCTTCTTTTTTTTGCTCACCGCCACTTTTCTGAGCCTTTTCAACACCTTTACTAATAATATCTATCATTTTTGCTTGGAATAGTGGACTTTCGGCAGTTTCAGTTAAGACTTGCTGCAAATATTGACGATACTCTTTACTTTTCATTGTTTGCATCATGATTTTTCCAACTTCCGGATTTTTCATGATCTCTATAACACCTGCTTGATACTCAGGATCTTTTAATAATGTTTTCATTAAATTCGTTTGTTCTTTCTCAATGCTTTTTGCAAACTTAGCAGCAAACTCAGGATCTTTGAATAATTTCTCCCAAAATTGTTGCCCTTTATCTGATAGCATGGTATCTTCAATCGTTTTTTTCACTACAGATTCATCTAAAATAAGAGCTTGCTTCATTTTTTCATCGGTTAGTACATCTTGAATTGCTTTTTTGCCTTCATCCGTTTTTAGAATATCAATAATCATTTTTTTCGTTTGATCATAGTCTAATTGGGATTTTGCTTCTTTTTCTTGTGCGCATGCAACTATTCCGATAAAAAGGATAAAAGAGACCAAAATGAGCAGAATCCGTTTCATCAGCCGGGACTCCTTTCGCATATTTCTCTTTTTAATATAAATATCTTGAAGGAATTTATACATATTGATGGCTAGCTTTTTGAAAATGACATTGTTACAATTTAATTAGAAATATATATTGGGGGATATATCTATGAATAGCCGAAAATGGGTACGACTCTTTTTGACGACATTATTTCTTGGGGGAAGCAGTACAATCTTTATCGGTTTTATTTTAGAGTGGGACAAATACAATAAATTTTTTCAAAATTTCGACGGAAAAGAAATTTTAATGATTTCTTTTTGGTTGCTTGGAATAGGTTTTATTTTTAGTGTCATCAGTCAAATGGGTTTTTTTGCGTATTTAACAATTCATCGGTTTGGACTAGGGGTGTTTCGCTCTCCATCTCTTTGGAATGCAATACAAATTTTCTTAATTGCATTTGTATTATTTGATTTTGTATACTTGCGCTCTGTGTTGATTGCAAATGGGAATGCATCACTTGGTGTGAATATTTTGGTTGCTGGGGCTCTATTTGTATTTGGAGCAATTGTTGCTTACATAAAAAGTAAAGAGACGAATAAGAAAGCTTTTGTCCCAGCCCTATTCTTTATGATTGTTGTGACTGTTATTGAATGGGTTCCAGCGCTGCGGATCAATGATGCAAATTGGTTATACTTAATGGTTGTTCCGTTGTTACTGTGCAATGCATATCAGGTCCTAATGTTACATCGTTTAATAGCACAAAAAAGCTGATTCCTATAGTGGAATCAGCTTTTATTTTGTTTAATGAACAGTAAGGCTTCCGCCTGAGCAAAGTAGGTGTAAGTTCAATCTATGTCTTTGCTTTTAGCATTTGTATTAGAGATGAGCTGAGAGACAGGGACGTTTTTTAATCCATCCGTTTTCAATTTTTGAAGTAGCATTGGTAATGCTTGATTTGTTTGTAGTGCTGAATCAGAAGCGTGAAGTAGAATGATATCTCCTTCGTGTAGATTTTCTGAAACGGTGGTAACAATTTGATTGACCCCGGGGTTTTTCCAATCGTTTGAATTATTACTCCAATGTACAACCGTATATCCTAGAGATTCAGCAGTTTTTAATACCGTTTTATTAAAGTTACCATTAGGAGGACGTAGGAGTTGAACTTGTTTCACTTGAAGTTTTGTAAATACGTCCTGTGCCTTTAAGAGGTCCCTTCGGATTTCGTTTGCTTCTAAAGAAGTGTAGTCTTTGTAATTGTATCCCATACTTCCAATTTCGTGACCATCTTTTATAATACGTTCCACAATATCAGGATGGCGCTCCGCCCATGCTGCCGAAAGAAAGAATGTGGCGTTTGTTATCTTCTTTTCTTTTAATGTATCTAGTATAGGTAATGCTTTCTCATCCCCCCAACTAATATCGAACGTTAAAGAAACTTGTTTTTTGGTCGTGTCTCCTTTATAAATTGCTTTCGGACCAGTAGTTGTTGAAAAAACCGATTGATAAGAATATGTTTTTAAAAAGAGCAGCCATGCCGTAAAAAGGGAAAGCACAATAATAAGACTAATTTGTTTAAACCTATGTTTACTTGTTATAAAGAAGAAAAACATCGTTTCTCCGCCCCTTTGTCCAATCCTTTTCAGTTACTTATATGCAGAAAAAGAAGAAAAGAGAACTAAACGATTAGCATCGTAAGAAAAGGATATACTGAACGGTAACGATTTATATAATTTATCCCGCTACTTTCGGGCAGTAAGATCTCCACCTCAAGATTCAGAGAAAGAGAAGAAAATAGGTGGTGGGAGCCCGATTGATTGAACTAACCATTAGTGGGAGATGAAGAAAACCTCCACTGATGGAGGTTTCACTATAACTTTAGTTAATTTCACATATATTAGGAGATGTGTATGTAGATAAGAAACAGCTGAGGTGACAGAATGATTGGGTTATTGATTACGGAGCAGGAACAAAGAGAATTAGAATATGTATTAAAAAGAGAGTTAGATGAATTGTTATTTGACTTTGCAGATAAGCGAATCCATCGTATTGTAAAAAGGACGATGGAAGAGCGATATAAATTGTTATTTACTTTATTTACAAGAATTGCTTCACCTGAAGATTGTACAAGGTATATGAGAAAAAGAATTTTTTATTAAAAAGTATTGACGATATAGTTTTATATATGATAAATTAATATTCGTCGCTGATGAACGAATTCATCAAGCGAAAAAAGAAATAAAAAACATTGTTGACATTGAATGAATGAGATGTTAACATAAGGAAGTCGCAATTGAGCG